>NZ_CP029463.1:2502766-2815612 GCF_003148385.1 Flavobacterium sediminis | reverse complement strand
AAAAAGAATTAACCTTTCACATTGCTCGGCATACTTTTGCAACGACTGTAACACTTACTAATGGAGTTCCTATTGAAAGCGTTAGCAAAATGCTTGGACACAAAAATTTAAGAACTACACAACATTATGCAAAAGTTTTAGATAGAAAGGTTGGTGAAGATATGAAGATATTGAGAGATAAATTATCGTTACAAATCACCTTAACTAAAACTTCTTAGAGTATTATGATCATTTTCTTTTTATAATATTTACAGTATTTGAAATTTTAATAAGCATATTATAATTTTAAATTACCTATTAGCCAATCTGTTTTCAAATTCTAAATGATTTATCAAAGTATAGCTTATACTTTACTTTAAAATAAACCTTGATACTTAATTAAATCTTTCATTTTTAAATCTTTCAATGTTAATTTTTTTAAAAAAACTTGGAAACTATTTTGGTTTATAAGTTTCCTTACTATATTTGCAAAAAAATAATTTATATGAAAGAACAAATTATAAGTAAAGCAAAAACGATGTTTTTGAAGTTAGGCTTCAAAAGTGTGACAATGGATGATATTGCAAGTGAAATTGGAATATCTAAAAAAACTATCTATAAATATTTTAGCAATAAAGATATTTTGATTGATTGTAGTATAGAGTTAGCACATGGAGAAGTGCAAGAAATCATAGCTAAAATTGAAGCACAAAATTTAAATGCTATAGAAGATAACTTTGAAATGAAAAGAATGTTCAGAGAGATGTTTAAAGGTGCGGATACATCACCACTTTATCAGCTTAAAAAACATTATCCTGATATCTATGAAAAAGTAAACATTGTACAAATTGATATTTTATCAAATTGTTTCCGAAAAAACATCATTAAAGGAATCAAGGAAGGATTATACAGAGCAGAAGTTGATATTGATGAATATGTGAAATTTTATCAAATTTTAATTTTTGATATTAACGAAAACTCATTATTAGAAAAAGACTCACATATACTGGGACAAAAAGCTCTTGAATATCATATTAGAGCACTAGCAACATTAGCTGGAATTATCGAATTAGAAAAACACCTTAAAAACCCAATTATATAAACAATGAAGAATACAATCCTTATAACCTTATTAACTTTTACACTGTCAGTAAGTGCTCAAGAAGTGGCACCACTAACATTAAAAGATGCTATAACTTTTGCGCTTGAAAACAAAGCAGAAGCTAAGAAAGCAAAACTAGAAGTAGAAAATAGCGAGTATAAAATTCAAGAAGTTCGTTCGAGAGCTTTACCGCAAATTTCGGCTAATGGAAGCATGACATACAATCCTATTCTTCAACTAAACGCTTTACCAGGCGATTTCTTTGGAGCTCCAGGAACAACAATTCTAGCACCACTTGGACAAAAATGGAATTCTGTGGCTGGTGTTTCTTTAAATCAAGCATTATTTGACCAATCGGTTTTTACAGGTTTAAAAGCAGCTAAATCTACAAGAGAATTTTACCAAATAAACGCTCAATTAACAGAAGAACAAGTTATCGAACGTGTTGCAAATGCCTATTATCAAGTATATGTGCAACAACAAAAACTTATTGTAGTTGATAACAATTTGAAAAACACAAACAAAGTAAAAGACATCATCAAAGGGCAATTTGAAAATGGTTTAGCTAAAAAAATTGATTACGATAGAATTACGGTTCGTGTAAACAATATCAATTCATTACGTCAGCAAATTTTAAATGTGATTTTGCTTCAAGAAAATGCGTTGAAATTTTATATGGGAATGCCGATGGAAAACAAAATCATCATTCCTAACACCGCTTTTGAAGTTACACCACAAGACTTATCATCAACAGCTGATGTTACTGGAAGAACCGAATATTTGTTACTTAAAAAACAAGAACAATTATTAACGTACCAAAAAAAGGCGGTTCAAGCGGCATATTATCCAACACTTTCATTAACTGGAAATTACAACTATATTGGTCAAGGTCCAGAAATGCCATTATTTGCAAAACCAGCTGATGGCGTTTATTGGTCAGACTTTTCTTCTATAGGATTAAGTTTAAGAGTTCCATTATTTACAGGATTTGGAACAAGAGCAAAAGTAAGACAAGCAAACAATGCATTAAGTTCGATAAAAGTAGATCTTGATGACACAAAATTAGCTTTGGATTTAGCATTTGACAATGCAAAAAAACAACTTGAAAACAGTTTGATTACCATCAACAATCAAAAAGAAAACGCGCAACTTGCTCAAGAAGTTTTTGATAATACCAACAACAATTACACACAAGGATTAGCTGCATTAACCGATTTATTAGATGCTGAAAACGCATTAGTTGAAGCACAAAACAATTATACTAGTGCTATTTTAGAATACAAATTAGCAGAAATTCAATTCATAAAATCAAAAGGAGAACTAAAAAACTTATTAAACCAATAATCAAATGAAAAAAATAATTTATATCGTTTTAGGTGTAGGATTAGCAGGAGCTGCTGTTGTAACTCTTATAAATAATAAAAAACAAAATGAAGCCGACACTGCAATTGTAGCTCAAGAAAATAGTAGTGTTGCGGTTCGTGTAGCTACAGTAGCAACAAACCCAGTTGAAGATAACTTTGTTGCTAACGGAAACTTCTCTCCTGATCAAGAATTGGAAATGGCAGCAGAGCGTTCAGGAAAAGTAATTTCGATTTTAGTAAAAGAAGGTGATAGAGTAGCAAAAGGACAAACTATTGCTATTATTAGAGGTGATGTTGTAAATATTGAAGCAGAAACAGCTAATGCTAATTATCAAAATGCTCTTAACGATTTCAATCGATTCGAAAGTGCTTACAAAACTGGAGGTGTTACAAAACAACAATTAGACCAAGCTAGAATCAACATGATTAACGCTAAATCTAGATTGACTCAAGCTAATATTAATGTGGGTGATACAAGAGTAAAAGCGCCTTTCGGAGGAATTATCAATAAAAAATTCATTGAAGTTGGAACTATTTTAAGCGCAATGCCTCCAACAAAAATGTTCGAAATTGTGAATACAAACTCGTTAAAACTGAAAGTAAATGTAAGTGAGCGTCAAGTAGCACAATTAAAAATTGGTTCAGTTGTAAAAGTAAAAGCAAGTGTTTTTCCTGATAAAGAATACACTGGAAAAGTAACTTTTATTGCTCCAAAAGCTGACACATCTTTAAACTTCCCTATTGAAGTGGCTATAACAAACAATCCTAATAATGAAATCAAAGCAGGAATGTATGGTTCTGTAGTTTTTGGTGCGCCAGAAGGAAAACAGCCTGAATTAATGACAATTCCAAGAAGTGCTTTTGTAGGAAGTGTAAGTAGCAACCAAGTGTATGTGGTGGAAAAAGACATCGCAGTAATGAAAAAAGTTGTGGCAGGAAGAGTGTTTGGCGACAAAGTTGAAATTCTGAGTGGCTTAAACAATGGAGACGTAGTAGTAACTAGCGGTCAAATTAACTTAAGTGATAGCACTAAAGTTTCTATTGTAAAATAATTAAAGACGCTTACTTAAAACCGATTATATGAAAATTGTAGATATATCAATTAAAAGACCTTCTATGGTTATCGTACTTTTTACGATACTATTATTAGGTGGACTATATAGTTATAAACAGTTGAGTTATGAGTTAATTCCAAAATTTGAGATTAACGTAGTTACCGTTTCAACTGTTTATCCTGGAGCTTCTCCAAGTGAAGTAGAAAATACCGTAACCAAGAAAATTGAGGATGCGGTTTCTACCATGGAGAACATCAAAAAATTAGAATCAAAGTCATACGAAAGTTTATCGGTAGTAATGATTACGCTAACTGCGGATGCCGATGCCGATTATTCTTTAAATGATGCTCAACGCAAAATCAATGCAGTTTTAAAAGACTTACCTGAAGATGTTGATCCACCTTCATTAAGTAAATTCTCTTTGAGTGATTTACCAATTATGACTATTGGAGCAACAGCAAGTATGGATGAAATTGCTTTTTACGACTTGTTAGATAAAAAAATTCAACCTATTGTTTCTCGTGTTCCAGGTGTGGCACAAGTTAACTTAGTAGGTGGTGAAGAAAGAGAAATTAAAGTAAGCTTAGATGCAACTAAATTACAAGGATTTGAATTATCAGTTCCTCAGGTGCAACAAGCTGTTTTATCTTCAAACTTAGATTTCCCTACAGGTAATATTAAAACTAGAGAAAACAGTACAACCATTCGTTTATCTGGAAAATATAAATCAGTTGAAGAGTTACGAAATTTAGTTGTTGCTTCAAACAATGGCGTTCAAGTACGTTTGGGTGATGTGGCCGATGTTCAAGATGCGCAAAAAGACGTAACTAAAATTTCAAGAATTAACGAGAAAGGATCAATTCTTTTACAAGTTATTAAACAATCAGATGCAAATGCCGTTGAAGTTAGTAAAAAAGTAAAAGAAGCAATTGCTAAAATTGAACAAGATTATGCAAAATCAAACTTAAAATTAAAAGTTGCAAACGATAGTAGTGAATTTACCTTAACTGCTGCTGATAATGTAATGCACGATTTATTTCTTGCTATCTTTTTAGTTGCATTTGTAATGTTATTCTTCTTACACAGTTTACGTAATGCTGCTATCGTAATGGTATCGATTCCAGCTTCGTTGATTGCTACTTTTATTGGAATTTCATTAATGGGATACACGCTAAACTTAATGAGTTTACTTGGTCTATCGTTAGTAGTGGGAATCTTAGTAGACGACGCGATTGTAGTATTAGAGAACATTCACCGTCACATGGAAATGGGTAAAAATAAAGTTCGCGCTGCTTACGATGGTGCGGCTGAAATTGGATTCACTGTTACAGCAATTACTTTAGTTATCGTGGTGGTATTCTTACCAATTGCCATGAGTACCGGATTAGTTTCTAACATCATTACGCAATTTTGTGTTACAGTAATTATTGCTACATTATTGTCGTTATTGGCTTCCTTTACTATTGTGCCTTGGTTATTCTCACGTTACGGAAAATTAGAACATTTAAATAAAGAATCGTTTTTTGGGAAAATTATTCTAGGCTTTGAAAACTACCTAGATAAATTCACTCACAAAGTAACAGACATTTTAACTTGGTCTTTAAATTACAAAAAAACAACGTTAGCAATCGTTACTGTTATTTTCTTTGGTTCAATTTTCGGATTATTAGGAGGTGGATTTATTGGTGGTGAGTTCTTCTCTAAAACCGATAAAGGTGAATTCTTAGTTCAAATTGAAATGCCAAAAGATGTTTCTGTTGAGCAAACCAATTTTATGACTCAAAAAGCGGAAGCTTATCTAAAAAAAGATAAAAACATCGTTGATATGATTACCACAGTAGGTCAAACTAGTGATGGTATGGGAGCTACGCAATCTACTGCTTACAAAGCTGAAATTTTGATTTCTTTGGTTGAAAAAGCAAAACGTGATGACAACTCGTTTATATATGCGGCTAAAATCAAACGTCAGTTAGAAAAAGAATTGGTAGGAGCAAAAGTAAAAACTGTTCCTGTAGGATTATTGGGCGCAGATAAAGCACCAATTGCCTTAACGGTTACGGGGCCAAATTTTGATGATGTAATGTTATTTGCTCAAAAAGCAGCTGCTGAATTGAAAAAAGTTCCTGGAGCATCGGAAGTAAAATTGACTTCAGAAGCTGGAAATCCTGAAATTAAAGTTCAAGTTGACCGTGATAAAATGGCAGCATTAGGATTAAACCTTCAAACAGTTGGTCTAACTATGCAAACCGCTTTCAACGGAAATACTGATGGAAAATTTAGAGCCGGGGAATATGAATATGATATCAACATCAGATTCAATGAATATGATCGTTCTAATATTAATGATGTAAACAATCTAATTTTTGTTAACAACATGGGACAACAAATCAAATTATCTCAATTTGCAGAGGTTATTGAAAGTTCAGGTCCAAGTATGTTAGAAAGAAGAGACAAAAGTACTTCGGTTACTATTGAAGCACAATCTGTAGGTAAACCATCTGGTACTATTGCAACCGAATGGGAAACAGTATTCTCAAAAATGGAACGTCCAACAGGAGTTAATTATGTTTGGGGTGGAGATATGGAAAATCAAACTGAAGGTTTTGGTACTTTAGGAATTGCGTTACTTGCTGCTATTATTTTAGTTTACTTAGTAATGGTTGCCTTATATGATGACTTTGTAACACCTTTTGTAGTATTGTTTTCTATTCCATTATCATTTATTGGAGCGTTATTTGCTTTGGCATTAACTAATAATTCACTTAATATTTTCACCATTTTAGGTATTATTATGTTAATTGGATTAGTAACGAAAAACGCAATTTTATTGGTTGACTTTGCTAACCACAGAAAAGAAGCTGGAGAAACAACTTTCAAAGCTTTAGTACAAGCAAACCATGCACGTTTACGTCCAATCTTAATGACAACTATTGCCATGGTAATTGGAATGGTGCCTATTGCGCTTGCTAAAGGTGCTGCTGCCGAAATGAATAATGGTTTAGCGTGGGTAATTATTGGTGGTTTGATTTCCTCTTTATTCTTAACATTAATTGTTGTTCCTGTAGTTTACGCTATTGTTGACAGCATTAGAGTTAAACTTGGAAGAGATGTTAAAGTAGATTATGACTCATTAATGAAAGCTGATTATGTTCACAAAGAATTAAGTGAGGATGGTTTTACCCCGAAACATATGTAATAATACTTTAAATAATAAACTAACGAGAAGTATTTTCAATATTGCTCGTTAGTTTAAATTTGTTATGATGTAATTAACAGCTAACAGCTAACTTCATCTTTTAATTTGAATATTAACAAAATTTTATTTTTTTGTTTAGAACGATTAAACTTCATCATTGATTCAAATTAAAATAAATTCAAGTGATTTGAATACAATATTCCTTGATTTAGCTAAAAATAAAATTTGAAAATAATTCAACTTTACACCATAATTATAAAGTATTTAATAATATGAAAAATGTAAATTGGACAGCAGAAAACATTCCCCCTCAAAATGGGAAAACTATTTTAATTACTGGAGCAAACAGTGGACTTGGTTTTGAAGCAACAAAAGTATTGAGTAAAAAAGAGGCTCACATCATTATGACTGCGAGAAACTTGCAGAAAGGCAATGAAGCTCTAGAAGCAATTAAAAAAGAAAACCCAAGTGCGAAGTTACATTTAATGCAATTGGACTTGGCTGACTTTAATTCAATCCGAGAATTTTCAGATGAATTTCATTCCAAATATTCAAAACTTGATGTTTTGGTAAATAATGCCGGTGTTATGAATCCACCCAAAAGAGAAGTGACAAAACAGAATTTTGAAGTTCAATTTGGCACTAATCATTTAGGACATTTCTTACTCACCGGCTTGTTATTGGATATACTTAAATACACACCTAATTCAAGAATTTCGGTCCAAAGCAGCATCGTTCATAAAACGGAAAGTATGAAGCCTGATATTCATTTTGATGACTTGAACTTCGAAAAATCATATAATAGAGACCAAGCGTATGCTCAAAGCAAATTAGCTAATTTACTATTTGCTTATGAATTAGACAGACGTTTGAAAGCCAACAATTTCAAAACGATTGTAACTGCGGCTCATCCCGGCTATACAAAAACAAACCTGCAAGCAAATTCAGGATTTTTAATGTCGGTTATTTTGAATAACATTCTTGCCCAAAATGTTAAAATCGGAGTACTACCTATTCTACGAGCTGCAACAGAAGAAAATCTGAAGGGTGGTGAGTATTTCGGTCCAACTAAAACAATGGAAATGAAAGGATATCCTGAGCTAGTAAAATCAAGTGATAAATCTTATGACAAAGATTTGGCTAGAAAACTATGGGAAGTGTCCGAAAAATTAACAAATCATAATTATCAGTTTTAATTTACTCTTATATAAAAATGAAAACAAAAATTTGGTTTATTACAGGATGTTCAAAAGGTTTTGGTAAGGTTTGGGCTGAAGCTGCTTTAAAACGTGGTGATAAAGTAGCTGCTACAGCAAGAAACATTGACTCTTTAGCTTCATTAAAACAACAGTATGGTGACGAAGTACTGCTAGTTACTTTGGATGTAAATAATAGAGAAGCGTGTTTTTCAGCTGTTAACGAAGCGATTAACTATTTTGGAAAAATTGATATACTTGTTAACAATGCGGGATTTGGCCATTTTGGCTATGTTGAAGAAATATCTGAGAGTGAGGCTAGACAACAAATTGAAACCAATTTGTTTGGCTCACTATGGATGATTCAAGCTGTTTTACCCATCATGAGAAATCAAAAAAACGGTCATATTTTACAAGTATCTAGTATTGGAGGTATAATGGCTTTCCCAAGTTTGAGTATTTACCATGCATCTAAGTGGGCAGTAGAAGGTATTTGCGAATCAATGAATCAAGAAGTTGCTCAATTTGGTATTAAAACTACACTTATAGAACCAGCAGCTTATGCTACAGAATGGGCTACAGCTTCAGCAAGTTTTAGTGCACCAATAGAAGCCTACAATGGCATTAGAGAAGCCATGTTAGCTGCAAGAGGTAGTTTGAAAGCGGGTGACCCAAATGCAACTGCTGACGCTATTTTAAGAGTAGTAGATGCTGCTAATCCACCACTTAGGTTATTTCTAGGTAAATTACCGCTAATAATGATAGAGCCTACCTATAACAACAGATTGGAAACTTGGAAAGAATGGAACGAAATATCTGCAAACGCTGAATAACATATTATGAAAACAGGAAAAAAAATATTTCTCTATTTGTTAGTAGCATTTTACCTATTCATGGGGTTAATGCACTTTATACAACCCGAACAGTATTTTGCAATGATGCCATCGTGGTTACCAGCAAAAAAGATTTTAATAATTTTTAGCGGAATCGTTGAAATTGTTTTAGCGATACTTTTAATACCAATTAAAACAAGGGCAATTGCAGCAAAGTTCATAATTGCAATGTTGATTGTATTTTTATTTGCAATTCACATTCCTGAAAGCATAGGTTACTACAACACAGGTAATGAGAAGTTTGTTGCAAGCATCGTAAGACTACCTATTCAATTTCTGTTCATAGCTTGGGCTTGGATGTTTGCGAAAAAATAACACACAAAATAGAAATCTAAAGAATCAACAATGTTAACTCATACAAAGCGTTGTTGATTATAATTAAAATTGAACTATGGCAAAAATTGTAAATCATTTCGCTATAAACTCCATTTCAGAATTGCATCGTCTAATGGGATTGCCAAAACCTCTTCATCCGTTAATCAGTTTGATTAATATGGGTGATGTAGAATCATCTGAAAAAACAGAAGAACTACATTTTCTGCTTCATTTTTATGGCGTTTCCCTGAAAAAAAATGTAAGTGGTAAATTAAAATACGGACAGAACTACTATGACTTTGATGAAGGTGTATTGGCAATGACAGCACCAAAACAAATTTTATCAGTAAGCAGCGAAGATAAATACAAAGTCTTAGGATATTGGTTAGTTTTTCATGCTGACTTTATTTTAAATTATCCATTAGGAAAAGTTATAAAAAACTACGGCTTTTTTTCTTATGCAGTAAACGAAGCCCTACATCTTTCAGAAAAAGAAGAAAAAATGCTCGAAGGAATATTTAATAATATAGAGCAAGAATATCAGACATCAATAGATCAGTTTAGTCAAGATGTAATGGTTTCGCATCTTGAATTATTGTTGAATTATTGTAATCGTTTTTACAACAGACAATTTCTAACGAGAAAAAAAGCAGGAAATGACTTATTGAGCAAAATGGAAGAATTGCTTGATGACTATTTTAAAAAAGATAAACATATAGAATTAGGACTTCCAACAGTTCAATATTTTGCAGAAAAAATGAACGTTTCTTCCAATTATTTAAGTGATATGTTGAGAACACTCACAGGACAAAGTACACAACAGCATATTCACAACAAATTAATAGAAAAGGCAAAAGAAACATTAGTAACAACTAACTTATCTGTAAGTGAGATTGCGTATCAGCTAGGCTTTGAGCATCCGCAATCGTTTAGTAAATTATTTAAAAATAAAACCAAGGTAACACCCAAAGATTTCAGATCGACTTTTAATTAAATATAGTATGTTAAAACTTCAATTCACATTCATAGCATTAATTAGTGCTTCTATACTTTTGGCTCAAAATAATGACTCCATTTTAAAAGCTACCTTTAGTAAAAAAATTAAAGGAGAATTTCCTAAAACAAGAATGTTTAACCTCGAATACAATCTACAAGGACCAACGGCATTCACTTCAAAACTATTTGATGAGAACTTTAGTAAAGGTACAATTGATAGTCAGCGAGAAGTAAATTTTATTTCAAACATTCCATTATACAAAAACAAAAAATGGACATATACAGGCTCACTGAACTACAGGTTTAATGAGTTTGTTTTCTCTGATGTCGAAAATGTATCTAGTTCTACTAATTATACAAGTAACAAATATGAACAGTTTCACACCTTCGCTATAGTGTTAAGCACAACTTACACATCAAAATTATTTAACAAACCTTTCATCTATAATGGCAGTTTAATTTTGGATGGAGGTGAACAAGGTTTTGAAAGGATTAAAGGAATAATAGGAGCTTCAATAGTTCTAAAAGCCACTAAAAATAAAGTGTTCTCAATAGGTACGCTAGTTTTCATTGATCCAACGGCAATAATGCCTATTTTACCAATTATTAGTTATAATCAAAAGTTTGAAAATTCAAATTATGAACTAGACATATTTTTACCTCAACGACTTTTTTTTAGAAAAAACATAAGCCATTTTGCTCGTTTATCGTTAGGAAGTAGGTTAGCTCCCTCAGGATTTTATGTGTATAATGACGGAAGAAATATTCTGCTTCCAAACACATCAGAATACGCTCAAATCGAAGTGCAGTCAGGTCTTACTTACGAACATCTCCTTAATAAAAAGTGTATTATTACTATCAGTGGAGGAGTTTCATCTTTTATTACTTCTCGACTTACCGAAAAAGCCCAACCTATTAGGGAATATTATTATTCTAATCAACAAGAAGCAAAAGGATTTTTCAATATTGGACTTTCATATAACCCAGATTTAAGAAAGAAAAAGTAAGTTTTAATTAAAGTTATTTTAAATGCAAGATACGACCTCAATAGAAATCATAAAGTTTAAAATAGATCGCTTATGATTCTAAAATATATCATTTTAAAGAATAAAAACACGCCAATACTTTTTCCTAGGGAGCCATTCTCTCATTATGAAGTTGCTTATAGTCTTGGCGATGTGATATCAGCAGGTTTTTGCGTAATTCGTATTAAAGAAGAAAAATTACAAATTAAATGTTTTGGTGAATCATTAACATTGGCGATTAAATCAAATCCAAATGAAGATAAAGAAATAATTAAAAATTTTATAGCAAATAAATATTGAACACCAAGTCTATACTTTTATTAACAAAGTTAAACGAGCAATTAAATTTTACGGACATAGAAATTGATGACCCAATACAGAGAAGTGAAAATGCAGTTAATATCATTATCAATGCAGTTGAAAAATTAAAAATAATTTTTGAAAAGGAAAAGACAAAATCTCAAGAACAAGAAATTGATTTCTTTAAAAATATCAAGCCAAAATTCACATCAAAGCTAATTTATTATAATGCAATTTATAAGATTGAAACTAAGAAACCTCATGGTGGAGAACGTATCGTAAAAAAGTATATAAACAACGAGTTAGAAAAATTAAAACGCTATTTTGATAGCAATTTAGATTTCTATAGATATTATCGAACAGGAAGTAATTACTTAGATGTCAAATATTTCACCAGAGGAAAATTTGATATAAAGTTAGCGTTAGATAGCTTCTATTTCGAGGCAGACCATTCATTTTCAACATCTCACGATTTTAAAGTGGCTAAAATTATGGCTCACGATTTAATTCAAGTTTATTTGGAAGATATGCTATTAATGATAGAGAATAAAGAACCAAGAGAAAAATCACAAGTAAATCACAAGTTAAAGCAAAATTGGACAGGATCTAAAGTCGCTTTAACAGAACTTTTATACGCTTTGCATACCGAAGGTGTATTTAATAATGGAACATCTGATTTGAAAGATATAGCGGAGTATTTTGAAAATATATTTAATATTGATTTAGGTCAATACCATCGAGCTTTCCTTGAAATAAGAATGAGAAAATCAGATCAAACAAAATTCCTCAATTCTTTAAAAGAAACACTAATCAAACGTATGGAAAAGACAGACGATTTATAAGAACACAATTAAATACAATACTTTTTCGCAAAAGAAATCGCAACTTGTGGCTAAAACAATCCTTACTGTCTTTATTGAATAATAAAATTGAAATAGCGTAAGGACATAAAATGTATTTTTGTAAACTTTATTAGAGACTAGAGGTTTATTAATTAAGGACTGCATTAATTTTACCCCATAATTCATTGTCAAAACCAGATACTGCAAAATTTGGATTTGAAGGATCAGAAGCATCGCCCATTCTTATAACTACCATTTTTTTACTTGGAATAACATAAATACGTTGGTCACTTGCACCCATAGCAGCAAACATATCAGCAGGAGCGCTCGAAACAAGAGATCCTGGGTAAACCTCTTGACCACCAGGGATCATAGAACTAGCTTTGCCATTCAACCACCAAAAATAGCCGTAAGAAGGATTAATGTTTTGAGACGAATTTATACTCTCATTAAAAAAAGTTTCGTTTATGATGGTTTCATTATTCCACTTACCTTTGTTTAGTGCCAAAAGTCCAAATCTGGCCATGCTTCGGGTGTTGCTGTGGTATATTTTAAAGATTACACCATTGTTCCAAAAGCCATCCATACCAATTTTGTTTTTAATTTTGGCATTGAAATACGTTTCAAACTCTTGATTACTTGCATCAGCAACAACGTCCATTAATTTTTGGAATACATTGTGGTACGACCATCGGGTTCCAGCATCTGCTAAATAGGTTAAGTTTGATGGTATTACCAATTGATTCTGATCATTAAGACCCGATGTCATTGTTAGTAAATGCTTGGAATTTATTAAATTCTCTTTTGCCAAAGGAGCATTTGTCCAACCTTCGCCCAAATATTGAGAAACTTTTGTGTTATAATCTAATAAACCCTCTTGTTGGGCAATACCAGTAGTTGTTCCAACCAATGTTTTTCCGGCACTATTCCATTGCCATGTATCTGTTGCGGTATGACCATTAAAATATTCTTCCATGACTATTCTTCCATTTACAAGTATCATAAATGATTTTGTGTTTTTTTGAATTAGGTAGTCTTTTAAAGGTTGAATAGCATTTTGATTCCAATTCAAACTTGATATTGACTTGGTTTCCCAAGTAGAATTAGTATTGGGGGGAAATACATGGTTTCAGACGATGTTGGTTCAACTGCAGCAGCATCTTTACTACAACTTGAAATTAATAGCAATAGTAATATTGAAAATATAGTTATTGACTTCATATTTTTTAATTTATTGATTAGACACTGTATTTGCTAAATGGTTTAATGACACTATTATTATTATTCGAAGTTTTACTTTTTAATAATCACCAAAACTATTTACTATCAATTAAATTTTGTTCCGCCCATAGCACAATTGAGTTAAATACTTGGGTTAAGCTTTGTCCAAATTCTGTCAAAGAATACTCTACTCTTGGAGGAACTTCTTTATAATACTCTCTAAATATCAAACCATCTTTTTCTAATTCTTTTAGTTGTTCTGTTAGTACTTTTCTAGAAATACCGGCTATAGTAGCATCAATTTGTCCAAATCTTCGTGTACCCTTGGACAAGTAATATAAAATAGGAGCTTTCCACCTGCCACCAATTAATTCTAAAGTGGCGGTCACAGGGCAGTCAATTTTTTTTCCGTGTACTTTCATGGATAGTTACAATTAGGTTACTAGTTTTTAAAATTCAATAGTTACAAAAGTAATCTTTTATTAGTTACTTTGTGAAACAATTGAAAAAATAATAATAATTTAAACAGAGAAAAAATGATTTTAGTAACAGGTGCAACAGGGAATTTAGGCAAAGCAGTAGTAACCCAACTACTCAAAAAAACAGCAGCATCAAACATTGCTATATTGGCTAGAGATGCCCATAAAACAATCGATCTTAAAAAAGTTGGAGTTGAAATACGAATTAGTGATTTTGACAATCCATCTTCTTTACTAAAAGCATTAAAAGGAATCGACCAAGTGCTGTTAATTTCAGGAACAGATCCTATTAATCGCTTTCTACAACATAAAAACGTTGTTGATGCAGCTCTTAAAAATGGAATAAAAAGAATTGCTTACACAAGTATTGCCATGAATGATTTTTCAACATCGGCTAATCAATTTTTAATGCAAAGTCATTTTCAAACAGAAGACTACATACAAGCAAGCCAAGTAAATTATACCTTTTATCGCAACAACTTATATGCCGATACAATTTTGATGTTTGCTGGCGAAAATCCATTTGAAACAGGTATTAGTCTACCAACGGGGCATGGAAAAGTTGGTTTTGCATTACGTAGAGAAATTGGCGAAGCTATTGCAAATGATTTAGTAATTTGCGAAAGTGGCAATAGAATTTATCAAATGACAGGTTCTCAATCATACTCATATTCAGACATAGCTTTTGAGCTTTCTAAAATATCCGGTAGTGATGTATTTTATAACGATTTGAAAGCAAACGAATACAAAGAAATTTTAAAAAAATATGAAATTCCCGAAGAGTATATCCAAATGTATAGTGCGTTTACAGAAGATATTATAAGCAACCAACACGATATAGTTAGCTCAGATTTAGAAAAATTATTAGGGCGAAAACCAATTCAGTTCTCTGATGCATTAAAGGAGTTGTACAATCTAAAGTAACTAAATTAATTAATTTTTAAAATAGCTGATCAAATCCGTTTTATCTTTGGGTTGATAATCTTTTTACAAACAGTTTTGATTGAATACTCCATCAAATCAAGAATAGTATAGAGATAAAACGGGTTTTGACAGGCTCAAAAGTTACAGCAAATAATCATACAAAAGAAGTTATTGACCATACAAACTTTGGGAAGAGTAAAAACTACCTAACATCAGAATTAATTTAATATGAACTTGTAATGATGTATTTGTTGTCTTAGCATTTGAATAATTCTCACTAAAAAATAAATCAATAATCTCTATTAAAAAAGTTGAAAAGTAAAACAATCAAAGCCATAAATAAACACCTTACAGCCCTATTATTCAGTATTATAAAAACCCTAAAGTGATTGGTAGTATATTCATTATAGTATGATAGTACAACTATACAAACAGCAATTAATTATTAAAAATTAAAGACCAAAAACAAAAATCACAAGTCAATCACAAGTTGAAACAAAACTGAACTGATTCTAAAGTGTTGTCAATAAAGCTTTTATATAGTTTGCACTCATAAGGTATATACAATAATGGCACATCAGATTAAAGGAAGTTGGAGAATATTTTGAAAACATATTTAATGTCTATTTAGGCCAGTACCACAAAACTTTCTTTTGAAATTAGAATAAAAAATCAGACCAAACAAAATTCCTCAATGCACTTAAAGAAAAATTAGTAAAACGATTGGGAAACACAGATGACTTTCTATAATATCAATAAATACAATGCTTTGAATAAAAATCATTCACAACTTGTGACTGACTTGTGATTTAAAACTATTCAAAAACTACAATTTTGTACCATAACAATCTAAAACATCAGTTATGGCAGTACAAATTATTACTATCGAAGATTTAAACGAATTCCGTAGTCTTCTTTTGAATGATATAAAAGAAATCATTCAATCCAAACCACAACAAACAAAACAGTGGCTCAAATCTAATGAAGTCCGTAAACTGTTAAACATTTCTTCAAGTACTTTACAAAACCTCCGTATCAATGGAACACTAACTTACACCAAAGTTGGTGGCATCATGTATTACGACAAAGCAGACATTGAAAAACTCCTTCACGGCAACAAGGTTAATGCAATTCCTACCCTCTTCAAGTAATGTCATCCCGATTAGCCTGTTTTGAGCGAAGTCGAAATGAAGCAATCTTTTCTAATCACTTTTCACTAATCACTAGTAAAATGAACTACATCAAACACCTAACTGGTTTTTTCATTCGTATCGCATCTGAAGAAACCATTTACCCAACACATATTAGTTTGTATTTAGCTTTATTCCAAAGTTGGAACGTCAATCGTTTCAAAAATCCAATTTCCATTTCTCGTGACGAAATGATGAAAGCCAGCCGAATAGCATCTAAAGCAACCTATCATAAATGTATAAAAGAATTACAAAACATGGGATTTATTGATTATTTGCCTTCATACAATCCGTATTCCGGTTCAGAAGTAATTCTACATGATTTATCAGATAGAAAAGCTGTCTTTAAAAATCAAACCAGTTCAATTATTGACCAAACCATACCAATAAATAACCAAGCTAATAGTAACGGTACTGAACAAGTCAATGAACCCAATATATATAATACTAATAAAACATCTAAAAACAATAAAAACATTTCTATAGATACCAATTCCAAAATTTTAAATGAAGAAAAGTTTTTAGAGTCTGAAAAAAAAGAGAAAAAAAGTTCCGCGAAAAAAAGAGAAATAGAAAATCCATCATTCGAGCAAGTCAAAGACTATTTCAAACAAGAAGAATTCTCAGAATTTGAAGCAGAACGATTTTACAATTATTACACTAGTAACGGTTGGCTTATTGGCGGTAAAACTAAAATGATAGATTGGCATGCAGCAGCTCGTAGCTGGATATTAAATACAGCCAAATTCACAATTAATCTTCCACAAAATCCACAAGCAAAAGAGCAACCACGAGCCAAACAATTACAAGTTACCGAAGATAAAAATTATGCAGAACCGCTTTAGTCATTGCGAGGTACGAAGCAATCAGCTAATCACTTTTTACTAATTACTAATCACTAGCTTAATGACTTCACAATACAATTATCCGGAAATCCTAACATGGTTAGAACAAAAAGCCAAACAAGATTATGGTTTAAATTTCCATTTCGTTGAAGAAGATTTGTCAAACATAACAAAACTAGTTGCTTATTTCTTGAAGGATGAAATAACTGCAAATCAATTCGGCTTAGACTTGTCAAAAGGGATTCTACTTTCTGGTCCTGTGGGTTCGGGTAAAACAACCTTGATGACCATAATGAAATACATCACCCAAAAAGAAAATAAGTTTTACATGCGAACCTGTCGCGATGTAAGTTTCGAATTCATTAAAGAAGGTTACGAAATAATTCACAAGTACAGTCGTGGAAGTTATTCCCAAACAGATTGTAAAAATTATTGTTTTGACGATTTAGGAGTAGAAAGCAATTTAAAATACTATGGTAATGAGTGTAATGTTATGGCAGAAATTATCCTTTCACGATATGATCTATTCATTTCCAAAAAAGTCATAACTCATATCACTACCAATCTTTCCGCTTCAGAAATCGAAACCATGTACGGCAACCGTCTTCGCTCAAGATTAAGAGCCATGCTCAACCTCATCGCATTTGATAAATCCACACAAGACAAACGCTAACCAAACACTACAACAATGAGAAAAATAAACATATTCTGGAATTGGTTCCAGGACAACAACCAAGCCATTAAGAATCTAAAAAACGAAACACCAATAAATAAAAAACAAATCTGCTATTGGTTGGATAAACAATTAGGCTACTACTCCAAAGATTTAGATTTCATGATAGTATTTCCAAAAAAACAAAACCAAAAAACAGAACTCATCATTACCGCAAATGGTAATCCGGACTACTTCAATCAAGTAGAAGAACTAATCAATAATGCACCAGTACTAAAACATTGGAAATTCACCGCATTCATACAACCAACATCCAACATTGACCAAATCATAAACGGTTTAGACGAACCCTACGTTTTTCAAGAAATTACAATCAAAACAAGCGAAATCAAATTCCTACCACTAAACTATGATGACAACATCAAAAAGCTAGATATAATCATTTACTTAAAAAACTACACCATCAACTGTAATACAAAAACATGGCAGCAAATCATCTACATCATCCTTCAGGATGTATTGGGTGAAAAATCATTATATCAAAACATAAACTTTGTCCAATTAGCACAATTATCAAACTCTACTGAAGAATTAATCGAATTATACGAATTGCAGTTTTATATTGATACAATTAATAAAAGTGATGTTTCATAGTTGAATAATCAGGTTTATCTTGATATTTCTGCTATGGAAAACAACCTATATCGTATATTGCGATTTGCGATATAAAGTATAGTTTAAGCTCACAATCAAAAAATAGATTCTAAAATAGTAAATACTTCAGATGATACTCATTAAGAAAAATAACAAGCAAAAATGTTTGTTATTTTATACAAAAATGTTAGTTTTGTTTATAATAATGAACATTTGTAAAAATGAGCAGAAAGAAACAAACAATATTTCCAAAGCATCTAATCATATTAGAACAGATGGGAGAAAATATAAAGTTAGCTAGAAAAAGACGTAAGTTAACAGCTGTACAAGTTGCTGAAAGAGCAGATATTGTGAGAACTACTTTATACCAAATAGAAAAAGGAAATCCTAGTGTAGCTATCGGAGCTTATTTTAATGTGCTCAGAGTATTAGGACTACAAGATGATTTTCTAAAACTAGGAGCAGATGATGAATTAGGTAGAAAATTACAAGATTTAGAACTATTAAAATAACTATAAAAGATAAATTAAACGTCAGTTCGAGTGATTTTCGCGTAATGCAATGGAGCGAAAATTGTATCGAGAACCTTTAATATTAAGAGAAAAATGTCCAACAACAAATTCGACATATACGTTTACGCTCATTGGGTAGGAATGCCCGAACCTCAACTCATCGGTACACTTTCGGCTCATTTTGCAAAAGGAAAGAAAGCCTTTAGTTTTGAATACGACAAACAATGGCTTAAATCCGGAAATCAATTCCTGCTAGATCCCGATATTCAATTGTATAGCGGACAGCAATTCCCAAACGGCAAAGAAAACTTCGGAGTCTTCCTAGACAGTATGCCTGACACTTGGGGTCGTACACTAATGAAACGAAGAGTAGCCCAACAAGCGAAAGAGAAGAATGAAAAAGCACCAACATTATACGATATTGATTACTTATTAGGCGTATATGATGAAAGTCGCATGGGAGCTTTACGATTCAAAACGGAAATTGATGGCCCATTTTTAGACAACAATAACGAAACACCTACACCACCATGGTCCTCAGTGAGAGAATTACAACAAGCAGCGAATAGTTTTGAAAATGATGATAACAATGAAGATGCTAAAAAATGGTTGGCCATATTAATGGCTCCAGGTTCTTCATTAGGAGGAGCAAGACCCAAAGCCAACATTTTAGACGAGAATAAAGAACTTTGGATTGCCAAATTTCCTTCAAAAAATGATACCATCGACAAAGCAGCTTGGGAATACCTAGTTTATCTATTAGCAATAAAGGCGGACATCAATATGGCACCTTGCAGAATAGAAAAGATTGCAGGGAATTATAATACATTTTTCACGAAACGTTTTGATCGCGAAAATGATGGACGCATTCATTTTGCTTCCGCTATGACCATGACCGGTAATAACGAAGACACCATTCGCGACAATACGGCTAGTTATTTAGATTTAGCGGAATTTATAAGTAATTATGGAGCAAATGTAGAAGAAAACTTGCACCAGTTATGGCGAAGAATAATCTTCAACATTGCCATTTCCAATACCGACGACCATTTACGAAATCACGGTTTCATTCTAACCGATGAAGGTTGGATTTTATCACCAGCCTACGACCTCAATCCATCAATCGACAAAGATGGTTTAGCACTAAATATCGATACCGATAACAATACTTTAGATTTTGAATTAGCTAAAGAGGTAGGTGAGTATTTTAGATTAAACAACGAACAAATGGAAGCTATAATCCATGAAGTTCAGGTAAGTGTAAGTCAATGGAAAGAAGTAGCAACAAAACTGGGGATTCCAAGAAGTGAACAGGAACTTATGGAAAAAGCTTTTATATAATAATCATCAATGCTTTATTTCATCTCCAAACCAAACACCATATTTTTGCCATTGTTCGTAAAAAATTATCCATTCTGTAATCCAAGGAATCATTTTGTATAAGGGAATAAAATTCAATGTTGGTCTGTCAAAAATTGGATGATATAAACACAAAGACATATCTCTATATAAATGAATTTCATTATTAAACTTAATTACTTTATCATTTATGAAAATTCTGTCATATCGGTATTGGTTGAACGGAGAATATGAGAGCAAAATTTCATAATTTTTACCCTCAACATTCAACGTTCCTTTTCCTATTAAAGATTTACTTTCAGTACTTATCTTTAAATCGATCCACTCAAAATATTTTTCTACTAATAGTTTCTCAATTAGTAAAAATGTATACCAATTTTTTTTATGCTCCGATTTAATATTTTCCTCCAAAATTGCGATGAGGTTCATTTTTTATTCCTTGATTTTGATTAATATTTCCTAAAGAATTTGTCAAAGCATTACCACTTACAATTAAGCCACTTGCTTTTGCAAAGCCATCAGAAGTTGATTTTGAAAATGTTTTAAACTGTTCATTCAATGATTGTTTATATACTCCTTCGCCAAATAATTTTATATAATCTTCTTTTCCAGTTTCAAATGATGTTTTAAGATTTTGCCATTTCTTATAAAAATCTGTAATGAAATTGTAAAAACTATCGTAATGTTTATTAGTCCATGAATCTGTAAAATCTTCTGCTGAATTTACAGGATTTAATATTTTGAACCTTTCTCTATTGTTTACAGATTCCAAATAATTATTTTTAATTTTTCTTGCTAAATTATCTATTGTTTCAAAAATTGAACTTTCACCTTGATAAAGTGTTGCTGCCAATGTTGTAATAACTACACTCGATACAGGATAGTCTTTATCTTGAAAATAAATATCACGATACCTTTTAAACAATTGAACCGCTCTTTGTAATGGTGTTTTTAAATATAATTCTTCTGGTAAAGGTTCTGTTTCTACTTTTGCTTCAAGTAATACAGTAGAATACTTACGAAGCATTGGCATTTCAACTGAATTAGCAATATTTAGAAACCAATTTGCAAATCCTTTTGGATTTCCCAGAGACCAATCTTTCATTGCTTTTTCAGGAATTTTAATATTTTCTTTATCAAAACCATTAGGCATACAAGCAGGTAAAATATCCATGTGAAAATCACTCTTATAGTTTAATCGTACACATCTTTTTTTCTTTTCCATTATGGTTTTATAGTAACTGTCTTTTTCTAAAGCTTTAACCAAAGCATTGTAAACTTTTTCCGGAGAATGATTGTAGAAAACATCATAAATATGTAAAACTGTATCTAAATCAAAATCTTCTTGATTTATTGGTTTTACCGTTGTTCCTATTCTCTTTGAACCTTGAGCATAAACCTCAATTTCCAAATCATTGAAAAAATCATCATCCTTTTTTAAAACTTCTGCAACAGCATTGAATGCTGTTTCCATTCGCTCTAACCTTGTTTTATCAAGCTGTAATTCTTGAGCAATTCTTGCCAATAGTTCTTCTCTCTGAAGAACGTAATCTTTAAAAATATCAATCATCATTAAAATCTTTTATTTATTATTAATTTTGTGTGTTGCCCTATTCGCGCAACTTGTTTTTCGTTTTCCATATATCGTAGTTGCTCAATGTTGTCACAATCAACAATAGCATAATCTTTATTTAGGTTCGAGCCAACCTTACCTAATTCAATTAAAGCTAGTTTTTGTTCTTCATTCGGAATTAATTCAAATACATCAAATACTAAAATTTCATAACAACTAAAAAAATCACTCCAAACCAAGTTTTTAGAAAATCTTCGTATGTGTTTATAGTTTATATTTTGAAAAATATTCGTGTCTAAAATATTTGTGTCTAACAATTCTTCTCTAAATTCTCTATTTGGGTTAATTTCTCTTTCCTGCATACTTTCAAACCAATTCATTACTTCGATTGTATACTTTCCTTTTACCATAAATCTTAAATCAGACGCACTTTTTTCATCTACATTTAATCCATTTTTATTATTATCGGGTTTATATTCCCACTTATTGAAAAGCGAGTCATCTCCATATCTTTTGTATGCACCACCAACAGGTTGCAATTGATTTTCAATTCGCCTGTTTTTCACAAGTAAATATTTGTTTGTATTCGGAATTTGAATTTTAAACAAGTAACTTATTGAAAATCGAATATCTTTATTTTTATAACTTCCTATTTTTGTTTTAAAATAAGTTGTTAAATTGTTTCTGTTTTCCCAAACAATTGTAGCGCCTTTGCTTAGTATTGGTTTTAGCAGTGTTGTTAATAGTTCAGCCATTAGTAATATAATTTTAATTTAAAATAGGGGCGTTTCACCCCAACTCGTTTTTTAATTTGATTTTGATAATGCAGATATGCCAATTAGTACAAACATTGCAAAAGCACCAATCGCTAATAATTTTGCGTTTGAACCTTTTGCATGAATGCAGCTATTTTTATAGCATAAACTCACATCATCATTTGAAATAGATAAATTATTTGTCATTTCAATGAAATTTAATTACGTTCTTCATTTTGGGTAGAAAAACTTAACCCAGTACTATTAAGAAGTACCATTACTTTTCTTTTCTAACTCCTTTGAATGGTTCTGGACTTGATGTTTTTACATCAATAAATCTTCCAGTTTCGGTATCCCTTTTAGTCCATAATCCAGTAACTGGATTTTGAATTTGAGATCGTTCTCTAACCATTCCTTTTCTTGAATTGTCTTTTGGTGGATTAGTCGCCATTGTTTTACAATTTTTTAATTAAACATATTCTTTCAACTTCTCGACATGAAAGATTTGACGAGCGTAATCACTTTTACGTATACTAATTCCATTAGGTTAAATTATTTAACAAAATTTTATTAACTTCGTTTTTATAGTATAAGTGCGCCTCAATCATATACTAATTCCATTACTAACGCTTTTAGTATATAAATGAAAATAGAGTTAAAACAAGAAGATATAGATTTTGATGTGCTTACAAGTGATGAGCTTATCGAATACATTTCTTTTAAAAATGAATTTCCTAGCGAAGCAGAAAAGGCATTTATTGTATTCTGTAATAGATTTCAACAAGATGTTATAAAAACTGCTGAAATTTATTCTAATAAATATGGGCACAGTGAAGTTATTGCTCTTGATATTGCAAACTGTACTTTTGCTAAAGTATGGAAATACCATTCTTTTGATAAAAGTAAGTCAAAGATTAAGGATATCGATAAAGCAATAAAAATATGGCTTCATGCGATTGTTTTTAATGAGTTAATGAAATATGGAGTAAAAGATACTTGTAGTGAACCCGAGGAAGACGATTTGTCAATAGTTGAGAATTTAGATGATTTAGTTTCTCTTACAGTTGGTGAAGACTCGGAAAAAAGAAAAGATTTAAAAATTAGATTAGAAATAATTGAAAGGGCAATGTTGGGCTTATCAGAAAAGCATAAAATAATCTATCTTACTTATAAAGCCTACGAAAACAATGGAAAAAATATTCCAAGAATAGTAGGTAAGAAATTAAGAGAAAAATTAAACCTTGTTCAAAGTTCAATTCAAGTCTATAAAAAAGAAGCAACTGACCACATTAACAATTATTTGAATAGTTTAAATGGCAATAGATAAAAAATATATTGGTAAAGTAACTAATGATAATCTTGATGATTGGTTACATTCTACTGGTTTTTTGTATCCGACAAATGAAAAACAGTTAGATAGATTTAATAAATTATATGAGGAATATGATTTTAAGTTAAAAAACGCGACTATTGATGTGAAATCTATAATTGAAGGAACTCTGTGTAATAAATCAAAAGTTATCTCTTTAGATATTAGTAATAGTGTTATTAACGAAATTGAAAGTTTAAAAATGGTTGCTAGAAAAGGTCAAAGTAATCTACCAAAACATATTATTGATAAAATGAAAAAAAAGCATCGAGATTCAGATGATACAAAATAATTCGAAATCTAAAATTAGAAAACTTGCTGAATCAATTGCTTTAAAATACAATGAAAAGATTACACCTCTTGAAAAAATAGTTGAAGCTGAAGATTTAGAAGTTTTCTATGATGATTATGATAAAGGAACATTTGATGGAATGACTGTTTATGATGACGAAAATTTTTACATTCATATTAATACTGCTAATGGCAACAGAATAGACTCTGCTAGAGGACGATTTACATTGGCACATGAACTAGGCCATTATATCATTGATTCTCACCGAATAGGTTTAAAATTAGGATTATTAGAGCCACATCCATCAAGAACTAACCAAAAGCAATTTAATGAGATTGAAAGAGAAGCTGATTATTTTGCTTCATGTTTATTAATGCCTGAAGAGAGATTTAAAAAAGATTTTTTTAGAAAAAAATTTAGTTTTGAGTTAATTGATTCTTTGAGTAAGGAATATGGTGTTAGTATTACAGCTTGTGCATTCCGTTTTGCTCAAATTGGTTCACATCCAATAATGATAATATATGCTGAAAATGGAGCAATTAAGTGGACTTATTCCAGTGATGATTTTCCATTTAAGTACCTCCTTAATAATCAAAAAATTTCTGATTCATTTGTTATGGGTGAATACTTTAAAAATACTGCTACAGAAATTTCTAAAACAGCTCAAATAAGGGCTATTGACTGTTTCAATTACGTTAAAGCAGAAGATTCTAATAAAAAATTTTATGAGCATTGCATAACTCATAAAAATTCTGCTTTAAGTATAATTTGGGAGGATTGATACTTTATTTTAAAGAGCATCCTTTTTATGCTTTATATTTTTAGGATTTAACTAGTAATTATTTAAATTTAAGTTAACTAGGGTAACTCATTATCTCATTCACCTGCACAAAAATCGCTCCTAGTCCAAGTATTCCTAGCATCAATTCTTTGTTTGTTTCATTTCGTTAGTTTCAGATATAAAAAAGAAATAGGTACGCTAACGCTGAGGTATTTTTACCCCACCCAATCCAACGCTCCCCACCGCACAAGTGGTATTTCCCACGCGCACAGCATTTGTTTTTCCCAAGGTAAGCCAATAAAAAAAGGGTTCCAGTTTTCCCAAACCCATCGCGCACTGTTACCCTTTTTTTATCCACTTACTGCCAACGCCAAAAACAAAAGCTGTCTTCCTCCAGTTAAACCACTCCCAAGCTATGTTACATAATAAACCTTATAATTCCTTCCTTAAAAATCCCAACGCTCCCGCAGCGGCAGTTATAAGGGTTATTATGTAAAATATCCGCACTCCAACGCTCCCACCCAGAAGCGGTAAGTATTTTCATTGTTTTTTAGAGTGGCTTTGCATTTCCACAACATATAATCTTTTCACTATTCATGTATTACTTTCCACTCAACAATTAGCCACCCTAAAAATCAAAAAAGAAAGGATGTACAATTAAAAATTGCACACCCTTTCCAACGAATCGCTTTCAAATCACGTTTAGTTCTCCATAACAACAGACCAAATACAATCGTTTTTAAATTGAAAATCAGTATTTCAAAACAAAAAAAGTAAAAAAAAGAAGGCAAAGGTTTGTTCCAGGTATTCAAAAAAAGCAAGTTCAAGCCTTCGGTTTCAGATAAAATCTCCACCCCAAAAGTCTCATAAACATAATCCATCTGAACACTGCGACTGAATACTGCTCACTTATAAGGGGTAGTATTTTATCTGAAAAACTTGCTTTTTTGAAACCTTCCACATGAAATGACGGCTTTCTTTTTTTTCCTTTTTTCTTTTGAAAAGAAATTTTGTGTGAGGGCTGTCCGAACCAAATCATCTTTGGGAAATAACCAAAGTCTGGAGAAGAAAGAAGAATTAACCTTTAATTCTTTACTTATGACCAATTTCATTGTTAAAAGCCACGTAGTCGGAAAATCGTATGCAAAACCGCATTTCTTTGTTTTAAACAAAGGATTAAACAGCGGAAAACCACAAAACGAACCTTTTACAAATTCCTTTGTCTTGATCTTCCAAAAAGAAGAAGACAAAGAAGACGTTTTTTGGATTGCTTCCAGTTTATGGAAATCTAAATTTTGGATGACTTATTTGCGAGGTTCTGTAATACCATTTTTGGCACTTTATGAGTTTCAAAAGGAATTTTTTCCAAAAGTGAATCGTTTACTGCAAGAGCACGAGCAACATCAAAAAAATGTAAAAGCGTTACAGCTCTTGCAACAACAAGAAGCACATCACGCAAAAAACATTCACTTAATCAACGAGCTTCGTAATGCTATTTTGATGAGGTATCGCAACAAATAAAAAAAGCCTGGTCTTACGACTAGGCTTTCGTTTTGTTTAACCCAAAGGTCACCACAACTAGGGCTAAACTTATTTTTTGTGCTTCTTATTCAGGCTTTTAAGTACTAACGAAATAGTAAAACTGACTACAGCTCCAATAGTGGCTAAGATAACCGTTTTTGCAATATCTTCAGATTGAATATTTGGTGCAATACTTAAAAATGTACCACCTGCAGTACCTATTAGCGTGTGATTATTCGCTGTCATTTGGAATTGTCAACTGACTTGCAGCTGTCAAAACACTTCCAGCAACCGCAACATAACCGCCAATGGTTGTAACAACAACTGGCAAAGCTACTGGAGCTGCTAAAATAGTTCCACCAACTGCAGCTAATGCCAAACCAATAGTACGAAGCACTTTAAAAAACTTAGGTGTGGGAGCCGAAACTCTATTAACTATATTTTTCATAATTAAAATTTAAGATTGAACAATTAACGTAACACTTTCTTGATTATCCAAAGCTTTGTAAACAATGCTTTTAAGCTTCTCAAAAGCTTTTATCGAAAGTAATCCAAGTCCTGGTCCAGAAAGTTTAGTAACCGGAGCAATACAGCCTTGTAATTCCTTCTGTGCATTATTAGCTGGATGAACAAGAATAAATTTTCTATTTGGCACATCCACTAATTCCAAATGCCATTTGAATTTTGAGCTATATCGCTTTCTAATAAAATATTTCCCTTCCGGAATACAGGAAACTCTTGTTTCGTTCATCTTCCAAGGCAATTCTATGGTATTACATATCAATTTGCCTTCACATTCGAGTTTTCCATTAGTTCCTTCAGGGAAATAAGTTCTAGTTAACCAAATAACCATTACACGCCACCATCAACTTTAACAATCGATAACGGGTTGAAAGCACCATTTTTCAAAGGGTACATTTGCCCATTAATCTCTTGGTAAAATTCAATACCTAAAGCCAAAACTAAAGGTTGTGTAGAGTTAGCTGTAACAGCATTACTCAAGTTGATTACAGCTGTAGCAGTTCCATCCCAAGGTAAAATTGCGGTTTCGGTAGTTTCTACTACATAGGTTTCGTTCGTAAAATCGATTTCAGCTCCTCCAGAAATCACTTTAAAGTGAGTTGTTCCACTTGGAGCAGCAATCATATTCGCAGGTACAAAAGATGGAATAGAAACGCTTAACGTTCCGGCAGCTCTGTCAATCGCTGAGGTAAACGGAGCAAATAAAGAAGTACCTAGTTTTCCACGAATATTAAATTCGAATCCAAGTACCAATTCAATTTCACCATCAATTACATTTCGTAATCCTCTTTCACTCACAGCATCCGCTTGAATTACTTTTACCATTGTTTGAGTCAAACGACTCACCATTCTACCATCAGCAGAATTCAAAAGCAATGGGCGCAAAGCAGTTCGTAAAATCTTTCCGGCTTTTCCAGCTCTACCAAATTCGGAACCGTTTTCACGCGTTCTCTGGAACGCAGGATCACTCGCAATTCTGCTCGCGTCAATTCCACCTTTCTCACGAGCCAAATGACCATCTTGCGTTTTGTAAAAGGTAATATCCCCGATAGTACCTTTCAATTTAATTATGCCTTTCTGTCTAGCCATAACTTCAAAAATTTTATTAATAAATCAGTTAAAAACTCCTTCAATCTCCATCACGTTGCAACATTTTTAGATTGATTTAGAAACAAAATTTAAACAATAAATGAAAGTTTCAAAGTAGTGTGTCATCACATGACACATTTGTCCAAATCCGACACATATGACATCTAAACAAGTTCATTTATCGTTTCTGAACCAGTTCAAATAATAATTATTTTTACTAAAATTAATTCTGATAATCAGTATGAAATAAGTAATTCAAAGCCTAGTCAAAGGCATAGATAAAGTATGAAAATTGAAAAAAAGAGAATATGTATCTATCCAAAGGACATACAACGCATTACAGGGAAGAGTTATAGACAAAGTGCAAGATTATTACAAAAGATAAGAACTGACCTTAAAAAGCTTGAAAATGAGTTTGTATCGGTTGAAGAGTTCTGTAACTACACAAGCTTAAAGATTGAACAAGTAGAACCTTTAATTGTTGGATAAGATTGAGAAAGAAAGTATTAATTATTAAACTTCATTTCAAACCCTTTTTACACTCTTAACCAGTTCAATAAATGAACAATAATTATACTTTTTTACTTTGTTTAATCCTCTAATTTTCATAGATTTGTACTAATAAGATTTCGAAAAATTTGCACATTATTTATCGATGCAAAAGCGAGACCCTAGGATTTTTAAAATTGTTAAAACCAATAATATCAAGCGATTAGAAGAGGATGATAAATCCCTCTTTCTCCGCCACTTCAAATTACAAACCCTTGAAAATCAAATACTTTCAAGGGTTTTTTATTTTTGGTTGCCGTTATAGTTGCCTCTTTTGCTCTTTTAAACCCTTCTATAATGTTTTTCTTTTACTTTGAACTTTGTATTCTTTTCATAAATCTTTGGAAAATTTAAAATATAGTTATCAAATCCAATCATTTTAAAAATCAAAACATTTAAAAGTGTATAAAGTCTAACACTAGCATAGTATAAATCATAATCTTTTAATTCAATTGAGCGATTTGCACCTTGTTTTTTAAAATCTGGAACTCTACCATGTAAAAAATCATTTCTCGACTTAATCACTTTCAAATCCTCATCTAATAAAGTAATTCCTAATATTGAAAAAGGTTTCTTTAAACTTTCTAAATTAGTAATTTGATTAATATTTTCAATCCTTACTTTTAACGTATTAACATCTATAAATGATTCTTTAGTTGAATGCTTATTTAATACTTCAATTAAGTCTATTTTAAAATCTTTAAAATCTTGTTTTGAATTTATTGGTGCTATTTTTTCCTTTTCTGCTCCAATTATAATATCCGATAGTGTTTCAAGTGCTATGGAATATCCACTTGGTCTAAAAATAAGACTTGCCTTTGTTGATTCAATGATTAACAATATCGTTGCTGTAAATTCATCATTTGTAATTAATTTATTGCATAAAAATGAAAATTCACTAATTGTTAAAGGTCTAAATATTTTCAATTTATAATATTTTTCTGCAACCTTTCTGTAATCATTTAACCAAGAAAATGGGTTTGTATTTATTGGATTCATTAATGTTTTTATTTCATCTCTTAATGAGGTAAAATAAAAATCATTGTAGTTTTCCATCTTTGCATTTGAATAAGAAAAGAAATAACCTTTATTTCCTGCAAAATACCCCGAAACGTAACCTAAAGCTATCCTTATAGCAAATGTTTTATTACTAAATTCCTCGTAAGTTTGCTTTTTCCGAGATTCAATAATAATGTATTTGTTTTTATTTTCATCCTTTTCCTCCATTATAAATATTTCTTCATCCATTAGATTTATTTTTGTTGCTACACTTGAACGGATGCCGTAATCATTTTCAATAACTATGTGGTCAATTTGAAAGTGTATATCTAAAGATTTTGAATTTGGAATAACAAATTTAAAGTATTGTTTTTTTGATTTTGAAAAACCTTTAGAATGTAATTCATTAATTGAGCCTTCTAAACTTTGATTTGAAAATCTACCAATAAATACACTATTGAAAATTATTGTTTTTTCATTAGAGTCAAAATTTACTTTTTTAATAACATCTCCAACACCAATGTTTTTACTTTTTCTGCTATACTTATTAAAATCAAATTCAACTTTAAACTCATTTTTCAAGCTAGATAACTCAACCTCATCAATTCCATCTAATGAAGATTTTGACTTTCTAAAAATACCTTTTTTAGGTATTTCAAAGTCATTGATAAAAGTTATAGGCTTTTTATTATAGAAAAAAGGTATTCTTTTTGAACTCATATTTAAAATTTAATTTCTGGAAAAACAATTGAAACTATTTCATTGTATTTGCCGTCTTGTTGGGGTTTCCAATTGTTAGTATTTAAAATTTTAGGTTTCAGCAAACCTTTTTTATCCTCACTATTGCAAAATTTATCAATTCCCCAATAGGTTTCAATTGCTTTTACAATAACATCAAAGAATACAACTCTATCATTTTTCAAATTAGTATAATGATTAACAACTTGAATTAAATTTGAAAAATTATTTCCTATAACTTTTTTTATTTTAATTGATAAAATTGCAAAAAGTAACTGCTGAATTGATACATTATAATTAATATATAATTCTTTATAATTAGTCAATCTACTCAAAAAAATACTTATTGAAATATAGTAGACAATTGTATTTTCGTTTAGTTTATCTGAACTTTGAGTTTTTCTATTAAATTCATTATTAATAAACTCTTTATCTTCTTTTGTAAAAGTGTACTCATCCTTGAAAAACTCAAAAATCTTATCATACATTTCACTCTGTTGCATTAAAAACAATCGCTGATAATTAGTTAAAAAAAAATCGTTTCTTAAATCAATTATTGTACTTCTATTATTCTCATCAAAAGCAATATTTTTATCTCGAATTAGTTTTTGACTTGTTGTTAATTCTGGTATTCTAACTTCATCCTCAATCTCATCTTCATAGTATGAATAATTGTAATCTTCATAATCATACTCAATATTTTTCTTTTTCTCTTTTAGAAGTTTTAAAGCATTCTCTTTGGCTTTTTGTTGCTCTTTTAGTTCCTTTTCTCTTATTTCTTTTTGAGTTGCTAAAATCTCATTATTTAAAATTTCCTCTGCTTTTTTCACATCAAAATAAAAGATTTTATAATCAACTTCATTAAAAATCAATTTATCAAAACTTACATATTCAAAACACCAATCATAATCAATTTTTAAGTTTACAATTTTTGGCTTTTGATAATAACATAAAAGATATAGTTCCTTATTTTGTAATGATAAATTTATTGCCACTTCATCCAATACGAAAGCATTTCTATTGTTGGAATAAAAAACATCTTTTTGGGTAAAAAGTTGTTTTAAGTCGTCAATTTCAAAATCTTTGAAAATCCATAAAAGATAAATGTTATTTGTTTTATAAAAGTGTTCTCTATCAACTATAACGCTTAAGAATGTAGTAGATAATTGAATTTCAAAAACTACCTCAACATTTTTGTAATTCGTCTTAATATCTGGTTTTTTCCATTCAAGATAATTAGAGTTACATTTAACCACTTTTTCTACTAGAATATTTGAAAAGTCTTTATTTAATTCAAGAATGTTTTTAATTAAATGTTTTGTTTCAAAATGCAATAATCCTTCTTTTGCACCATTATATTTTACACGTTCAATTTGTTCTCTTGTAGGCTTTGCATCTGTCTTTAAAATGCAATCTCCTTTTTCTTTTTGATGTGCAAAATGCAATACTTTCTTTCTTAACCCTTTACCTCCATTTATCTTAATATTTTGATTACAAAAATAACATACAAAAATAGGCTCCCTTATACCTTTAATAACCTCTTGTAATTCAATTCTACGTTTCCAAATTACATTTTTACTTTGATTGAAAAAAATATCGGCATCAATTGGGTTTCCATCCTCTTTATTTAAAACTTCTTGTATGGTTCTTTTTGTACTCATTTAATAAACCTTTAAAAATAAAATTGATAATCTAGCCAAGAAATTGCAATTTGATATTCATTAGATTGGGGTTTCCATCTTGAAAAATAAAAACTAAAATCTACCTTATATCTATTATAACTATACATTTGCCTAAATAAATTGTAAACTTCCATCTCTGAACTAGAAAAACCAAATTCTCGCTCAATATCAATTGGTCTTACCATACTAGGACTTACAATTATCCAAGCTGTATCAAATGAAATTCGTTTATTCAAACAAGTTGCCTCCCACATTTGTTTAAAGACATAACTTCTATTCGACAATTTATATTTATTTGGGACTCTACTCTCTATATCATGTAAAAGTTGCTGTATTTTTATAATTGCATTTTTCACATAATTATAATCTACATCCAGCCTATTCTTACTATTATTTTGTCTAGCATTTGAACCAGTTTTACTGAAATATAAATCTGTAGCTTTTCCTTGCGAATGTATAATACAGTCCCTTGTACATTTTATTTCATTTACTTCGTTTATTAAAATTTCATCTAATATTGAGGTTAACTCTAAAGTATCTGAAAAAGATTTTATAAAACTATCAAACTTACCATAAGCAAGGTCAAGTATTTTTTGAGTTGCTTTTTTATGAAACAATTCTAATATTGAGCCTTCCTCCAGTAATTCATCTATTTCAAATTTCTTTGCACCAAATTTTTTGGGATATGAAATTAAAATCTGTTTAAGAATTTCATTTATTTGATGTTCAAAAATGCTGACTAAACCAATTATTGTAAATTCACAATTTTGTAGTTTCTCTTCAATTGAAAATTCATCTGAATTATAAATTTTATCGTTGATATTTTTTAACTCTAAAATTTTTTTGTTTGCATCATTAAAAGAAGTTTCTATTATACGACTAAGTCCCGCTCTTCTTGAAATTGTCAATAGGTTTAAATCCATTTTTTTAATATTTTATTTTACTCTCATACTCCGTAAAAAATACAACCTTATCGGAAAGATATTTTTCATTTACTATATAAACGATTAAATCTGCTTCGTTTTTATATTTTACTTCAAACCAAACTCCTTTTTTTACATTTCTAATCCATTTCGTTTTTAATACAATCCAGTTTGCATCATATTCATTTTCAGTAATAATAATTTTATAATTTGCCTCTTTTGGATTATCTGTATAAAAAACTTTTTGAGAATATGATTTAAACCCTAATAACAGAAACATAAATAAAAATAACAGTTTAGGTCTCATCTATTTAATTTTACTCAAATTTAATTAAAAAATATGTAGATTTGTTATAGAAAATATAACCTCATCAGTTGAGGTAAAAAATATGTACTCTTTAGAAGTCCTTGTTTACAGAATCGGCAAAATTCAAATACAAACACAAGGGGCAATAATAGAAGTACGCCGTCTGGCGTACCTGCTCCGTTATTTGTGTTTGGGCTTTGCCGAGCCATGTAAGCAGTAATGTGATGCGTGGTACGCTTTTTTTTGTATTACGGTTTTCCACATGGTTATTCTAAATAGTCAAAATAGATTTGTGAAATTTAATTTGAATATTTATGACTATTGAAAATTCTAAGAAATGGTTTAACAATAAACCTTTATTAATTGCTCTTCTTTTTCTCTTTCCTCCAGTTGGAATTTTTGGAATGTTTAAGAAACAGTCTGCACTTTGGAAAAAGTTGCTTTACACATTCTTTGCCTTAATTTCCTCATTACTCTTGTTAGTTTTTATATTGGCTATACTAAATCCTATAGATTATTATAAAAGTGGCTTAGAAAACTTTAAAAATGGAAAATATGAGCTTGCTATAAAAGATTTTGAAAGTGTTAGTTCTAGTAATGAAAATTACAATGATGCACTTTCTAAAATTGAGCTTTCAAAAAATAAATTAAAAGACCTGGAGTTAAAAAAAGAACAAGAACAAATTCAAGTGTTAGAGAATTTAAAATCTTTTCAAAATAAATGGTCGGACAGTATTGTTTCTACGTGGAACGGAAGCTATATAAATAAATATTCTATTAATGAAAACAGAGATACTATTTTCTTTCAATTGAATAAAGAAGCTACAAAAGGGAAATGGCGAGATATGGCTCAAATGTACGAATCTGTATATAAAAAGAATCTGGACAGTTTGTACAACTCTAAATTAAAGTTAGAATTTAATACTTCAATTATACTATTGCCTAACAAAGAACAAGAAGAAAAGAATATTGAATTGCTTAACAGACAAAAAAAGATTCAAATGCAATTTTCTTCATGGGATGGCTCTCATTCTGCATTAAAAGATTATGTAAAAGAAAACATGAACGACCCTTCTAGTTTTGACCATGTTAAAACTACCTATGCGGATAAAGGAAATTATTTAATTGTTCAAATGACCTTCAGAGGTAAAAATGCTTTTGGTGCAAAAGTTTTACAAACTGTAAATGCAAAAGTAGATTTGGACGGAAATATATTATCTGTAAACTAACTTAAAAAATTACAATATGAAAAAATTATTAGTACTACTGTTTATTTACACATTACTTATATCATGTTCAAGTGATGACACCAGTACTCCTGCAACTCCTCAAAACGATTATATTGAATGGTATATAAACGGAGTTAAATACACAAACGGCAATTTGAGCCAAAAAGTAATTGCAAATTCTAATTTGCAAATTTTAGAAGATAGTAGTAAAGAATTGTTTTTGTCTGTTGTTCCAGATAACCCATTTATTCAAAATACCACCTACAATACTACCAATTCTAATATTGATATAACAGCGAAGTATCCTTTTCCTGCAAATTCCATTTATGATGGAATACAATATTCAATTAAAAGTTTAAAAATATTAGAATTTAATAACACTTATATTTCTGGAGAGTTTGAAGCTAGAGATGCAGAAATTATTGATTCTGAAACAGGAAATTCAGAGGCAGTCTCTTATGATATTCTAAATGGTAAATTCAAAATATACAGATAGAAAAATATCTGTTTTTCAAACATCAAAAAATGGCTCGGAGGAGTACTTCTAGCCTAGTTAATGTTATAAAAGAGTACTATATTTTAATGGTGGGGTACTTATCCCCATCTTAGTAAAAGTTAAAGCCCTTTAAAATCAAGAACATTTCTATTTTTGATTTCTTAGGGCTTTTGTAATTGAAAAAAAAAATATTAAATAAACTTGTACCTACCTCTTCATAGTTCTAAAAACTTCTTCAATCTGCTCTTTGTCAAGGCAAAACAAGTATTGTCGTAGTTCGGTAGCCTTTTTATTTTGCGGAAGTTGGTTAATGTAAAATTTAAGCATTTTGAACTCCCTATTTAAGGATTCATAAACTATTTCTTTTGTTTTTATGCTAACTTTATCATTGCCCGCACATAAAATTTTAATAATTGATTTAAGCCCAACAAATCTTTCATCCATTGGTAGATATGCAAAAGATTTCTCTAATCCAACAAAATCCTCTTTAAAAGCTTGAAACAATTCTTGTTTTGCATTTTTAGTTAACTTGTTAGTTGATTTTAATTTTCTTCCTCCAGAACTTTTTTGAATTTCATTCTTTTTTAAATTGTCATCTCCGAAATTTTCATTTTCCATAATTAAAAAATTTGTTTGTTAAAAATAATCCCTTTTTAAAACCTGCACTTTGTTTACAAGTGCAGGTTATTTATTCATTTATTATTCTTTTGTATTTATTTTATATATGTATACCATATTTGAACAAAAAAATGCTATAAATGAACATTTGGTAAACTGTATTTGAACATCAACATTGCTAAATTTGAACATTGCTTTTTAATGTGCTAGCTTTGAACATTTCTGCTTTCAAACCAATTAAAAACATCAATATTTAATTTTAGGAAATGATTTTTTTGCGGTTCAATTAGATTTGCTTCTTTAAATTTACCTTTTGTAGTATCATAGTGACTTTTACTAATATTTAAAAAGTCACAATATTTTTCTTTACCTGCAATTGCAATTTTACTATCATATTTTTTTGATAAAGAGTATATCATGTAAAGAAAAGCATATTGCTTTAGAGAAAGTTTTAATAGTTTTCTATGTTTATGATAAATCTTCACATATAAGCCAGCTATTTCAAACTTTTCTTTAACATCTACTGATATATAATAAGCTTTGCCTTGGGCTTCAACTTTATTAATATGCCCTTTAGATATTAATTTTACTAATACTTTGTCCAAAGTATTCCTTGAAATACATAAAGTTTTACTTATTAATGATTTATCAAGCTTAATTTCATTTCTCTTACTGAATTTAAGCATGATTTGAAGAACAATATACTCTTCAAAACCAATTTCTAAACCCTTCATTACCTCAAAATATAATATCGAATAATTATCCTTTACAGGATTTTTTATAAATTTGTTATCCATAAAAGAAGATTTAAAAAGGCGTAGTAATTTTGCAGATTCAAACGCCTTTTTTGTTTAACAATAATTACTTATTTCTGTTGTGTTTGATTCCTCTTGGATTCTCTAAGAGTTTCTCTATGTCCTCTCTTTTAAATCGAATCCTAGTATTAAATCTGTAACTCGGAATGATACCTTGTAGGCACCAATTGTGTAAAGTGGGTAAACTAACCGAGAGAAGTTTTGCTGTCTCTTCTCGAGTTAATAATTCATTTGTATAGTTAGAAGATTTTTCCTTTTGCTGTTTTATAACAGCTTCTATCTCTTCCTTCACAGCCTCTCTAAAGAGTTCTTTTAGTTCCTGCGGAGTAATTCCTTCAAGATAAAACGACATAAGTTTAGTCCATTGTCTAAAATGAAAATGTTAAAAATTTATAATATGTTCTATATGATTTAAACAGCTTTGGAATTTGATAAAACTATACAGTAAAGCTGTTCAAATGTTCCTACCATAAAATGAATATGGTTCTATGAAGTCGAGTATAGTTTTTAACTTTCTATGACAAAACTAATAATAAATTTCGATTACAAAAAGTTAAATTCAAAAAAAATAAATATAAAACCCTTAAATTCAGTTGTTTATTAAATTTCAATGAAATTTAATTGATATTCAAAGTATTAATATTCAATTACTTAAAAAAATCATTCTGAGCCATTAAGACGGCATTTTCTTCGTTAGAAATTTTTATATATTGTAAAAAACTTGCCTCTGTTTTATGTCCAGTAATTCGCATTATATTCAAAGAATTCATTCCTAACTTAAAACTATTCGTTGCAAACGAACGTCTTGCAGTATGCGAACTTATTAAATCATATTTTTTAAAAATTTCCTCTGTTCTTTGTCCCCTTTGGTTTTTACTATTAAAATATCTTCATCAATCTTTACTTTTTTACCCAACTCTTTAAGATACTCATTAATCTTTTGATTTGTTATTTGTCTTGGCATTACACCATTATATTTATTTAAAATAGCTCTTACTTTTGGATGCACTGGTATTACTACCTTTTGCTTTGTCTTTTGTGTTACTATTTCCACGACTTCAACACCATCAATCGTTTTAAAATGTTGAGGTTGTAAGTTACTAAAATCTGAAAATCTCAAACCTGTAAAACAACCTACAATAAAACTATCTCTAACTCTCTCTAATTTTGGATTTTCGCTCAAATCTTCATTATACATTTTTTCAAGCTCTTCAATAGTTAAATAGATATGAGTTATATCTTCTTTTTTGATAGTAAATTTTCTGCTTTTGTAAGCTGTATTAATATTGTAACCATATTCAGAGGCTTCATTTAAAAATAATTTCAAATTTTGGATTAATTTCAATGAATAATTTACTGAAAGCGAACGTGGCGGAGAATATAAAAAGTTTTGAAATTTATCCAAAAAATCAATGTCTATATCTTCGTAGTTTAATTTACCATATTTCTTACTGTAATCTTTAAGGTGCTTTAAAGTCTTTTTATATACTTGAATTGAGCCTTTCGGTTTTCCTGCTAATTCTCTTTTTTGAATAAATTCATCAATAAAATTTAAAAGAGTTGGAGTTTCTTTTTGTTTTACTTTATTAAGTGAAATATCTAAAGCTTTTTTAAATTCAGAAATAGAAAGTGGTTTACTTTCAATTAATGAATTTCTATAGATTTCCTCTGTTTTATTTCTTAACGTTTTTAAGTAATAATTAAATTCGGCACTTTGAGGAAATTTAGATTTTCCTTCAGCACATTTGTTTTCAAAATCCCAATGCTTTTTTAAAATTTTTTGACCTGTTGAATAAACAAGTTTCTTACCATCGTATCTAAAGATTAGTAGAACTAAATTTTCTTTTTTCTCATCTACAGGGGACTTTAAACTAAATATAACATTACCCATAATAGTTGCCGTTTAAGTTGCCGTTTTTATTTTTTCAAAGATACTTAAATTTTATTTATCTTTGTTGTAAATCAGCTATAACAAGTGCAAATTAAATAAGTTAGATAAAAACAGATTAAGTTAAATACAAAAAGTTCGGGAGCCTCTTTCTCCGCGAGCTGAAAAGCAAACGGTACTAAAACCCGCTAAATTCAATGATTTAGCGGGTTTTTTCTTTTAAGTCTATACCAAATTATTCATTAAATCTCAAAGTTTAGGTGTCTTTCAAGGTGTCACTAAAAAATTAGAATTTCAAGTGACTCCTCGCAACGAAAACACCACTACTACAAGGTGTTCAATAACATATTCAAAAAATGTACATCTTGTGTGTAGTTATTAAATCGAATAAATTTAATACTAACTTTAAGGTCACCAACAATGAACACAGCAGTAGCAATTCTCTTCTACATCAAGAGAGCAAAAGTTAACAATTTAGGAGTTTGTCCAATCTACACCAGAGTAACGGTCAATGCTAAACGATTTGAGTTTAGTACCAACAAATACATTAATCCCGATAAATGGTCCTCAGAAGGTAGCAAAGTAAAAGGCACTAATGAAGAAGCTAGAACAATCAATAGTCATCTTGATTATCTAAAAAATCAAGTTTTAGAAGCAGAGAAGAAACTATTCAAAAAAGACATTAGTATAACTTCAGAGAATTTAAAAAATGAATTATTTGGTTTTTCCGAAACCAAGCGTATGCTCGTTCCCATCTTCCAAGACCATAACAACAAAATAAAAGAATTGGTTGGAAAAGAATACGCTCCAGGAACACTGGAACGCTACACTACTTCATTGAAACATACTATCGAGTTCATGCAATGGAAATACAACGTTTCTGATATCGATATTACAAAGATAGATCATGCCTTTATAACCGATTATGAATTTTGGTTACGAAGCGTAAGAAACTGCGCTAATAATACAGCGGTGAAATACATCAAAAACTTCAATAAAATTATCAAGATATGTTTGGCCAATGATTGGTTGGATAAAAATCCATTTGCAAACTACAAATCCAAAGTCAAAGAAGTAGAACGTGTGTACCTCAACGAAGACGAGATTCAAACTATAATAGAAAAAGACTTTAAAACAGAGCGATTATCTTTAGTTCGCGATATTTTCCTTTTCAGCTGCTTTACAGGTTTAGCCTATATAGATGTCAAAAACTTAACGAAGTCGCATATAAGCTACGGTATTGATGGCGAGCAATGGATTTTTACTCACAGACAAAAAACAGAATCAGCTTCAAAAATTCCAATACTTCCGGTGACACAAATTATTATCGATAAATATGAAAATCATCCACAATGTTTAAATGAAGATAAACTACTCCCTATCCTGTCCAACCAAAAAATGAATGCCTATCTAAAAGAAATAGCCGGTGTTTGTGAAATCGAAAAAGAACTAACCTTTCACATTGCCCGACATACATTTGCAACTACAGTAACGCTTACAAATGGTGTTCCTATTGAAAGCGTAAGTAAAATGCTGGGGCATAAAAATTTGAGAACTACTCAACATTACGCTAAAGTATTGGATAGAAAAGTAAGTGAGGATATGAAAATTTTGAAAGATAAATTTAGTTCTAGTTTTAAGTTGAATAGTAAAGAAGCATAAAAAAAAGTAAAAATTAAAAATTAATTTTACTACTTTTACAGCTGTGAAATTTTTAAACTACATATTATCTCTGTATTTAGTAGTACTTTCATGTTTGCCATGTGCAGATGTGGAAGCAACTAGTTTTACGCACACTTCTAGTAAAATAGACACAAACCACGAAAATCATTCACACGATAAGGAAAATGACGCTTGTTCTCCTTTTTGTGTTTGTAATTGTTGCAGACAAAGTGTTTTATCTTATGTTCCTACAATAGTTTTTAATTTTCATACTCCAACAGTAGAAATTCAAACGCTAAACTCCATTTACAAATCTAATTTGTATTCCAATTTCTTTGGGAGTATTTGGCAACCACCTCAAATAGTATAATGAAGCCCGAGTAATTTCGGGTTAGAAACTTGTGTTTTTACCACAAATTATGGCAAATTTTTAATTTGCTAATTTCTAATTCATTATAATATTTTCAATGTTAGACAAAATCATACAATTCAGTATAAAGAACAAATTCGTTATACTACTTTTTACACTTGTGTTAGTAGCTTGGGGAAGCTATTCAATAAAACAATTACCACTTGACGCATTACCAGATGTTACTAATAATCAAGTGCAAATTATTACAAATGCACCTACTTTAGCCAGTCAAGAAATTGAGCAACTCATTACATATCCATTAGAGCAATCTTTAAAAACAATTCCAAAAGTTATAGAACTGCGAAGTATTTCTCGTTTTGGACTTTCTGTTGTTACTGTTGTTTTTAAAGATGATGTAGATATTTATTGGGCAAGGAATCAAATTTTTCAACGAATAAGTCAAGCCAAAGAAAATATCCCAGCTTATGCAGGTTCTCCAGAAATGGCTCCCATTTCAACTGGTTTAGGAGAAATATTTCAATACGATGTATATGCTAAAAAAGGATATGAAGATAAATACGATGCAATCAAATTAAGAACTATCCAAGATTGGATTATCATTCCACAATTACAAGGGATTGAAGGTGTTGCAGAAGTTGCTACTTGGGGTGGTAAATTAAAACAGTTTGAAATAGCTGTTAAACCAAATACTTTAAAGAGTTTAGATGTAACCATAACTGAAATTTTTGAAGCTTTAGAAAAAAACAACCAGAATACTGGGGGTGCATATATAGAAAAAGATCAAATGACCTACTTTATTCGTGGTGTAGGTATGGCAACCGGAAGTAAGGATTTAGAAAATGTTGTTGTAAAAAATAGAAACGGTACACCTGTTCTAATTCGTGATGTAGCTTCGGTTAAAGAGGGATATGCTATGAGATATGGTGCAGCTACAAAAGATGGTAAAGGAGAAATTGTTTGTGGAATGGCATTAATGTTAAAAGGTGAAAACTCAAAAGCAGTTGTAGATAGAGTTAAAGAAAGAATGGTTCAGATTAATAAAACACTTCCAGAAGGAGTTGTTGCAGAAGCTTTTATTGACAGAGGTAAATTAGTAGAGAATGCCATTGGTACAATTAGTAAGAACTTATTAGAAGGAGCATTAATTGTAATTTTTGTATTGATTTTATTTCTAGGAAACTTACGAGCAGGATTAATAGTAGCTTCAGTAATTCCATTGTCAATGCTGTTTGCGGTTATATTAATGAATCAATTTGGAGTAAGTGGAAATTTAATGAGTTTAGGGGCTATCGATTTTGGGATTATTGTTGATGGAGCAGTAATTATTGTAGAAGCAACAATGCATCATTTACAGAAACTTAAAAGGAAAAAGAATTTGACTCAATTAGAAATGGATGTTGAAGTGTACCAATCTGCTTCTAAAATTCGTAACAGTGCTGCTTTTGGAGAAATAATTATTTTAATCGTATATCTACCAATATTAGCATTAGTGGGAACAGAAGGTAAAATGTTTAAACCAATGGCTATGACTGTTGGCTTTGCTGTAATTGGTGCTTTCATCCTTTCTTTAACTTATGTGCCCATGATGAGTGCAATGTTCTTGTCTAAAAAGACAGAACATACTGAAAATTTCAGTGATAAATTGATAGCATGGTTAGAAAAAATATATACTCCGTTTTTAGACAAAGCATTACAAATAAAAAAAGCAGTATTGGGTATTGCAATCGGATTATTTGTAATGGCATTACTAGTTTTCCAAAATATGGGTGGTGAATTTATTCCAACTATTGAAGAGGGAGATTTAGCAATAAATGTTACAATTATGACAGGAAGTTCGCTTACTCAAACTATTGAAACTTCAACTAAATGTCAAAAAATTTTAAAAGCAAAATTTCCTGAAATTAAAACTATTGTAACAAAAATTGGTAGTGGAGAAATTCCTACAGATCCTATGCCTATTGAAAGTGGTGATTTTATTATTGTTTTGAAAGATAAATCAGAATGGAGTTCGGCTGAAAACTGGGAAGATCTAGCTAACTTGATGAAAGAAGAAATAGAGGTTATTCCTGGAGCAAATATTGAAGTTTCTCAACCTATTCAAATGCGTTTTAACGAATTAATGACTGGTAGTAGAAGTGATATTGCTATAAAAATTTTTGGTGATGATTTAGAAGTATTAGATGAAAAAGCAAAAGAATTAATTTCAAAAGTAAATAATATTCAAGGAGTGGGTGATTTAAAACCCGATAAAGTAACAGGGTTACCACAAATCACTATTAAATATGATTACGATAAAATTGCCTTGTATGGACTAAATATTACAGATGTAAATAAAATCATCCGATCCTCTTTTGCGGGTGAAAGTGCAGGTAAAATTTATGAAGAAAGTAAACGTTTTGATGTAGTAGTTAGAATGAATGCAGAAAATCGTAGTGATATTTCAGATGTATCTAATCTTTTTATACCATTACCAAGCGGCCAACAAGTACCACTTTATCAAGTAGCTTCTGTAGAATACGAGCAAGGACCAGTTCAGGTTTCTCGTGAAAATGGAAAGCGAAGAATAACCATAGGATTAAATGTACGTGGTCGTGATGTAAAAAGTGTTGTTGAGGAAATTCAACAAAAATTAGAAACAAATTTTGAACTTCCAGCAGGATATTATATAACTTATGGAGGTCAATTTGAAAATTTAGTAGAAGCCAATAAAAGACTTTCTGTAGCTTTACCTATTGCATTGGGATTAATTATGGTTTTGTTATTCTTTACATTCAATAGCATGAAACAAGCCTTATTAATTTTTACAGCTATACCATTGTCAGCAATTGGAGGTGTTTTTGCTTTATGGATGAGAGGAATGCCTTTTAGCATTTCTGCAGGTATTGGTTTTATTGCTTTATTCGGTATTGCGGTTTTAAATGGTATTGTTTTAATCTCCTATTTTAACCAATTAAAATCTGAAGGAATTAAAGATCCTTTACAAAGAGTTTTAATTGGTACAAAAACAAGACTTAGACCAGTTTTAATGACAGCTGCAGTTGCTTCATTAGGGTTTTTACCAATGGCATTATCAACTAGCGGTGGTGCAGAAGTGCAAAAACCATTAGCAACAGTTGTTATTGGGGGGTTATTTTCAGCAACCTTATTAACCTTAATTGTTCTTCCTATTCTTTATTTATTATTTGAGAAAGGTTTTAAAAAAAGAAAAAAAATATCTAATCCTATCATAACTATAATCATATTATTTATAAGTACTTTTTCATTTGCTCAAAATGGTAAACCTATAAGTTTACAACAAGCTATTGAAATGGCTAAAGCCAATAATATGGATTTAAAAATTGCTGATAAGGAAATTGAAAAACAAACAGTTTTGAAAAAAACTGCTTTTCAAGCAGAGCCTCTCCAAATTGAATATATGGGAGGACAATACAATAGTTCAGATTATGACAATAATGTGAGTATTCAGCAATATTTTCCTGTAGGAGGAAGTACAAAAGCAAACAGACAACTTCAGGAAGAACTGGCAAAGTTGGCAGAAAAGCAAAAAGCATTATCAGAATATGAAATTGAAAAAGCTGTAACTTTAGCTTATTATCAATATCTGTATGGAATTTCAATTCAAAAGCTAAATGACGAATTATATGATGTGTATTCAAAATTTCTAAAAAATGCAGAACTTCGTTTTAAAACAGGTGAAAGCGGAAACATAGAAGTAATTAGTGCAAAAGCTAAAGTAAAGGAAATAGAAACCTTAAAAGAACAAATGCTTCTTGATTTAGTAATCTACCAAAAACAGTTACAGTATTTTATACAGACAAATGAAGATATACTTCCAGAGAGTACAACTCCTTTAAAATATATACATGCAGCTGCTTTAAATGAAAATAAGGTAGAAACATTAGTAAGTGATTATTATACCCAACAAGCAACGGTTTTTGAAAAAGAATCAAATGCTTTTAAGAAATCTAGAGCACCAAAATTAGGCTTGGGTTACTTTGGTCAAACATTAAACAAAGAATCTTATTTTCAAGGATTTACTGTTGGTTTGCAAATTCCTTTGTTTAGCGGTGCAAATACAGCTCGTGCTAAAGCTTCTGAAATAAGTATGTCGCAATCGCAATTAGAATTTGATAAAACAAAATTAACTTTAAAACTGCAAAAAGAACAATTAGTAAACCAATTTTCTAAACAAGAAAAAGCAATTCAATATTTTGAAAAAGAAGGGTTAAAATATGCAGAACAGATAATCACTACTGCTCAAAAAAGTTATGCCAATGGCGATATGAGTTACTGGTCTTACATCAGTTTCTTAAATCAAGCCATTGATATTAAAAAGCAAAATATCGAAGCAGTAAACGCTTACAATCAAAGTGCTATTCAAATGCAATTTCCATCTTTCAATAACAATTAATACTCACGATAATGATCAATATATCTTTAAAACCAAATTATAAAATAGGTTCAATTTTTAAAATATTTCTTCTTTCTTCTTTCCTTTTGATTCTAAACTCATGTGGAGAAAAGAAAACAGAAGAAGAGCATGAAGAAGAAAAATCGGAAACAGAAGTTGCATTAACAACAGCTCAATTCGAAACCGTGGGCATTGAAATTGGTAGTATTGAAATGAAAAACCTCAATACAATCATCAAAGCCAATGGTTACACAACTGTTCCACCTCAAAACCGAGCAGATGTTTCAACCTTAATTGGTGGAGTGGTAAAAGACATCTTTGTATTAGAAGGTACTTATGTAGCAAAAGGAAAAACTTTGGCTACACTTCAAAACCTTCAAGTGGCAGAAATACAAGAAGATTACAATGCTGCTGTAGCAAATATTGAATATTTACAATTAGAATACAATCGTCAAAAAACTTTGAGTGAAGAAGATGTAAATCCTCGCAAAGTATTTCAAGAAGTAAAAGCTAAATTGGCAACTGAAAGAGCAAGAGCACAAGCAGCCAAAAACAAATTACAAGCATTAAATGTAAGTCTATCAGGGAACTCTTCTATCATTCCTATCATTGCTCCTATAAGTGGTTATGTGGGTAAAATAGGCATTACAAAAGGAGCTTTTGCAGACACAGGAATTACTCTTTTTGAAGTAATTGACAACAAACAAATGCACCTCGATTTGAACGTTTTTGAAAAAGACATGAGTAAAATTTCTATTGGTCAAGAAGTTGATTTCGTACTAACCAATCAATCGAATAAAGTCATTAAAGGAAAAATATTTGGTATTAACAAATCCTTTTCAAACGAAAGTAAATCGGTTGCAGTACATGCCAAGATTAATGAAAATGACACAAAAGATTTAATTTCTGGAATGTATGTGGCAGCTAATATTAACATTACAAATCAAATGGTTCAAGCATTACCTAAAGACGCAATTGTAAGAAACGGAGATAAATATTATATTTATATGCAAGAAGAACATACAGAAGAAACTCCAAAAGCAAAAAAAGAAGCACACGTTCATAAAGAAGGAGAAGCACATAATCATGACGAAGAAGCTTCTGGAGAAGAGGAAGGACATGATGAAATTCATTTTAAAGCCATTGAAGTGATACCAGGAACAACTGATTTAGGGTACACGGAGGTAAAATTTGTTGAACCCATTCCAGCCAATGCGAAAATTGTAGTCAAAGGAGCATTCTATTTATTAGCAGCTTCAAAAGGTGGTGGAGAACACGTTCATTAATAATTTATAACAAAAAATAGAGATGAAAGTAAATACCAATATGCCTACAAAATTGAAACCTTTTTATAATGCTGAACTAGAATTAGCAAAAAATAATTTTAAGGAAAATAATTTACAAAAGTCTTGGTTTCATTTAGAAAGAGCACACATAATCGGACAAAAATATCCGTATGAACATACATTTGTCCATTGGAAAATGTTACAGTTTGGATTTAAAATTAAAAATGCCAAAGAAATTTTTGGTCAAATACCAAGATTACTAGTAGGTGGTGTAAAATCATTTGTGGGTCACATTCCTGTCGGAAATACAGGTGGTGCAAATGTTCCACCATTAAGAGCAATGGAAATTCCTGAAGACATTCAAAAAATATTAAATGTAAACACTTAGATTACTATGACAGATAAAAAATCACACCAAATAGAAGACGTTGCAGAATGCTGTAGAATTGAAGAAAAAATCAATAAAGCAGAAGAGGAACATGCAGAAGATGATGGACATGATCATGACCATACTTCTAAAGAAAAATCTACCTTCCAATTATTTTTACCAGCAATAATAAGTTTCGGCTTATTATTGTTGGCCATTGGTTTTGATAATTATTTTACCCAATCTTGGTTTGTGGGTTGGGTTAGAATAGTTTGGTATGTTGCAGCCTATATACCAGTCGGACTCCCAGTTATAAAAGAAGCCATACAAAGTATTCGTAAAAGTGATGTATTCTCTGAATTTTTACTAATGTCTATTGCTACTATAGGGGCTTTTGCTATTGGTGAATATCCTGAAGGTGTAGCGGTAATGCTATTTTATGCCATTGGAGAAATTTTTCAATCATTGGCAGTACAAAGAGCCAAAAGAAATATAAAATCATTATTAGATCAAAGACCTGACGAAGTTACTATTATAGAGAATAATGTAGCTAAAACCATTAAAGCATCAACGGCTAAAATCGGAGATATAATCCAACTTAAAGCTGGAGAAAAATTAGGTTTAGATGGAGAATTAGTATCAGATAAAGCTTCCTTCAATACAGCAGCTCTTACGGGAGAAAGTAAACCAGATTCAAAACTAAAAGGAGAAACAGTTTTAGCAGGAATGATTAATTTGAATTCGGTTTCTCAAGTTAAAGTAACAACAGCTTATACAGATAGTAAATTATCAAAAATTCTGGAAATGGTGCAAGAAGCAACATCTAAAAAAGCTCCAACAGAATTATTCATTAGAAAATTTGCTAAAATCTACACACCTATTGTGGTGTTTTTAGCAATTGGAATATGTTTAGTGCCAATGCTTTTTGTAGAAAATTATGTTTTTAACGATTGGTTGTATAGAGCTTTAATTTTCTTGGTAATTTCATGTCCTTGTGCATTAGTTATTAGTATTCCATTAGGATATTTTGGTGGAATTGGAGCAGCTTCTAAAAACGGAATCCTTTTCAAAGGAAGTAATTTTTTAGACGTAATGGCTTCTATTCAAAACGTAGTGATGGACAAAACAGGAACCATGACAGAAGGTGTTTTTAAAGTACAAGAAGTAGTTTTTAAATCGGAATTTGACCAAAAAGAAATACTTCAATTAGTAAACGCTATTGAAAGCCAAAGTACACATCCAGTAGCTACAGCTATTCATGATTTTGTTGGAGAAATAGATAGTAAAATCAGTCTTAAGGAAGTTAAAGAAATAGCTGGACACGGTTTAAAAGCTAGTGCAAATGGTAAAGAACTTTTAGTGGGAAACTTTAAATTAATGGATAAGTTTTCTATTAAATATGATATTGATCCATCAAGTATTGTGTATACACTGATTGCAGTGGCGTATGATAATAAATTTGTCGGTTACTTAACCATTGCAGATAGTATAAAAGAAGATGCACAGCGAACTATCGATAAACTAAAAGTATTAGGAATCAAAACTACTATGTTAAGTGGAGATAAAAATAACGTGGTACAATTTGTGGCTCAAAAATTAGGAATTACAAATGCGTTTGGTGATTTATTACCAGAAGATAAAGTAAATAAAGTCAAAGAAATTATAGCTAAAAACCAAACAGTAGCTTTTGTAGGTGATGGTGTTAATGATGCACCAGTAGTCGCTTTAAGCAATGTGGGTATAGCAATGGGAGGTTTAGGTAGTGATGCAACAATTGAAACGGCTGATGTAGTAATTCAAGACGATAAACCTTCAAAAATTCCAATAGCAATAAACATTGGAAAACAAACCAAGAAAATTGTTTGGCAAAATATCACTTTAGCTTTTACAGTAAAAGCGATAGTTCTAATTCTAGGTGCTGGTGGTTTAGCTACGATGTGGGAAGCGGTTTTTGCCGATGTAGGAGTCGCTTTATTAGCAATATTAAACGCTGTTAGAATACAAAGAATGAAGTTTTAATTGTATTATTAACATTTTCTTTATAAAAATTAATTTATTTTGATTAACTTTGATACGTTTTTTAACAAAAAATGAAAAAGTCATACATCATAATAATATTGCTTTTAGGTATATTTTTTATTCCTAACAGCTCTTTTGCATGTGGTAGTGACAATCAACAATCTTGTGAAAAAGAAGTTTCTACTTCTAATACAAAAGAAAAAAGCTGTTGTGACAACAGCATGGATGATGAAGGATGTAATGGAAGTTGCGGACACTCAAATTGCACAACAACTTCTTCTGTTAGTTTCATTGCTTTTTTCTTTAATGAAATAGAATTTACAAATAATAATTTTGATTTTTCTACAAGTAAAACAAAATTTTACCATACTGTAAACTTACCGTCAGATGGTTATTCTTCTATATGGCTTATACCTAAAATAAGCTAAATTTAAAATTTGACAGCCATACTTATGTCAAATTTATAGCATTTGCTATTTTTTATAACAGACTTTTGAATCTTAAATTATCATGTTTAAAATGCTTATTTAATTTATCATAGCTGCTATTCAATTTAAATTTATTTCAAAAAATCATTCAAGAAAAATTCTTTTTGAATACTAAAATCATATAAAATGAAAAAATCATTAGTAAAAATAATGATAGCAATCACAGTATTGTTATCTACCACTATAAATGCACAAACAAAAAACACAAAAACGGAGGAAATTAAAGTTTCAGGGAATTGTGGAATGTGTAAAAAAACGATAGAAAAAGCAGGAAACATCAATGATATTGCTACAGTAGTATGGAACAAAGAAACTAAAATAGCAACAGTAACATACGATGAATCTAAAACAAATAAAGAAGAAATAGCAAAGCGTATAGCTATAGCTGGATATGATTCAGAACTTGCCAAAGCAAAAGATGAGGATTACGACAACCTTCCGGGTTGTTGTCAGTATGACCGCGAGTAATTGTGCTTTAATCAGTTGTAATTAACCTATTCCTCTAGAGCAAAAAAACTTTAGAGGAATATTGAAAACTTGATTGCCAAAATATTTGGTAAATAATATTTCTATGGTTATAAATTTTATATTCAGATGTTAAATAAAATAATTAAATATTTCCTTGAAAATAGATTAGTAACTGTTCTTATTCTGATGGTTCTAATTTTATGGGGTATTTCCACAGCTCCGTTTAACTGGAAAATACCTTTCCTTCCTTCTGATTCAGTTGCGGTTGATGCTATTCCAGATATTGGTGAAAATCAACAAATTGTTTTTACACAATGGCAAGGTAGATCACCACAGGATATTGAAGACCAAATCTCTTATCCTTTGACTACTTATTTATTAGGTATTCCAGGTGTAAAATCCATTAGAAGTAATTCTATTTTTGGTTTTTCAAGTATTTATATAATCTTCGATGATGATATTGAATTCTACTGGTCTAGATCCAGAATACTTGAAAAATTAAATTCATTACCTAATAGTTTATTACCTGAAAATGTAAAACCATCACTTGGACCAGATGCAACAGCATTAGGGCAAGTGTATTGGTACACAGTTGAAGGAAGAGATAAAGATGGAAATCCAACAGGTGGATGGGATTTACAAGAAATTAGAACAGCACAAGATTTCTATATTAAATATGGATTAAATGCTGTGCAAGGAGTTTCAGAAGTAGCATCTATCGGAGGTTTTGTAAAAGAGTACCAAATAGACGTTAATCCTGATGCATTAAAAGCTTACAATATTAGTTTGATGCAAGTAATGACTGCGGTACAAAAATCAAATAAAGATGTTGGAGCTAAAACAATTGAAATCAACCAAGCCGAATATTTGGTTAGAGGTCTTGGATATGTAAAAAAAGTAGAAGATATTGAATTGGCAGTTGTTGCTGTAAAAGATAATGTGCCAATACGTATAAAAGATATTGGTGTAGTTGCATTAGGTCCAGAAACAAGAAGAGGAATTCTAGATAAAGGAGGTGCTGAAGCCGTAGGTGGTGTTGTTATTGCACGATATGGCTCTAATCCATTAGAAGTAATTAATGGTGTAAAATCTAAAATCAATGAAATTGCACCAGGTTTACCTAAAAAAACATTAGCTAATGGTGTTGTAAGCCAATTAACAATTGTTCCTTTTTATGATCGAACAGAATTAATTCAGGAAACAATTGGAACCTTAGAAATGGCTCTTTCGCATGAAGTATTAATAAGTATTATTGTAGTTTTACTTTTAGTTTTAAATTTAAGAGCTTCTTTAATCATTTCCAGCTTATTACCCGTTGGAGTATTAATGACTTTCATTGTAATGCGTTATGCTGGTGTAGATGCTAACGTAGTGGCTTTATCAGGAATTGCTATTGCAATTGGAGTAATGGTAGATGTAGGCGTCGTGTTTGTCGAAAATATTATTCGACATCTCGAAATGCCAGAAAACCATGGCGCAAAAGGCAAAAAATTAATGCAGGTAATTTATGAAGCAACTACTGAAGTTGTTTCAGCTATTACAACTGCCTTAGCAACTACGGTTGTAAGTTTTATTCCTGTATTTGCTATGGAATCTGCCGAAGGAAAATTATTTAGACCTTTAGCATTTACTAAAACATTTGCTTTATTAGGTGCTTTTGTTTTAGGATTAATTATTCTTCCATCTTTAGCTCATTATATTTTTGGGATTGACTACGACAAAAAAAGAGTAAAACGTTTTTGGGCGTATGTATTTATTTCTGGAGGTATATTATTGAGTATTTATTTTAAAATTTGGCTTCCTTTAGCTTTAACATTAATGGGATTATATGATCTCTTAAATCACAAAATACCTCAAAAATATCAACCCTATACAAAACATTTCAATTTAATTGTAGTTTTATTTATTGTATCCTTTTTCCTTACCGAAGAATGGATGCCTTTAGGTCCTCAGATAAGTGTAATTGGTAATTACCTATTTGTAATCATTTTGTTAGGAATAATATTAGGTGTTCTTTTGTATATCGTAAGTTCCTATGAAAAAGTACTGCGTTGGTGTTTAGAAAATAAAGGAAAATTTATGTTATTACCAATGATAACATTGTTTTTTGGAGTTTTAGTTTGGATAGGATTCGACAGTACTTTTGGCTTTGTTGCCAATGGATTCGACAAATTAGGTTGGAATATTAGATCCTCTAAAATTTGGTCAGTACCATCACATACATTTCCTGGAATTGGTTCCGAATTCATGCCAACACTTAATGAAGGAAGCTATCTTTTAATGCCAACATCTATGCCTCATGCTGGTGTAGAACAAAACAGAAAAGTAGTTGGACAACTCGATATGATTCTAAACCACATTCCCGAAGTTGATATGGCAGTTGGGAAATTAGGACGTGTAGAAAGTGCTTTAGACCCTGCTCCAATTTCAATGTATGAAAACGTTATCAATTATAAGCCAGAATATATTTTGGATGCTAACGGACATCGAATGCGGTTTAAAACCGATAATAAAGGTCGTTACATTACAAAATCTGGTGATACACTTTCACATGATGAAGCACTAAAACAGGCAATTACTGTAAAAAATTTAATACATGACGAAGATGGTTCTTTCTATAGAAATTGGCGCGATATAATTCAATCACCCGATGATATCTGGAATGAAATTGTAAAAGCTTCTAAAATACCAGGTGTTACATCTGCTCCCAAATTACAACCTATCGAAACACGTTTGGTTATGCTTCAAACAGGAATGAGAGCACCTATGGGAATAAAAGTTTTTGGACCCGATTTAAAAACTATTGAAGAATTTGGATTAGAATTAGAAGCCATTATTAAAGAAGTTCCTTCTGTAAAAAGCGAAGCTGTTTTTGCCGATAGAATCGTAGGAAAACCTTATTTACATTTAAATATTGATAGAGAAAAAATTGCTCGATTTGGCTTAAATATAGAAGATGTTCAACAAACTATTGAAACAGCAATTGGAGGAATGAAAATTTCTTCAACTGTTGAAGGAAGAGAACGCTATCCTATAAGAGTTCGCTATCCTAGAGAATTAAGAGATAGCCCTGAAGCATTAGGAAAAATATTAATAGCTACTCCTACTGGCGCACAGATTCCGTTAGGTCAATTAGTTCAGTTTGAATACAAAAAAGGACCTCAAGCCATTAAAAGTGAAGATACTTTTCTGGTTGGTTTTGTATTATTCGATAAAAATGATGGCTATGCCGAAGTTGATGTAGTAAATGATGCTCAAAAAGCAATTCAAGCTAAAATTGATTCAGGCGAATTGGTAGTGCCTCAAGGTGTAAATTATAAATTTTCAGGAAGTTATGAAAATCAAATAAGAGCAATGAAAAGACTTTCAATTGTAATTCCTATTTGTTTAATCGTTATCTTTTTGTTACTTTATTTTCAATTCAAGACTGTTATTGCATCGTCAATCCATTTCTCTGGAGTATTTGTTGCATTTGCAGGAGGATTTATTATGCTCTGGTTATATGGACAAGATTGGTTTATGAATTTTGCCATTGCAGATGTTAACATGCGGGATTTATTTCAAATGCATTCCATTAATTTAAGTGTGGCAGTCTGGGTAGGTTTCATAGCATTATTTGGAATTGCTACTGATGATGGTGTAATTATGGGTTCTTATATTCACCAAGTTTTTGAAGAAAAAGATCCGCAAACAGTGTCTGAAGTTCGTGATGCTGTAGTTGAAGCTGGTAAAATGAGAGTTAGACCTGCTGTGATGACAACGGCTACAACAATCATTGCCTTGCTACCAGTTTTAACCTCAACAGGAAAAGGCTCAGATATTATGATTCCAATGGCAATTCCAACCTTTGGAGGTATGACCATTCAAATTATGACCATGTTTGTAGTACCAGTATTACAAGCATTTTGGAGAGAAACAGTAATTAAAAATAAAGAAAAGAGAAATGCGTAAACTAATAATTATATTCATTTTATTTTTTGCTTATAATGCTAAAGGACAATCTTTAAACGATTATTATACTATTGCTGCGGAAAATAATCCAGAATTAAAAGCAAAGTATAAAGAGTTTGAAGCAGCCATGCAAAAAATACCACAAGTTAGCTCTTTGCCCGATCCTAATCTTTCAATGGGGTATTTTATCTCACCCGTAGAAACAAGACTTGGACCGCAAAATGTTCGATTATCTCTTTCGCAAATGTTTCCTTGGTTTGGTACTTTAAAAGCACAAAAAAATGCAGCAACTTTACTTGCAGAAAGTAAATATCAAGCATTCTTAAATGCTAAAAACCAATTGTTTTCACAAGTAGCCGCTGTATATTATCCATTATATGAATTGCACGGTTTAAAAGAAATTGAACAAGAAAACATTAGAATTTTAGAATCATACAAAAGCATAGCCAATACAAAATTTCAAAATGCTAAAGGAAGTTTAGTAGATGTTCTACGTGTGGATATTATGATAAAAGATGCTCAAACTAATTTAGAAATTTTAAATAAAAAAGAACCCGCATTAACATCTTGGTTCAACAGTATTCTAAATAGAAAGTATGATGAAAAAATTGTTGTTTCTAAAAAAATAGAAACAATAGAATTACCCATAGAATATCGTAAAGATTCAATAGCTACTAACCCTATACTACAAGAACTTGAATTAAAAAAGCAAGCTTCGGAAGCTACAATTGAAGCAGCCAGAAAGCAAGGTTTGCCAAAATTAGGTATTGGTTTAGATTATGTTTTTGTAGGTAACGGAATGAATAATTTTCCAGATTCGGGTAAAGATGTTATCATGCCTATGGTTACAGTTAGTTTGCCCATTTTTAGAAAAAAATACGACGCAGCAGTTACCGAAGCAAAATTAATGCAGGAAAATTATTCTTTTCAAAAAGAAGCTTATGAAAACAAATTGAACGGAACCTATTACAAACTTGTTTTTGAATTGCAAAAAGAAAGAGATTTGTTAAAATTATATGAAGGACAAGTAATAACACTATCCAAAAGTTTAAGTCTATTATTTGCCTACTACAGTAATGCCAATAAAGATTTTGAAGAAGTATTACGTATGCAACAAGAGCTTTTAAAATATCAAAAATTGCAATTGTCAAGTATAAGTACTTTTCATGTAAAATTAGCAGAATTAGATTATTTAACCGCAAAACAATTTTAATCATGAACATAGATAAAAAAACAAAAATCTTATTAGCAATAACCTTATTAGTTGGGCTACTATTAGGAGCTTTGTTATTTGGTGGAAGCTCTGAAGAAAAAGATGAAAATAAAACAGATGCTTCATCAAAAGCAGAAACATGGACCTGTTCTATGCATCCACAAATTAGACAGCCAGAACCAGGTGATTGTCCTATATGTGGAATGGATTTAATCCCTTTGGAAGCAGGAGATGAAGATATAGATCCTGATGCAATTAGCATGTCGGAATCGGCCATGATTATTGCTGGAATCTCTACTTACAAAGTAGGAAATACCGATGGTGTTAAAGAAATTTCACTTAATGGAAAAGTTGAAGTTAATGAAAGAACCGTTTATAGCCAATCATCACATATACCAGGTCGAATCGAAAAAATTCAAGTTTCGTTTGTGGGCGAATATGTAAAAAAAGGTCAAGTGGTTGCTTATGTGTATTCTCCTGAATTAGCCAGCACACAACAAGAATTAATTGAAGCATATACTGTAAAAGACATTCAACCTGAATTATTTGAATCGGTAAAAATGAAATTGAAAAATTGGAAAGTTTCAGATGCTACTATTAACAGTATTATTTCTTCAGGTAAAACCCAAGATAGATTTCCTGTTTATGCCGATGTATCGGGATATATTATCAAGAAAAATGTTGAGTTAGGCGATTATCTTCAAAAAGGACAAACCTTATATGATGTTGCAGATTTATCAAACGTATGGGTTCTTTTTGAAATTTACGAATCAGATATGAGTTGGGTTAAAAAAGGAGATAAAATCAACTATACAGTGGCATCTTTTCCAGGAGAAACATTTTCAGGAACAATTGCATTTATTGACCCATTTATAAACCCACTGACACGAATTGCAAAAGCAAGAGTTGAAGTAGCTAATTCTGGATTAAAATTCAAACCAGAAATGTTTGCAACGGGTACTTTAAAAACTAAAGTAGTTGGCAATAAAGCGACATTAAGTGTTCCTAAATCAGCTGTAATGTGGACTGGAAAACGCTCAATTGTATATGTAAAAAATGAAACAGAAAAAGGAATAACATTCAAATTACGCGAAGTTACCTTAGGACCATTATTAGGAAATGACTACATAATTGAAGAAGGTTTAAAAGTTGGTGAAGAAATAGTAGCAAATGGTACTTTTAATGTTGACGCTGCTGCACAATTAGCAGGAAAACCAAGCATGATGAATATTGAAGGTGGCAAAGTAAATACAGGACACAATCATGGAGATTCACCAATGCCTATGAATGGTGACAAAAAAGTAGTGCTAAAAGAAGATAAAACAGCAATTAGTGCAGAAGCCAAAAAGAGCTTACAACCATTATATAAAGATTATTTTGAATTTAAAGATGCCTTAACAAAAGACGATTTTAATTCAGCTAAAAAAGCTTTGTTAGCATTTGAAAAATCTTTTAATAAAATAAACATGAGCGTATTTAAAGGAGAATCTCATAAAGTATGGATGAATTATCAAACAGAGCTGAAAAAACAGACACTTCATGCTACACATATTAAAAACATTAAAGAATTAAGAATGACTTTTGAACCAATATCAAATGTTATGATAGCAATGACAAAAGCTTTTAATCCTTTAACTGAGAGTGCATACGTTCAGTTTTGTCCTATGGCTAATAGTGATAAAGGTGCAAATTGGTTAAGTAAAGAGAATAAAGTAGTTAATCCATATTTTGGAGCTTCAATGATAAAATGTGGAGAAGTAAAAGAAACAATTAAATAAATTAATAAATTTTTAAATCATGAAAAAAGTAATCGGAATTTTAGCAGTAGCTTTATTAAGCTTAACAATCTCTTGTAAAGACAACAAAGGAGAGCAAAAAGATGAAATGCATAATGAAATGAGCGATAATCATACAAAGTATGCTTGTCCAATGAAATGCGAAGGCGATAAAACCTATGATGAAGCAGGTTCATGTCCAAAATGTGGAATGGATTTAGAAGCAGTTGAAGCACATGATCATTCAGAGATGAATCATGAAGAAGGACATGACCATGGTAATAGCGAAAGTACAGAAAGAGAAATCACTCAAAACAATTCAAAAAACACTGCTACTTCAGCGATACTTGATGCTTATTTTGAAATCAAAAATGGTTTAGTAGCAGACAGTAAAGAGAAAACAGCAAATGGAGGAAATTCTCTTTTAACAGCTATTTCTAAATTTGATATGTCAAAATTATCAGGTGAAACACATAAAGAGTATATGGAAATTGCAGAAAGTGCAAAAGAACATGCAGAGCATATTGTAAAAAGTCCTATCGATCATCAAAGAGAGCACTTCGAAGCTTTAAGTATAGATATTACAGATATAGTAGCACTTCTTGGAACAGATAAAGTTGTGTATCAAGATTTTTGCCCAATGGCAAATAATAATAAAGGAGCATCTTGGTTAAGTGAAGTGAAAGAAATTAAAAACCCATATTTTGGTTCAAAAATGCTAAAATGTGGAACTATAAAAAAGCAAATTAACTAAATGAAAATTTCTAAAATCATCTTACTGATTTTACTGATTGTGTTTGTGGGAATTCAATTTATTCCCACAAAACGCAATCAAAGTGAAAGTGTACCCAATACTGATTTTATGATAGTTAATAATGTGCCTAATAATATTAAAGCTACATTACAAACTTCTTGTTACGATTGCCACAGTAATAACACGTCCTATCCGTGGTACAATACAGTACAGCCTGTAGCTTGGTTTTTAGAAAATCATATCGAAGAAGGTAAAGCAGAATTAAACTTTAGTGAATGGGATAACTACTCAAACAGAAGAAAAAAAAGTAAATTAAAATCCATTGTTAGTCAAATTAAAGATAACAAGATGCCTTTAAGTTCGTATACATTTATTCATAAAAATACCATTATTTCAAATAATCAAAAAAAAGAAATTATAGCTTGGATTAATGAAATAGACACTAATTGAATGAAATTATAATTATAAAACAAAAACTATGACTAAAATTAAATATATTATTATCTTATTATTATTTACTTTAAATTCAATTTTTGGTCAATCAGAGGAAGGAAATATAGACAATTTACCAGTGCATGAATATACCATTACTTTAAAAGAAGAATTGGTTAGTAAAGCTGGAAAACAGGTAAAAGGAATGACAGTTAACGGTACAATACCTGGGCCAACTTTAGAGTTTACAGAAGGTGAATATGCTGTGATTTACGTTAAAAATGAAATGAGTGTAGAAACTTCTGTACATTGGCACGGGTTGCTATTACCTAATTTTTACGATGGAGTTCCTTATTTAAATACTCCTCCCATAGAAGCAGGTCAGACACAAAAATATGAGTTTCCAATTAAACAATCTGGTACATATTGGTATCATTCGCATACCATGTTACAAGAACAAAGTGGTGTTTATGGATCCATTGTCATTAAACCTAAAACCAAAATTTTAAACTATGATAAAGATTTGGTTTTAGTTTTATCTGATTGGACAAATGAAAAGCCAATGAATGTTTTGAGAAACTTAAAACGAGGTAACGAATGGTATAACATCAAAAAAGGGACTGCTACTCCATTAAATCAAGTAATTGCACGTGGAGGTTTTAGTGCTCAATTAAATTTTTGGAGACAAAGAATGGAAAGTGCTGATATTGCAGATGTTTATTATCCAGCATTTTTAATTAATGGTAAGCAAAGTATTGAATATCCAGAATTTAAACCAGGTGAAAAAGTACGATTGAGAATTATTGACGGTTCAGCCTCAACATCTTTTTGGATGACTTTTGGAGGTGAAACACCACTTTTAGTTGCTGCTGATGGTAATGATGTTGTGCCAGTTAAAAAGAATAAAACATTTATTGCAGTTGCAGAAACCTATGATTTTATTGTAATTATTCCAGAAAGTGGGAAAATTGAATATAAAATCACTGCACAAGATGGTTCTGGAACTGCAACAGCATATTTAGGTAAGGGAACTGTTTTACCAGCAACGGAAATTCCAAAACCAGATAAAATTGGCATGATGAAAAAAATGTCTAAAATGAAAATGAAAATGGGTGCGCATGCCTTAAAATTCCAACCCAACAAGGACGAGCGTTTTGAAATGAAAGACGAGTACGGAATGCACATGGAAGGAATGTCTGGAATGAATATGGATAAAATGGAAGGAATGAAAATGGACAACATGAAATCCAAAGATTCTATGAATATGAATCATTCTAAAATGGACGGAATGAAAATGGAAAATGACGATAAAATGCAAGGAATGGATATGTATGCAGAATATAATTACGATTACTTAAAATCTCCAGAAAAAACAAATTACGATAAAAATGTTCCTGTAAAAGAAGTATTGTTGAATCTTACCGGAAATATGAATAGATACATTTGGAGTTTAAATGGTGTACCTTTATCTGAAGCAGATAAAATCAAAATAAGTAGTAAAGAAGTCACGCGTATCACTTTTAATAATCTTACGATGATGCACCATCCTATGCATTTACATGGTCATTTTTTTAGAGTTATTAATGAAAATGGTGATTATTCTCCCTTAAAACATACCGTTAATGTTCCACCAATGCAAAAGGTGGTCATTGAATTTTATGGAAATAATGGTGATGAGTATGGCGATTGGTTTTTTCATTGTCATATACTTTATCACATGATGGGTGGAATGGCACGAATAGTTTCTTATGATACACCTAGAAATCCAAAAATGAAGGAATACCCAGAACAAAAATTAATTAACGAAACAAATAAATGGTATTCCTGGGGAATGATTAATGCAGCATCCCATACAACTGGATTTAATTTAATGACATCAAATTTAAGAAATCAATTTAATGCTTCACTTGAATATGGTTGGAATAAAAATTTAGAAACTGAATTTACTTATGAACGTTACCTACACGATTATTTAAGAGTTTTTGGAGGTGTTAACATCGAAAATGAAAATGAAAAAAGTTTAGACCAATTTAAAACAACTGCTGTTGCTGGTATAAGGTTTTTAACTCCTTACTTATTTAGTTTGGACGCTAGGATTGACAATGAATTGAGACCTAGATTTTCTTTAGGAAGAAGTATAATGATTTTTCCTAAATTGTCTATTTTCGGATATTATGAATACCAATTAGATTTAGGAATTGTAAATAATCTTCCATCAAATAGAAACTATAGTTCTGAAACAGTATGGAGTGCAGGTGCATCATACATACTATCAAGAAATTTTTCAGCATTTAGTAGTTATGATAATCGATTCGGTGTAGGTGTTGGGCTAATGACTAGGTTTTAAATCTAAGCAATAGTATTAAATAGTAAATTGATTTTTTCATAATAACGTAACTATAAAAACAAAATCAATTTAAAATATAAAAAAAGCAAAATGTTATAATTTACTTCACTTCTAATGCACTAATTTTAAATAATATAAAATAAATAAATCATGGAACACACTACACAACATTCAAAGAAAAATCCCTATCCGAAATTTGCTATTATAATAGCAGTATCTTTTGTAATTATGTATTTAGTAATGTTTTTAAACGTTGCCGAATTCGATCATATTTTCAACAGTATTACTAGAGTTTACATGACAACATTAATGGTGTCTTCAATGGCAATTAGTATGCTATTATTCATGTGGAAAATGTATCCCAATAAAAAACTAAACTACAGTATTATAGTCTTTTCTACAATCACTTTTTTAGGAACTTTATTACTATTAAGAACTCAAACTCCAATAAGTGATATTCAATGGATGAAAGCGATGATTCCACATCATTCCTCAGCCATTATGACTAGTAGTAATGCAAGTTTTAAAGATCCTGAGGTACAAAAATTGGCAAATGACATAATTGAAGCACAAGAAAAAGAAATCAAACAAATGAAAGAAATGATTAACCGTCTAGAAAATAAATAATTCTTCATGAAATTACACATCAAAAATATGGTATGTAAGCGATGTATTTTAGTAGTTAAGTCTGAGTTAGAAAAACTTGGGCTTAACTATCTATCCGTTGAGTTAGGTGAAGTAACCTTTCAAAACGAAATATCTCAAAAAGATAAAATAGGTATATCTAAACATCTTGAAGAACTTGGGTTCGAAATTTTGAACGATACAAATAGCAAAACAATAGAAAAAATTAAAAGTAGTCTCATTGATTTAATTCAAAATAAAAACAACAACACAAAGGATAATTTTTCCAATTATCTGAAAGAAAAACTACATCAAGATTATAGTAAGTTAAGCAACTTATTTTCTCAAATTGAAGGAATTAGTATTGAAAAATATTTTATCAATTTAAAAATCGAAAAAGTAAAAGAATTAATATTTTATGATGAATTATCATTATCTGAAATAGCCTATTCATTAAATTACAGTAGTGTTTCGCATTTAAGTCATCAATTTAAAAAAGTTACAGGTTTTAGCCCCACCTATTTCAAAAAATTAAAAGAAAATAAACGTAAAGAAATAGATCTATTATAAAATTGTACAAATCATATCCATAATTATACAAACAGAAGTAGCTTGAGTTTTCGAAATTTGTACTATTGAAATAACGAAATTATGAAATCGTTAGTAACAAGTAGTGTGTGTAAGCAAATACTATTAATTTAAAAAGCGATTTTATAGGTTACCGGTATAAAATAAAAATCAAACATATGAAACATACATACCACATTGAAGGAATGACTTGCTCTGGTTGTGAAGCCAAAGTTAAAAAAGATTTATCTAATGCTGAAAATGTTACTGAAGTAGAAGTTTTTAAAGAAGATAAAAAAGTATCAATCATCATGTCAAAACATGTTGAAATAGAAGTTTTACAAAATGCTTTAGGAGGAAAAGAGAGTAAATATCAAATTTCTTTACCTATTAATAATTCAAAAGAAGTTGTTCAAAAAAGTTGTTGTTCTACTGGAGAAAAAGAACATAAACATCATGAAATAAAACACACCCATCAAGCTGGTAAATATTATTGTCCTATGCATTGTGAGGGTGATAAAATTTATGATAAAGCTGGTGATTGCCCAGTTTGTGGAATGGATTTAGTAAAAGAGCCAGAGGTTATTCAAAGCACAAAATATACTTGTCCCATGCATCCTGAAATCGTTCAAGATAAGCCAGGAAGTTGTCCTATTTGTGGAATGGATTTAGTACCACTGGAACCAACCGAATCGGAAGAAGATAAAACCTATCAAAAGTTATGGTACAAAATGAAAATTGCAACAATCTTTACCTTGCCTATTTTTATCATTACCATGTCTGATATGATTCCTAACAACCCATTGTACCAACTAATGGATTTACAATATTGGAATTGGATTCAATTGGTATTTACAATTCCTGTCGTTTTTTATGCTTGTTGGATGTTTTTTGAAAGAGCGTGGAAATCAATTGTAAATTGGAATTTAAACATGTTCACTTTAATAGGTATTGGAACAGGAGTTGCTTTTGTTTTCAGTAGTATTGGATTATTATTTCCAGCTATTTTTCCAGACCAATTCAAAACTTCCGAAGGCACCGTTCATTTGTATTTTGAAGCTACTGCAGTAGTTTTAACCTTAGTTTTATTAGGTCAACTTTTAGAGGCTAAAGCGCACAGTAGAACTAGTGGAGCTATTAAAGAACTACTAAAATTAGCACCAACAGAAGCAACTTTAGTCCTGGATGGCGAAGAAAAAGTAATTTCAATTCACGACATTAAAAAAGGAGATATACTTAGAGTAAAACCAGGTGAAAAAATTCCAGTTGATGGAATCATTACTGAAGGAAATAGTACCATTGATGAATCAATGATTACGGGAGAACCTATACCCGTTGATAAAAAAATTGAGGATAAAGTAAGTTCTGGAACAATCAACGGTACAAAATCATTTTTGATGATTGCCGAAAAAGTAGGTTCAGAAACTTTATTATCTCAAATTGTGCAAATGGTTTCAGATGCAAGTCGTTCGAGAGCTCCAATTCAAAATTTAGTAGATAAAATTTCAAAATATTTTGTACCAATTGTGGTACTCATAGCTGTTATTACATTTTTTGTTTGGTGGATTATCGGTCCAGAACCCAAGTTAGTGTATGGTTTTATAAATGCTATTGCAGTATTAATAATTGCATGTCCATGTGCTTTAGGTTTAGCAACACCAATGTCAGTAATGGTTGGTGTTGGTAAAGGTGCTAAATCAGGAGTATTAATTAAAAATGCTGAAGCCATTGAGAAAATGGATAAAATTGATGTTTTAATCACAGATAAAACAGGAACTTTAACCGAAGGAAAACCGTCTGTTGAAAAAATCGTAGTAAAAGGTGTAGATGAAAACATAGTTTTAGGAAAAATTGCATCACTAAATCAAAATAGTGAACATCCATTAGCAACAGCAGTTGTAAATTTTGCTAGAGCTAAAAACACTCAGTTTTTTAAAGTAGAAAACTTTGATGCTGTAACAGGTAAAGGAGTTGTTGGGTTTATTGACAATATAAAAGTCAGCTTAGGGAATAAAAAACTAATAGAGCTAGAAGGAATTAAAGATTTTTCAAATATTGAACAAGAAGTTATTACAGAACAAAAGTTAGGAAAAACAGTTTCTTATATTGCTATTGATAAAAAAGTAGTAGGTTATATCACAATTACCGATGCAATTAAAAAATCGAGTTTAGAGGCTATTAACGAACTAAAGCGTCAGGGAGTTCAAGTCATAATGTTAACAGGAGATAATGAAAATACGGCAAAAGCAGTAGCTTCTGAACTAAACTTAACCGATTTTAAAGCAAGCTGTTTGCCACAAGATAAATTAGAATACATCAAAGAGCTACAAGCCAAAGGTAAAATAGTAGCAATGGCAGGTGATGGTATAAACGATGCACCAGCATTAGCACAATCCGACATTGGAATAGCAATGGGAACAGGAACAGATGTGGCCATTGAAAGTGCTAAAATTACTTTAGTAAAAGGGGATTTAAAAGGAATAGTGAAAGCTAAAAATTTAAGTCACGCAGTAATGAAAAACATCAAGCAAAATCTGTTTTTTGCTTTTATCTATAATGTTTTAGGAGTTCCAATAGCAGCAGGTGTTTTATTTCCTGTTTTTGGGATATTACTTTCTCCAATGATTGCAGCTTTAGCTATGAGTTTTAGCTCTGTATCAGTAATTGCTAATGCATTACGATTAAGAACTATGAAAATTTAAAAGCACATGTTATCTATATAAATAACTAAAAAAACAACCATCTTTAACAATATTTTTAACACAATGAAGTTTTATACAAACTAACCCATATTGTATTAAAATGAATGAGTATTGTCTGAATTTTTTTAGTGAATTTGAAAAGGAGTATCAAAACATTAAAACTACAAATTCAGACAGTATTGTCATTGCACATAAAGTCACTGAATTAATCGAAAGGAGAAGTAAGGAACTATTCAAATGGCTAAAAAAACATAAATTTAGTTCTCCAGAAGAAGAAATATATTTTTTTAAAGATTTGAAACCTATATTTATATCCAAGCTTATCTATTACAAAACAGTTTTAAGTATAGAAACAAACTTACCAACATCAAAAAAGAATAAGATTAAATTTTATGAAGAAGCTTTAAATTTAATACAAGAAAACACCAATAAGAATAGAAAGTTCTATGAATACTATAGAGCAAGAGCTTCACATAAAGACAATATATATTTCTTGAGAAATTGTGATGCTAATATTTTAAAAAGAGATTGTTCTTTGATCAATTACGATGTAAAATTATGTACTACGCATGATTACAACATGGCTGTAATGATTGCCAACGATATATTAACCACTTATCTAGAAAATAAAATAGAACAATTAGAAAATAATTGCTCAACTGTTCACCCATCCGTACAACAAACAGTTAATTGGACTGGTACTAAAATTGATTTAGTCGAACTCATTTATGCCTTACACCATTCCAAAAAAATTAACAACGGCAGCACTGATATAAAGGAATTAGCTTTATTCTTTGGTAAAATTTTCAATCAAGATATTGAAGAAAATATTTATCGTTTTTACATTGACATCAAAAACAGAAAAACAGGTCGTCCCAAGTTCATCAATCAACTTGCAGAAGTTTTAGAAAAGCATATATTAGAAGATGAAAATGAAAATAAGTAACTTCTTTCTTAAATAAATTTATTTCAAAAACACACAACTTGTGTTGAGGTTGTGAATCAGCTTACAAATCCATGATTTTGACTTACTATACTAAATTGAATTTTATGCTTTAGATTTATTCAATTCAATAAAGTTAGAAAACAAAGCACTTTGTAGTCTTTTAATAAAAAAATCGTACACAACTTGTGTTTAGGTTGTGAAATAAAATCAATCAAACTTCACAAATTTGTACCATAACAATTTAAAACATCAGTTATGGCAGTACAAGTTATCACAATCGAAGACTTAAACGAATTTCGTAATCTTCTTCTAAATGATTTAAAAGAAATCATTCAATCCAAACCGCAACAAACAAAACAGTGGCTCAAATCCAAAGAAGTCAGAAAGCTGTTAAACATTTCTCCAGGTACTTTACAAAACCTTCGCATCAACGGAACACTAACGTATACTAAAGTTGGTGGCATCATATATTACGACAATTCAGACATCGAAAAACTCCTAAACGGAAATAAAGTAAATGCAGCTCCAACCCTATTCAAGTAAACCGTCATTGCGAGGCACGAAGCAATCTTTTCTACTCACTCTTCACTAATTACTAATCACTAGTAAAATGAACTACATAAAACACCTAACCGGCTTTTTCGAAAAAGTAGCAATAGACAAATCACTCAATCCAACGCACGTGAGTTTATATATAGCTTTATTCCAATTTTGGAATTGCAATCGCTTTAAAAATCCAATCAGTATTTCTCGTGATGAGGTAATGCGAATAAGTAAAATAAGTTCTAAAGCAACGTATCATAAATGCCTTAAAAATTTACACAGTTTAGGATATATCAATTACGAACCATCCTATAATCCATTCAAAGGAAGTCATGTGTATTTATTCAATTTTTCAGACGACTTAAAACCCATTCAAAAAAACGAAAGAAAACCAAAAAATGAACCACTTAATAAACCTGTTTCTGAACAAGCTCTAAACAAGTCTTGTACTCGTGATGAAACAAGTAGTGAACAAGCACTAGTACCTTCTATAAACTATATAAACAATACAAACAATTTAAACATTGAAAACGTTTCAAACTTGAACGAGCAAGCAAAAAATTTTCAAGAAAGTAATAATGATTTTGTCATTTCGACGATAGGAGAAATCACATCCCAAGAAAAAAAGTTGCGCGAAAAAAAGAAAGGTTTCATTCAACCAAACTTGCAAGAAGTCAAATCCTACTTCCAGGAACACAACTTTCCAGAAATAGAAGCACAAAAGTTTTTCAATTACTTCTCAAGCAACGGATGGTTAGTGGGTGGAAAAACACCAATGGTCGATTGGCAAGCAGCAGCACAAAATTGGATGATTAACGCACCAAAATTCATTTCAAATGCAGAACAACCTAACAGAGCAAAACAACTCAACACAACAACCGACAAAGACTATTCAGAACCTTTGTAATATAAAATGACATAGGATTTGGAAGCGAGTGTCAAATATTCGAAGAGTTCGTAAAAAGAAAAGCTGTCTGAACGAAGTGAGTTCTTTTCTTTTAGAATTCAAGAATTAATTTGACCGCTGAAAATCCAAGTCTTGTCCTATTGTATCTTTTGTGTCAAGACAAAAGAAAATGATAAAATGTAAAATAGTTATGAATACGACATTAAGTTATCCAGAAATCATTGCTTGGCTAGAAAAAAAAGGAGTAGAGTTATATGGTAAGAAGTTCAAAATCTTAGAAACAGACCATGAAATAATATACAAATTAATCGCATATTTCTTAAAAGATGAACAAGCTTGTTATCAATTCAATATCGATTTAGAAAAAGGCATCCTATTAACCGGACCAATCGGCTGCGGAAAAACATCATTGATGAACTTAATGAAATTCTTAACAGCAACAGAACACAAGTTTTTTGTAAAACCTTGCCGAGATATAAGCTTCGAATTTATCCAGGACGGCTACCAAATAATCCACAAATATAGTAATGGAAAACTCTACCAATCAGAACCAAGAAGCTATTGTTTCGACGATTTAGGAACGGAAAACAATCTAAAATATTTCGGAAACGAATGCAATGTAATGGCAGAAATTCTATTAAGCAGATACGATCTATTCATTTCAAAAAAACTATTCACTCACATCACCACAAACTTATCAGCCACAGAAATTGAAAAACATTACGGCAATCGAGTTCGTTCACGATTGAGAGAATTATGCAATTTAATAGCATTCGACAATGTCGCTAAAGACAAACGTAAATAAATTGCATAATCACGAACACCAAAAAAACAATAACAAAGCGTGAGTAAATGGTAAACTTAATAGCTTATGATAAATCAATACTAGATAAACGCTAACGTCAGTTCGAGTGATTTTGTTTACAAAATTGTATCGAGAACCTTTCAAATAACTGAATAACCAAATGAACCATATAACCAACTTCTGGAACCACTTCCAACAAAACAACTTCGTTTTCCTATTTCTAAACGAAATCTCAAAAGACGAACTAAAAACCCATTTCGACAAACTAATCAAAATACTTCATCAATACAACAAAGACCTAGACCTCATCATTAAGAACAAGACTAATGCAGCAGAGTTAATCATCACAGCAAATGGAAATCCATACCTATTCAAAGAAGTAGAATTACTCGTTCATCATGCACCAGTTATAGAGCGTTGGAAAATAACCGCATTCCTCCAACCAGAAACCAATCTAATCAAATACGAAAACGGCACCGACAAACCACTAGAATATTACGGCATCACTTTACGAATAAGTGAAATGTATTTCATCCCACTTGAAAACCCAAACAAACCAACCGATTTAGGAATAAAAGTGCTACTCAAAAACTACATCGTCCACAAAGATAACCTTAGACTTCGTGAAGCCGTTTACGTTCATATTGAGCATCTAATCGGAGAAAAAGCTTTCGCTAATGATATTGCGTTTATTGAAATTGGACAATTAGAAGGATATTATGAAAATCAAATTGAGTTATACAATTTAAAATCCTATATCGACATTGAAATAAACAATTAACTTTTGACAATACATTTTATTTACTGCCAAAGCTTAACAAATATTCTATTTGCAAGGATTTCGAATTTTCCTAGTAACCATAAATGAAATAAAATGTATTTTACTCATAAACAAACTGATAACTTGGTTAATAAATCAAATTGTATCAATTCAAACCATTAGGAATTATTTTATAATTTGCTAATTCTTAAATTTATTAAACAATGATTAAAGTCTATTTAGATTGGAATATTATGTCAGGAATGAAAAACAATCATTTTCCTGAGCTAAATAGCATAATAACAAATAAAGAAAAATTTCTGTTACTATACTCTACTTCCCACATTGGTGATATTTTTGCAAGTATAAAAAATCATAGTGAAGAAGAGCAAAGAATAATTAGAGAGGATTTAGATTATATTACTTTTTTAACTGATGATTTGTGTTTAGTAAATAATTCTAAAGAAGTTACATTAAGCAAATATGAACCAGGTGAATTACTTGATGACAGAATTAGAGAAGCACCAATGTTTCAAAATTTCAGCATTGATAGTTTGTTTAGTTCCGTTGAAGAAAATGATCCAATGTTTGGATTAGTAAATTCTATGAAAAATATGATTTCTTCAATACCATTAAACCTTGCATTTAAAGAAGCTTTTGAAAACCCTGAAAGTGCAGCAATGCTAAACAAAATGTTTCCAGGATTAAAAGAAGACCAAACAATGAATGGTTTCTTTAAAAGTTTTGGTCAAATGTTTCACAATATGAATGAAACAGAAGACTACAAAGATTTAAGAAATATGGTTCAACAAATTGGAGTAAACAGCGGTCACTTCAACGAAAATAAAAATCCTTTTGATATTATTGAAAATGCTTACAAGAAATTTGGAATAGAACATTTTGATGTTAATCAATATTTTGATAAAACTAAAAATGCTCCAGAATGGTTTAACGACATTACCAATGAATATGTTATGTTAGATATGCATGGTTTCAAAGCTGACAAAGTAAAGGTAACTGACAAGGAAAAAAATACTTTTAAGAATACAACCGAAGATGCTTCTCATTCAGCATTTGCATCAAGATGCGAATTTTACATTACTAATGATGATAAAAATTATCACAAAGCAAAAGCAGTATTTCAAAAATTAGGTATTTATACTATTGTTTTAAAACCGAGTGAATTCATTCAATACTATAACTTATTTCTTAATGTAAAAAGTTTTGATGACCACTTTATAAGTATAAATGAAGAATTGAAAAGAATAGAAAATTTTCAAGAACAAAAATATGAAAGTGGAGAAAGTTTTGGCTGGGTAAATTATACTGATCAGTATTTTTTTAATTTCTTCAATAAAATTCTAATCCCAAATTCAGAAGTCAATGATGCTTTATTTATATTAGGTAAAGAAAATCCGTCAAGGAGTTATATTATTAGTCACCGGGAAATTGAAGCAATGTTAAAATTGTTTGCCGATAAATTAGGTTCCGATATAAATGGGAAATCATATTTTGAACTAGGTGAAATAAATAGTAATGAAAATTGGCCAGGGAGAACTTGGGAAACCAATATTGGTCAGATTACAATTAAAAGATTAAATGGATGGTTTCAAATGTATTTTTACCCAATTGAGAAAAATTAAATCGAAATTTCAAAATGGAGCACACAATAAAACTATTCTTAAAATTAGGTAGCGAGAAAAACATTTTTGATTTATTCGAAAATGGAACAATCTATATGAATACAATTGAATATTTTCGCAAAGTTGAAGATGAAGAGTTGAGAGGCGATAGATACGAAGGAGTTTCAAGAGTAATTAATTCTTTGCCGGGCACTTTCAAAATACCAGGAATTGACAGAGAATTTAATTATGTTAAAGTTCATTTAAGAGAAAGTCATAAAGAAGTATTAGGTAATATTTATTCGTTATATGCAATATCTTCAAAAGGATTTCCAAATCCATTAGATTTTGAGTTTGATAAAAGAAATTTGCGTTTTGGGACACATGGAGTAATGATTAAAGATTTACCTTTTTTTTTTAATAAAATAGAAAATGAACTCAAAAAGAACAATTTAAAATTCATTCATGGTTTTGTAGATTACTATGATAAAGAAGAAGTTTCTAGAGAAATAACATTATTTGAAAAACCTCTTGAATTTGAATACCAAAAAGAATTCCGTTTTTACATAGAAAATGACGAAATTAAACCAATAAAAATTCAAATAGGTAGCATGAAAAATTATGCTGAAATATTCAAAATTGAAGACATCTTAGAATTGAAGTTAGAAATAAAAAAATAGTTTTTAGGTAACAAATAGTATTCTTACATTTGAAAAAATAAACTAAATAGTATATTAAATAATCATAAAATACACTTAAAAGTGTATTTTTGTTTGCAAACTAATAATAAAGTGAATATATTTGCTCTAGAAATATGGGATGATGAAGCTGCTAAATGCACTTTTTACACCGTAAAATATGATGAAGCCGAGACAAATGAAACGGATTTATTCTTTGAAAAATATGATGCAATAGCAGAATATAAAGAAGCAAATCAAGAATTGTTGTCTTTTGTATTGCTATCAATTGGTAATGATCACGGAGCAATAGATGAATTATTCAATAGAGATGAAAACGAAGTTAAGGGATTACCTGTCCAAGGTAAAAGAACAATCGAAAATATTACTTACCACTTTCCGGAATTTCCATTAAGATTATACGCCTTAAAAATCACAAACAACATAGTTATACTTTTCAATGGAGGTATCAAAGATGGTCCAACAAATCAAAAAAGTTCATTGCATTTAGAATGGAGAGCAGCATGTGAATTCGCAAAACGAATTAATGAAGCTTTACAAGATGGAACAATTATTGTTAATGAAAAAAATAGAAAACTTACTAATTATGATGGTTCAGATGAAATCATCCTCTAAAAATCCAAAACAATGAGAAGCAAAGTAGCACAAAGAATTTTAGCAGAAACACCGGAAGAAACAAAAATCTTCGCAAGATTGTATGCTGATATCGTGGTTCGAGTAAATCAATTGTTAAAAGCAAAAGGATTTAGCCAAAAAGATTTAGCAGATAAACTTGAAAAAAGACCTTCTGAAGTTAATAAATGGTTGGTAGGAGAACATAATTTTACATTACGTTCTTTAGCTAAACTTGAAGCAGAACTTGGGGAGTCAATTATTAATGTTCCACAAAGAAAACCAATGGGAACATCTGGATATGTAACCGTTTACAGAAATAATGCTATAAATACTGATGTAGCATATACTAATTCGTGGAAAAAATCTAAATCTAACAATAAAACAGCATTAGCCAATGTCAGCTAATTTATTACAACCTGAAAAAATTGAAATTGTTGATTTTAAAATCATTAAAGGGCAAATTCATAGCCCATTTGATTTTGAAGAAGAAAAAGTTCAAGGACACAATTTCAATGTAAATTTTGAATTAGGTTTTAATATTCCTGATAAATTAATAAAAGCTGATTTTTCAGTAAATGTTGAAACTAAAAGTGAAAAAGAAAATGAAGGTGATGAAGAAGCTATAGGCTCATTTAGTTTTGTTTATGTTTATTATATAGATAATATTGAAGAATTAACAAAGCTAGAAGAAGACAATACAGTAACAATAAGTCCTGCATTAGGAAATGCTTTAGCTGCAATTACATATTCAACTTCAAGAGGAATATTAATGACTCGTTTTCAAGGTACAGCTTTAAGTAATTTTATATTACCTATTATTAATCCAAATAAGTTAATAGAATAATATTTTGTTTTTCAAAGAGTATATTTTGTCCCATTTATAGTAAATATTTGGGGCATTTTTTTTAACCAAATAATTCGAAAATGTAAAATTTCGAAAAGTGGGTAGAAAAGTGGGTAGAAATCCTAACGGAAAGTAGAGTTGATATTCTAAAAATTATTCATAAAAACAGTAAAATCACCATTCGTGAGCTATCAGAGAACATTGGCTTAAGCCTTTCTGCTATTGACAAAAACTTACTTTTCTTAAAAGATTTAGGCATACTAAAAAGAATGAAAGGTGCTAATGGTGGATACTGGGTTATTCATTTTAAATTACCATAAGTGGGTAGAAAAGGTTAAAATAAATAAATTAAAATCTCTTTCCAATTGCCACTCCTTCCCAACGCTCCTAAAAAAATTACTGTCATGGTTTTTGTCCCAACGCACATCAAGCACTTTGTCTGTTGGCTAAAACGTTTTGTTTAAAAAGAAAAATCCAATAAGCCATCAGTCAAAGAGCTTGCCCAACGCTCAAAACAAAAACACGTTCGCTACGCAACTCATGCCAGTAATTTTTTCTCCCAAGCTTAGTTACATAATGTGGCATTATAATCCCTTCGGGCAAGGGACAAGCCATTATAATAACATTATGTAAAAAAGCCGCTCGTCCAACGCTCTTGCCAGTGGCTCCAGGACAACATTTTTTGCAGCTTCCATCGCATCACCCAGCTACAAAAAACACAGTCCTTCGCCACTGCCTTTAACAACGTTCTCTATTTCATAGGAATATTTTCTGTTATTATCGATTTTAAGAACGTTCACCGTAACTGTTTTTATTAGCTTTATGGTTAAATAGGAAGAATTTGCATTGCTTTTGTAAGTAATAAAATGGCTTTGAAATTCAGTTAATTTGCCTATGGTAAAAGCCTTTTTATTACCCACAAAACCAAAATTTCCAGTAAGAGTATCATTTTTTATTTGCCAGTAAATAAACAGTTATTGCTCCAACGGAAAAGCTGATGCTATAACATTTTTTTTAAGATAATCTTATGCAAACTGAATACTGCGACTGCCAACTGTATCTCAGGTATCAGCTTTTCCACTAAAGCAATCAGAAACATCACAGTAAGCAAATAAAAAATAATACCCTTACTTGCGCTACTGCCACATCGCACTCGGTATTTTAATGCATTGTTTTTTGAAGATGCTTCCCGTTTTAATAAGACACTTTTCTTTTAACTGAACACTGCGACTATCAACTGATTTCTAGGCATCCTCAAAAATCAAATCCAAGAAAGAGTATCAAATTCTTTGACCGAATAAATAGCTTTATTATTTTCTGATTAGGTTAATTAATCCATCCAAAGAATTTGATACCCTTTCCAAAGACGTCTATCTTTCAAATCAACACTCATTTCATTAGCTACAATCCGATTAAACAAGAACATTCCGATTGGATATTTCAAAAAAAATAAAGTAAAAAAGGAAGCAAAAATAAGTTTTAGGTATTCAAAAAAGCAAGTTCAAGCCCTTCGGGTTTCCGAAAAAATCTCCACCCAAAAAGTTTCAAAACACATTTCTATTCTGCTTAACCATTTCCGATTTCAATCACGTATCGGGTAGTATTTTTTCTGAAAAACTTGCTTTTTTGAAACCTTTCACTTGGACGAATGGCTTTCTTTTTTTCTTTTTTTTCTTTTGAAAAATTTTAATGGGCGAAGCGTAGCGAGGCACATATGCATTTCAATAGGAAATCTGCGAAAAACTGAAAATCTAATCAATTTTAAAGTCTAATGTTATGCAGAATTTTATCATTAAAACCCACCAAAAAGACACGATTTACTCGAAACCTCATTTATTCATACTTAACAAAGGAATGAACAGCGGAAAGCCGAAAAAAGAGTCATTTACGAACTGTTTTGTAATCATATTTGATTTAGAACAGGATTGTGAAAATCTTTATTTTGTTGCTTATAGTTTATGGAAAACTAACTTTTGGCATCAACATTTGGTTGGTTCCGTAATTCCATTTTTACGTCTTAACGATTTTAAAAAGGAGTTTTTTATAAAGTCTAAAGTTATGATGGATGAACACGAAACTCACATTAAACACGTTGCAGCTCTCAAACTTTTGGAGCAAAAAGAAAATCAATTTCACGATAACATCAACCTTATCAATGATATGCGAAGAGTTATTTTATATCGTTATTGTAATACTAAATAACCCAGCAGTGCTGGGTTATTTTCTTGTGGACAGTCAGGGATCGAACCTGAGAAGTTAACTGCAATATGTTCGTTCTTAGCTTTAAATCGATTAGACTTTTTTACTTTTGGTCTGTCCGCGTTAACTCCAATCCACCTTTTCAAAAAAATTCCAATGTCATTCATATCTTCTAGATTTTTAATATAGTTATAAACTGTTATTCCACCCAGTGTAAACTGGAAAAATGTTGCTGGAGGACATCTAAAAAGAGTAACCGATAAAAAACTAAGGATTACTAGTATTCATAAATTAGTTAATTCAAATATAATTAATAAATAAAAAAAGTCAAGTCTTTTTAGACCTGACTTTCGTTTTGTTTAACCCAAAGGTCACCACAACAAGGGCTAAACTTATTTTTTGTGCTTCTTATTCAGGCTTTTAAGTACTAACGAAATAGTAAAACTGACTACAGCTCCAATAGTGGCTAAGATAACCGTTTTTGCAATATCTTCAGATTGAATATTGGGTGCAATACTTAAAAATGTACCTCCTGCAGTACCTATTAGCGTGTGATTATTCGCTGTCATTTGGAATTGTCAACTGACTTGCAGCTGTCAAAACACTTCCAGCAACCGCAACATAACCGCCAATGGTTGTAACAACAACTGGCAAAGCTACTGGAGCTGCTAAAATAGTTCCACCAACTGCCGCTAATACCAAACCAATAGTACGAAGCACTTTAAAAAACTTAGGTGTGGGAGCCGAAACTCTATTAACTATATTTTTCATAATTATAATTTAAGATTGAACAATTAACGTAACACTTTCATGATTATCCAAAGCTTTGTAAACAATGCTTTTAAGCTTCTCAAAAGCTTTTCTAGACAACAACCCTAATCCTGGTCCAGAAAGTTTAGTAACCGGAGCAATACAGCCTTGTAATTCCTTTTGCGCATTATTAGCAGGATGAAAAAGAATAAACTTTCTATTCGGAACATCCACTAATTCCAAATGCCATTTGTATTTTGAGCTATATCGCTTTCTAATAAAATATTTCCCTTCCGGAATACAGGAAACTCTTGTTTCGTTCATCTTCCAAGGCAATTCTATGGTATTGCATATCAATTTGCCTTCACATTCGAGTTTTCCATTAGTTCCTTCAGGGAAATAAGTTCTAGTTAACCAAATAACCATTACACGCCACCATCAACTTTAACAATCGATAACGGGTTGAAAGCACCATTTTTCAAAGGGTACATTTGTCCATTAATCTCTTGGTAAAACTCAATACCTAAAGCCAAAACTAAAGGGTGAGTAGAGTTAGCCGTAACGGCATTACTCAAGTTGATTACAGCTGTAGCTGTTCCATCCCAAGGCAAAATTGCCGTTTCGGTAGTTTCTACCACATAGGTTTCGTTCGTAAAATCGATTTCAGCTCCTCCAGAAATCACTTTAAAGTGAGTTGTTCCACTTGGAGCAGCAATCATATTCGCAGGTACAAACGATGGAATAGAAACATCCAATGTTCCCGCAGCTCTATCAATTGCTGAGGTAAATGGAGCAAATAAAGAAGTACCTAATTTTCCACGAATATTAAATTCGAAACCTAGTACCAATTCAATTTCTCCATCAATTACATTTCGTAATCCTCTTTCACTCACAGCATCAGCTTGAATTACTTTTACCATTGTTTGAGTCAAACGACTCACCATTCTACCATCAGCAGAATTCAAAAGCAATGGTCTTAAAGCGGTGCGCAAAATCTTTCCGGCTTTTCCAGCTCTACCAAATTCAGAACCGTTTTCACGTGTTCTCTGAAACGCAGGATCACTCGCAATTCTGCTTGCGTCAATTCCACCTTTCTCACGAGCTAAATGACCATCTTGCGTTTTGTAAAAGGTAATATCCCCGATAGTACCTTTCAATTTAATTATGCCTTTCTGTCTAGCCATAACTTCAAAATTTCGTTAAACATTCTTTTAAAATCTCCTTCATTCTTTCAATCAGTTGCAACCACATTTCGAATGATTAATACAAAGTTTACAAAGCATTTCTGCAAAGAAAAAGTCATAAGTGTACCATATGTCCAAAATCGACACAAGTGTCTTAAATGAGCATAAAGGCACAATTAATGAGTATGAAAAATTATAATTAAATTGCAGAAGATTTTCTGCTCGTCAGAAGTATAGCATCGCTATATCAAAGCTATAGATAAAGTATGAAATTGAAAAATCAGAGGGTGTGCATCTATCCAAAGGACATACAACGTATAACAGGCAAGAGTTATCGTCAAAGTACTAGATTGTTGCAAAAGATAAAAAAAGACCTCAATAAGCTCGAAAATGAGTTTCTAACGATTGATGAGTTCTGTACATATAGTGGCATAAAATATGAACAAGTAACTCACTTGATTTTTGGTTAAAATTGAAAAATACTTCAGACAAATTTTAATCAAAAAAGCACTACTAAGCTTTAAAATAACTAGTTCAATTTTTAGTCTTGATACTTTAATATTCAAATAATTATGCTTATATTTGAGTACTTTGAATTTAGAATAATAGTAGCCTTATAAAAGAGGAGTCAGTCGAGGAGTCACTTAAACAACATACTTTGTAAAGTGTTGATTTTATTGGTGAATTTTGTAGTAGACAAATCCCTCTTTCTCCGCAGCGTAAAGCTTCAGATGAAAATCTGGAGCTTTTTTTATGCCTTAAAACGTTTGTTTTTACTGAATTTAGTTCCTTTTTAATTCTTTTTTTATCATCTCAAAATTCAATCTTTTTTAATAAAAAAAAGTTTTTACAAAGAATCTTAGACACAACTATAATTCACCTCATTACTGTTTCCTAATTTTTTGGAATTTATTCTATATTTGTTTCAGTTTGATCTTTACTTTCTTAAAACATAGCTATACACTTATTTCAAATTTGAGAAAATACGATGAAAATAAAACTATCCTTTTTAACACTTTTTTTTCATATTTTCATGTAAAAATAATTAAGAATTTAGTTTTTATGACAGATAACAGTAACAGAATTGACAAATACTAGGAATTAGAAATACCTGTAAAATCAGTAAGAAGCGATTTAGCTATGGATTGGATAACAATCAAATAAAAAACTGTAATAGAGGTATCCTATATCCAAAAAAAATCCAAAAGAAAGAAAAATCAAGCTATTCTTCCCTTTGGATTATTTGATTACTCTTCAATCATTCAGGCTTATTGAACACTCATCTCCATAGCATGGTCGTATTGACAACATTCCGGTAAATTGTCATACGCTTCTGTACTTCCGTTCAGTTTATCAGTATCATATCCTGCGTCAGCAATCGCTTTATGGATAGCCTCTAAATTAGTTTTTGACGCATCAAAAGATACACTGATCTGCTTTTTAGATACATCCCAATCGGCTTTAGAAATTCCTTCCAATTGATGTACAGCTTCTTCAATAGTGCTTTTACACATTTCACAATTTCCTCGTACTCCGAATGTAGCAGCTGCTAATTCTGCATTATCCGAACTTTCTGTTTGTTCAGTTGCAACGGATTCCGTTTCACTTTTAGCTTCGTTTTTACATCCGGTAAAGGTTAATGCAGCAAGCATCAAACCACTTAAGAACACTTTTTTCATACTATTTCTATTAATTTATTTGTTATTAATTTTTTCTTTTACTTCGCCACACTTTAGCATTTTATCTCCGAAATAGGGATTTAAAACTTTTCCTTCATTACTTAACCAATAAGCACCACTGTCACTATCAGCCATCGGGCAATACAATTTATAGGTCGTTGTATTGATTCCGAAATTCTGAACGGCTAAAATCAATTGGTTTGACATTTTTTTGAAGACTTTGCGTTGCTCTTCAATATCTGAAGATTTTGTAATGACAACCGCACTTTCTGTTATGGCATGATCTATTGCCATCCACTGCTTATGAGTCGCTTCATTAGGAACCAATTTCATATCTACGGCTGCAATTGCTTTTTCAATAGCAGAAGCCAATTGCTTTGCCTGTTTAGAATCACTGTTTATCAAAGCGTCTTTTAATGCAATATATCGGTCATAAACGACTTGCAACTGATTCTTAAATTCTGTCGGAACATTAACCGATCCGTTAGGTTCTTCTTTTCTGTTCATCATTGATTTTTTGCCCTGCAACTGAGCTGATGCATCAATTGTAAAGACACCGTTGGTAACAATCTCCTCTCCTGCTTGTAAACCTCCTGTTATTTCATAATCTTCCCCTGTTTTTTGCCCCAATAGGACTTCACGCATTTCAAAAACCGGTTCGTCAGGCTTCGGTTTTATATAAACAATCGAACGTTTTCCGGTCCATAATACTGCGGTAGCCGGAACGGTCAAGGTCTCTTTTGAATGACTAACTCTATCTGTTTTTCCTTTAACAAACATAGACGGTTTTAGCTTTCGGTCTTTATTATCGATTACTGCACGCATCTTTACCACTCGGGTATCAGGATTCAGAACCGGATCTATAAAGGCTATTTTGGCTTTAAAAACTTCTGTAGGATACGCTTCAGTCGTGATCACTATGGCTTGTCCGACTTTAAAATTGCTTATCTGATTTTCGTAAACATCAAAATTAGCCCAAACGGAATTTAAGTCGGATATCTTAAACAGAGGCTGTCCTTGCTTCACATAATCGCCCTGTTCTGCCAATTTTTCCGAAACCGTTCCGCTCACAGTTGCATAAATAGGAAAATATTCCTTTACCTTTCCTGAGCTTTCGATCTGATTGATCTGAGAATCTGACAGTTTTAATAATTTCAGTTTATTTCTTACCGCTTTGTAAAGTTCCGGTTGGGTACTTTTTAAAGAAGCCGCCGTTATCAATTCTTGTTGCGCTTTGACCAGTTCCGGCGAATAGATCGTTGCTAATGCTTGACCTGCCTTAACCTCTTCTCCGGTAAAGTTGATGTGCAATCGTTCTATTCTCCCGGAAAAATAACTGGCCTGGACAGCATTTGCTTCTTCATTTTCCGATATTTTACCCGATACAATTAAAACATTGCTCTTGCCACCACTATTTCCTACTATAGTTGTCTGAACATTTGCCAGAGCTAAGGCGTTCTCTGTCAATTTAAACTGTTCTTTTGATAAACCTCCCTGATGGTCATGATCTACCGGAATAAGGTCCATACCGCAGATCGGGCATTTTCCGGGTTCAGTCTTCATAATCTGGGGGTGCATGGAACACGTCCACATTTGCTTTTTAGCCTCTTGAGCTGTTACAGGGCTTGATTCTTTATTGGCTTCTTTATTGCCGAAAAGTAACCATCCGAGAACCAATCCGACAGCTACTAATACTATATAAATACTAATTTTTTTCATCTTTTCCCTTTATTTAATTAAATAATTAATTATGGTACTTTGTATATAATAATCCACTACCGAAGTAATCTTGTTGATTTGAAATTTCAGTTCAAATTCCTGAATATCAAGTACATCGTTAAAATCAATTGTACCGGTTTCATAGCTTTTAATTAAAATTTGTTCGGCACTTTTTGCCTGCTCCAGATTCTTGACTTGTGTATCATGACTGATTCTGGAAGCATTTCTATTAGAAATCGCTTTTTGCAGGCTTGCTTCTAAAAAATTGAGTTTATTTTGTTTTTGTGCTTTAATTTCTTCCTGTTTTAATTCGTTTTGCTTGCTGACTGATTTATATTTTTTATTAAAAATAGGGATCGATAGTGAAACCATTGGCATCAAGGCATCTTTCCCGTTATCTCTGAAATCCATATCGGGTCTTTTCTCGACATTGATATAATCAAGACCGAAACCTATCATCGGTCTTTTCTCTTTTTGATTTAGTAACTCTGATTTTTCAACTGAATGAAACAACTTATCATACTTAAGAAGTTCCGGGTGGATCTCCAGACTTTCAAATGATACTTGTTCTTTCTCATCCGGAATTTCTAAATCAGTAATAAGGTCAACCGCTATCTCAGAATCTCTGTTAAGGAGTTTATTTAATACTGTTTGTTCCGCTTTAAATTGTTCGCTCAAAACACTTTGCAACTGAGCTAATTCATTTTGCCTTATCTGCAATTTCAGAACATCAACCAAAGAAGCTTTTCCGACTTCAACCGAAGTCAGTGCTAATTTTTCGTATGTCTTTAAAAGTGTTTTGTTTTCTTCCAATACTCTTATCTTTTCTTTAATCTCATACAGTTTGTAATAAGATTGTGAAACTGTACTGATCAATTTTCTTTTAACTATCACTAAATCCTGATATTTAGCTTCTGATAGTGATACCGCATAATTTTCTCGGGCTGTGATCGTTCCGAACCAGGGAATCATTTGACGAACCGAAACTTTAAATGTCTGAGCTCCGGTTCGCGTTTCAGGCGTAATAGCAAACACTCCTATACCTAATTCTGTATTAGGCAATACATTTACCTCATTCTCTTTCTCTTTAGTAATTTTGTATTGTGATTCTATTTCTTGTACTTCCGGATTATTCCGTAAGGCTTCATCCAGAATTGTATTGAGATCCTGCGCTTTAGTCTGAATCGAAAAAAGAACTAATAGCCCAACTACATGTAATTTAAAAATTTGCTTTTTCATCGCTTTTCAATTTTCTTTTTAATACTAATTCTTCTCTCCAGCTATACAGCACCGGAACTATGAAATAGGATGTCACATCGATGATCATTCCTCCAAAACTCGGAATTGCCATAGGGATCATAATATCACTTCCTCTGCCAGTTGAAGTTAATACCGGTAGAAGTGCCAGAATTGTAGTTACTGTAGTCATTAAACACGCTCTGATTCTTTTATTTCCGGCATGTACAACAGCCGTTCGGATGTCTTCAACGGTTTCCGGTTTTTCTTTAGAAAAGAACTGATTCAGATAAGTTGCCATGACTACTCCGTCGTCTGTAGCAATTCCGAAAAGTGCTATAAATCCGACCCAAACAGCAACACTCAGATTGATGGTATGCATTTGAAACAGATCCCGTAAATTTTCTCCGAATAAACTGAAATTCAGAAACCATTCCTGACCATACAACCACATCATGATAAATCCTCCTGCAAAAGCAACGGCTATTCCTGTAAACACCATAAATGATGTTGTTACCGAACGAAATTGAAAATAAAGAATTAGAAATATTATGATCAATGCTAAAGGCACTACTAAAGACAAGGTTTTTTCGGCTCTTATCTGATTTTCGTATGTTCCGGTAAATTGGTATGAGATTCCTTTCGGTACAAGCAGTTCCCCGCGCTCTATCTTTTGACTAATTACATCCTGAGCATTTTCAACAACGTTAACTTCTGCAAAATCAGGTAGTTTGTCAAATAACACATAACCTATCAAAAAGGTATCTTCGCTCTTTATCGCTTGTGGTCCTTGCTCATATCGAATTGTAGCCAGAGTACTTAAAGGTACTGGTTTACCACTCGCTGTCGGGATGTAGATATTCGCCAGATCTGTAGGGTTTGAACGCAATTCTCTGGGGTAACGAACCCGTATGCCATACCGCTCCCTTCCTTCTACAGTTTGGGTAAGTGGCATGCCGCCAACAGCTACTTTCAAAACATCTTGTACCATTTGAATTGATATGCCGTAATTAGCTATTTTTTCTCTATCAATGTCGATCAATACATAAGGTTTACCTACAATTCTGTCTGCAAATACGGCTTCACTTTTTACACCTTCTACATTTTTCAGGATCTCTTCTAATTGGATACCGAAATCTTCTATTTGTTTCAGGTTCTGTCCTTTTACTTTAATCCCCATAGGTGCACGCATACCGGTTTGCAACATTACCAACCTTGTTTCTATAGGTTGCAACTTAGGTGCTGACGTAATTCCGGGAAGTTTTGTCTTTTTTACAATCTCATTCCATATATCATTTTCCGATTTGATAAATGGTCTCCAGTTTCTGAACAACTCCCCTCTATTATCTTCAATCAGATCATCGGGAGAAATTTTATAAAACCTTTCATCTATTGAATCGTTTTTGATAGTATTCGGATTAAAAACCGTTTTTCCGTCCTTCAACACAAAGGCTCCTTCATCGTTTATTTTATAACGTTGGCGTTTTCCTTCTTCATTTAGGGCATATTCCGGTTTATACAAAATGATATTTTCATACATCGATAAGGGAGCCGGATCCAATGCTGATTCCACTCTCCCAGATTTTCCGACAACGGTTTCTATCTCCGGAATATTGGCCACAGCCATATCTAGCTGTTGCAAGACATGCTTATTTTCTTCTACTCCGGAATGCGGCATTGAAGTTGGCATCAACAAGAAAGCTCCTTCGTTCAAAGAGGGCATAAATTCTTTTCCGGCGTTCTTAAAGATTAACATTCCACAAATAAATACACTAGCCGGAATGGTTAAAAAGAGTAATTTATGATGCAATGCCCATTTTAAAATGTGTGTATAATACTTTTGAAAAATAGAAAAAATACCTAATAACCCTAAACATATAATACTTACAAATAGTAGATTAATAAAAAGGCTTTTATCAACACCTAAAGGCCGCCAGTACTCTGACAACAATCCTATAATAGTTCCCGATGCTATAATGATATTGATACGATTTCTGTTTTTGCTTATAACTGCATTAGTATTAGATAAGAAGTATATTGCTCCGAATAAAATCAAGACCATTCCCAACCAATACCCATAGAACAATCCTGTAATACCGATAAGAACAAATAGTGCCTGAATCAGCGCTGCTGCTTTAGTAGTAAGTGATTTTCTTTTAAATACAAATGCCGCAAAAGGCGGAATAATAAACAATGCTACGATTATAGAAGCAATCAGTGCGAATGTTTTTGTAAATGCTAATGGCCTGAAAAGTTTTCCTTCTGCTCCGACCATTGTGAAAACAGGAATAAAACTTATAACTGTAGTCATAACTGCCGTTACTATTGCTCCTGAAACTTCTGAAGTAGCATTGTATACAACCGTATTTATAGGTAACTTTTTGGAATCACTTTCTAAATGCCTTATGATATTTTCAGATAAGATCACTCCTACATCGACCATAGTTCCTATAGCAATGGCTATACCGGAAAGAGCAACTATATTGGCATCAACATTGAATGCTTTCATCGCTATAAAAACCATCAGAACGGCAACCGGTAACAAACCTGAAATTAGAATTGAGGCTCTTAAGTTAAGAACCATCACTACAATTACTAAGATTGTAATCAGTATCTCAAGAGTTAAAGCTTCGTTTAATGTACCTAAGGTTTCTTGGATCAGTTCTGTTCGGTCGTAAAAAGGCACTATTGTCAATTGAGAGACTCTTCCGTCCTTTAATTTTTTACTCGGCAAACCGGTACTAACTTCCTTAATCTTTTCTTTTACATTATTAATGACTTCCAGAGGATTGGCTCCGTATCTTGCTACTACAACACCTCCCGCCACTTCAGCACCTTCTTTATCTAATATCCCTCTTCTGGTCATTGCCCCTAATGATACTTTGGCAACATCTTTTATCTTTACCGGAGTGAAATCTTTTGACGTTACTACTGCATTTTCAATATCTTTCAATGATTTCACATAACCGAGTCCCCTAACCAAATATTCTACCTGATTTATTTCTATAGTCTGTGCTCCGATATCCTGATTGCTTTCTTTTACAGCCTTTACTACTTGTTGAAGGTTGATATTATATTGCCGCATCAGCTCAGGATCAATATCGATCTGATATTCCTGAACATATCCGCCTATCGATGCCACTTCAGAAACACCGCTAGCAGAGGAAAGGGCATATTTCACATAATAATCCTGTATGCTGCGAAGCTCATTCAGATCCCAACCTCCCGTTACCTTTCCGTTTTCATCCCTTCCTTCTAATGTATACCAAAATATTTGCCCTAGAGCCGTAGCATCCGGTCCTAACGAAGGACTAACTCCGTCAGGAAGCAATCCGTTAGGTAATGAATTTAATTTTTCTAAAATTCTGGAACGGCTCCAATAAAACTCTACATCTTCTTCAAAAATGATATAGATACTGGAGAAACCGAACATCGAGGAACTCCGAATGGTTTTTACCCCGGGAATTCCCAACAATGAAGTCGTTAACGGATAGGTAATCTGATCCTCAATATCTTGAGGAGAGCGCCCGTCCCATTTTGTAAATACTATTTGTGATTTTCACCTATATCCGGTATCGCATCAACAGGAACCGGATAATTGGGTAATACTTTTGTATCCCAACTGAACGGAGCATGAATTATTCCCCAACCGACAAACAATACTAATAATAAGACGGCTACTAATTTATTCTCAATTAAAAATTTAATGATCTTATTAAGCATAATTATTTAATTTAATCATTTGACAAAAAAGTTTTGTCCAAAACGGAACTGAGTCCACTTCGGATTTTTAAAACCTATATCAAATAATCAAATTAAATATACTTCATCAAGTAGATGAATGTCCCTGACTATTAAAGGCGGAGAGTAATCTTTAAAATTATTTTCTTTTTGTTCAATTGCATTGAACAAACTAAAATAAGTATAACAAAAAGTTGTGAAGAATAATTGTTGCTCAAGGCTTAGTTTATCAAATGAAGAGAGTTTCATTTCTTCCTGCCCTTTAATAACCAAATGTTCATCTGAGCAACAGGATTTTTTAGTAACTGAACATTTTGAGTTAGTCAACACTTGTAACTTTTCCATTCCACAAGTCTTTGCTTCCTGAAAAATAGCTGTATCTACCAATTTATCACCACAATAGTGCTTACTTATTGTAAATGATAACGTAGAAAATAAGACTACGAATACCATTACAACAGCTATACTTTTATGGAGTGTTTTATAGTTCATAAGAACAAAATTACAGTTATTTTTTTAATTCTTTATATTTTAACAGACTTTTAGTCAATTAGTAATGAAAAAAGTAAAGAGCTGTCCTTATTTAAGAACAACTCTTCACATAACCATAACAAATAATAATTATCAATTATCTCTTTAATGAAAAATGTGCTTTAAATTCTTTCATTACTCCATGCTCTTCATATTGCAAACTAAACCAATAGTCTGTTGATGGTAAAGGATGCCCATTGTAAGTCCCATCCCATCCTTGACTCTCATTTAATGTACTTATTTGTTTTATCAATTTACCATAACGGTCAAAGATATACAATTTAGCTTCTGCCTGATTTAATCCAACAATATTCCAAGTATCATGTATTCCGTCTCCATTCGGTGTAAAATACTTAGGATAGTCTATCACCGTTACCGTATCCTGTAAGAAGGTACAGCCTTGTGTGTCTACTACAGTGATCTGATGCTCTCCCGAGCTTACTCCGGTAAACACATTGCTCGATTGTAACGATTCCTCATCCAACTGATACAGGTAATCTCCGTTACTTCCTCCGGATACCGTTACCACTACCGTTGCACTATCCGTAAAGGCATCCGTTACCGTAGTCACTATATTTGTCGCAGGATTGGTCTCCTCTACTACTACAGTATTGGAGATCCCTTCACAATTCGTGTCCAGATTCGTTACCACTACATAATAACTCGCTGCCTCTGATACCTCTAACGTTGAATCATTAGATAACGTTGCTACTGATACAGGACCGCTTCCGGCATCCATAAACCATTCAAACTGATAGTTACCGCCACTGAAATCTCCTGCATTCAATATCGTGGTCTGATAAACCACACCGCTCACCTGTTCCACACAGATAGCACTGTTTTCAAGTTCCGGCTCTGGCAATGGGTTCACATAAACCGTAATGTATTTGATCTCGCCCATACAACTACCTAACTGTGTCCAGACTTTGTAGATCACATATCCCTGACTATCGCTTGTTGTAAACAACTGATCAGGTATTTCTGCAGGCAATACATTCGTATTACCCGGTAAAGCTCCTGTTACGCCTACGGCATCCTGTACTTCCCAGTAAACCTCTACACCTGTTATATTCGGATAACCTACATAAATATCCAGATCGTCATAAACAATCTCTTCGCTACAGATCTCAGGTGCTACTGTTGGCTCTAAGATACTACCCGGTATCGGATTTACCGTTATGGTATCACTCACGATCACAGGACCTACACAAGTCCCTAAAACAGGAGTGATCTCAAAGTATACTGTTCCGGACTGCATAGGATCATTCACCGTAAACGGTAATGAGATCGTACTGTCTGTTGTTCCGCTGGTGGAACCTGTTGTACTCAATCCGCTGGTTTGTGCTACCCAGTTGAAGTCCATACCTGTAGGAAGACCTGAGATATTAACCTCTACCACATCTCCGCTACATACAGATACTGAGGCTATGTTAATGTCGATATTTGCCGGATCAGGTATAGGGTTAACCTGTACCATGAAATTAATAGGCTGACCTATACATCCATTTGCTGTCGGAACAACTTGCATATCTATATATCCAGTTGTATTTCCATCCATGAGATTAACAATTTGATTGATATCACTTTGATCCCCCGATTGATTATACGTAGAATTATCTACATTCACTATAGTTGCTGTCCAAGTATAAGTCAGGTCACTTACGTTAACATTTGAACTTGAAATAACAATATCTGTTTGATTTCCGTTACAAACAGTATTATAGGAAGCCGTTATTATAGGAACTGATTTTATTTCTATTTGTGTTGTCACAAAATAAGGAGTACATGCCCCATTTTGAGGCACTTCATACATTACAGTATAAGTTGCAGGACTACTTAATGTAGTGTTGATCTCTCCTGTTTGAGGGTCAATCGATAAACCTGAAGGAGTTGCTGTATAAATACCGTTTACTCCTGTTCCATTAAAATGAACAGCTACTATTCCATAAGACTCACAATAACTTGTCTCATCATAATTTATTGTTGCTGTATAAGGCTCATTCACAGTAATTGTTCCACTCGTTGTAGCCGTATCACAACCATTACCCGTTGTGGTCACCGTATAAGTAAATATTCCGGATTCTGTCGGAGTTCCACTAATCGTTACCGTATTCCCCGATACCGATAAACTAACACCAGTAGGAAGACCACTTACTGTGGCTCCTGTTGCGCCGCCTCCGATCGTCATTACTATTGACATCATTGCATCGTTCTCACAAACTGTTTCATCTGTTCCTTGAGTTATCGTATGAATATCATTTACCGTAATTGTACCACTCGTCATTGCCGTATCACAGCCATTACCCGTTGTGGTCACCGTATAAGTAAATATTCCGGATTCTGTCGGAGTCCCACTAATCGTTACTGTATTCCCCGATACCGATAAACTAACACCTGTAGGAAGACCACTTACTGTGGCTCCTGTTGCGCCGCCTCCAATCGTCATTACTATTGACATCATTGCATCGTTCTCACAAACTGTTTCATCTGTTCCTTGAGTTATCGTATGGTTTTCATTTACCGTAATTGTACCACTCGTCATTGCCGTATCACAGCCATTACCCGTTGTGGTCACCGTATAAGTAAATATTCCGGATTCTGTCGGAGTTCCACTAATCGTTACCGTATTCCCCGATACCGATAAACTAACACCAGTAGGAAGACCACTTACTGTGGCTCCTGTTGCGCCGCCTCCAATCGTCATTACTATTGATATCATTGCATCGTTCTCACAAACTGTTTCATCTGTTCCTTGAGTTATCGTATGGTTTTCATTTACCGTAATTGTACCACTCGTCATTGCCGTATCACAGCCATTACCCGTTGTGGTCACCGTATAAGTAAATATTCCGGATTCTGTCGGAGTCCCACTAATCGTTACCGTATTCCCCGATACCGATAAACTAACACCTGTAGGAAGACCACTTACTGTGGCTCCTGTTGCGCCGCCTCCGATCATCATTACTATTGACATCATTGCATCATTCTCACAAACCGTTTCATCTGTTCCTTGAGTTATCGTATGGTTTTCATTTACCGTAATCGTACCACTCGTCATTGCCGTATCACAGCCATTACCCGTTGTGGTCACCGTATAAGTAAATATTCCGGATTCTGTCGGAGTCCCACTAATCGTTGCCGTATTCCCCGATACCGATAAACTAACACCTGTAGGAAGACCACTTACTATGGCTCCTGTTGCGCCGCCTCCAATCGTCATTACTATTGATATCATTGAATCGTTCTCACAAACTGTTTCATCTGTTCCTTGAGTTATCGTATGGTTTTCATTTACCGTAATTGTACCACTCGTCATTGCCGTATCACAGCCATTACCCGTTGTGGTCACCGTATAAGTAAATATTCCGGATTCTGTCGGAGTCCCACTAATCGTTACCGTATTCCCCGATACCGATAAACTAACACCTGTAGGAAGACCACTTACTGTGGCTCCTGTTGCGCCGCCTCCGATCGTCATTACTATTGACATCATTGCATCGTTCTCACAAACTGTTTCATCTGTTCCTTGAGTTATCGTATGAATATCATTTATCATAATATTCATACTTGCCTGTACTGCACATTGACCCGCATCGGGAGTAAAGGTATAGGTTGACGTACCTGCTACGAATGTATCTATACTTGATGGAGACCAGGTTCCCGTTACACCGTTATCAGATGTAACCGGTAAAGACGGAGCCGTACTGTTCTGACATAATGGACCTATAGCTGTGAACACCGGAGTGATCTCATTCGTAATACTTATATCCATACTCGTTTGCACCGAACACTGTCCCGCATCGGGAGTAAAGGTATAGGTTGACGTACCTGCTACGGATGTATCTATACTTGATGGAGACCAGGTTCCCGTTACACCGTTATCAGATGTAACCGGTAAAGACGGAGCCGTACTGTTCTGACACAAAGGACCTATCCCCGTGAACACCGGAGTGATCTCATCCGTGATCGTAATGTTCATACTCGTTTGCACCGAACACTGTCCCGCATCAGGAGTAAAGGTATAGGTTGACGTACCTCCTGCGGATGTATCTATATTTGAAGGAGACCAAATTCCTGTTATTCCGTTATCAGATGTAACCGGTAAAGACGGGGCTGTACTGTTCTGACACAAAGGACCTATCCCCGTGAACAACGGAGTGATCTCATTCGTAATGCTTATATCCATACTCGTTTGCACCGAACACTGTCCCGCATCGGGAGTAAAGGTATAGGTTGACGTACCTCCTGCGGATGTATCTATACTTGATGGAGACCAGGTTCCCGTTACACCGTTATCAGATGTAACCGGTAAAGACGGAGCCGTACTGTTCTGACATAATGGACCTATAGCTGTGAACACCGGAGTGATCTCATCCGTGATCGTAATGTCCATACTCGCCTGTACTGCACATTGACCCGCATCGGGAGTAAAGGTATAGGTTGACGTACCTGCTACGGATGTATCTATACTTGATGGGGACCAGGTTCCCGTTACTCCGTTATCAGATGTAACCGGTAAAGACGGGGCTGTACTGTTCTGACATAATGGACCTATAGCTGTGAACAACGGAGTGATCTCATCCGTGATCGTAATGTCCATACTCGCCTGTACTGCACATTGACCCGCATCAGGAGTAAAGGTATAGGTTGACGTACCTCCTGCGGATGTATCTATATTTGAAGGAGACCAAATTCCTGTTATTCCGTTATCAGATGTAACCGGTAAAGACGGGGCTGTACTGTTCTGACATAATGGACCTATAGCTGTGAACACCGGAGTGATCTCATCCGTGATCGTAATGTCCATACTCGCCTGTACTGCACATTGACCCGCATCAGGAGTAAAGGTATAGGTTGACGTACCTCCTGCGGATGTATCTATATTTGAAGGAGACCAAATTCCTGTTATTCCGTTATCAGATGTAACCGGTAAAGACGGAGCCGTACTGTTCTGACATAATGGACCTATCCCCGTGAACAACGGAGTAATCTCATTCGTAATGCTTATATCCATACTCGCCTGTACTGCACATTGTCCCGCATCAGGAGTAAAGGTATAGGTCAAAGTACCTGTTACTGAAGTATCTATACTTGATGGGGACCAGGTTCCCGTTACACCGTTATCAGATGTAACCAGTAAAGACGGAGCCGTACTGTTCTGACACAAAGGACCTATCCCCGTGAACAACGGAGTGATCTCATCCGTGATCGTAATGTCCATACTCGTTTGCACCGAACACTGTCCCGCATCGGGAGTAAAGGTATAGGTTGACGTACCTCCTGCGGATGTATCTATATTTGAAGGAGACCAAATTCCTGTTATTCCGTTATCAGATGTAACCGGTAAAGACGGAGCCGTACTGTTCTGACATAATGGACCTATCCCCGTGAACAACGGAGTAATCTCATTCGTAATACTTATATCCATACTCGTTTGCACCGAACACTGTCCCGCATCGGGAGTAAAGGTATAGGTTGACGTACCTGCTACGGATGTATCTATACTTGATGGAGACCAGGTTCCCGTTACACCGTTATCAGATGTAACCGGTAAAGACGGGGCTGTACTGTTCTGACACAAAGGACCTATAGCTGTGAATGTTGGTGTATTAGGTGCGGTTATATCAATTGTTCCTGTTTCAGTCAAATTCGGTGTACACCCAATAGTTGTAACTGTATAATTAAAAGTGCCACTTACTGTTGGTGTTCCGCTTATTGTCAATGTATTTCCAGAAACTGAAAAAGAAACTCCCGTCGGTAATCCTGAGACATTAACTCCAGTAGCTACCCCTCCGAATTCATAAAGTATATCTACTATAGATTCTCCCTGACATATAGATTGGCTTTCATTACCTGATAGGTTAGTTAATTGACACATACAAAAAAGACTAACCGTAACATCAATAATCTGCACGCAACCTACATCATCAGTAACTGTTATAGTATATGTACCTGCGCTCAACCCAGAAGCTGAACTTATACCTGAATTATTATTATCTGTATAAATCACATTCCCAGTTGAATCTTCCCAAACATAATCATAAGGTTGTACTCCACCTTGACCTTCAACTGTTGCAGAGCCTAAAGCAGAACATGTTTCATCTGTTACTGTTGCTAGAGGAATATTACAACATTGCATCTCTGCAAAAAAAGGAAAATTTGGATCTACAGAACACCCTCCTGTCGACCATCCTCCCATTTCAGAATCCGAAAACGTATCTATATTTATTCCTAAATCGAGATTGGGAACACAAGAAGTTGTAGTCGTAATTTGAAAACAAAAAATCCAAGATCCAACTCCATCTATATCAGGATCACCATAATTATCTGTATAATTCCCGTTAGGTCCAGTAGGCCCTGCAGGGTCATAATCAACATACCATCCCCAACCCTCTGGTCCATTATCCCAAACCCAAACGTAATTACCTCCAGCTGTCGGAGATGATATACCCGTCAAAGTACTTAGATCCCAACCTGGACCAAAACTAGGTACAATAGCTGCTAACCAGTTGGCTCCTATCTGTTCAAATTCAGTTACTTCAAAACAAATATCAACCGTTGTTCCCGGTAAATAAAATCCTCCTGTCGGGGTTGGATTAATTGTTAAATTTGATGCTAAAACACACTGATCACAGTTATTTATTGCTGTCAACTCTAACTGAAAATCAGCAAAATCAGTTTCATCTACTCCACTTATTTGCATGAAATAAGTTTCACCTTCGGTTATTGCCTCAAGAATAGTTGATATGTTTCCATTATTACTCGTCTCACACAGCACCCCTGTAAGATCACTACAATTCCCAGACGGACTCGAATAAACCCCTATATTAGCATCATTTAACCCAGATGTGAAATTTATATCTAACTGATTTCCCTGAGCCACAAATGAGACCCAAACATCAGCTGCCGGAGCATCCATACACGACAAAGAGCTATATGGATTCTCAGCATTAGCTCCTATAGTAGTCCCATTATATATCAAAGTTGATCCACTATTAGTTGAACCACAGGGAGCAGGTGAAGGAAGTATTCCTAAATCTACTGCTGTTGAACAAACATCTTGCGCAAATAAATTTGTATAACTTACAATCAATAAAATAATTGATAATAGTAACTTCGTATAATTTTTTCTCATACTAATTACTTTTTAAGTTTTCTACTTTTAAACTCTACTGCTGTAAACTGCTGTAAAATATAGTTTCCATCATCTGAAAGTTTCAATACATATCCCTCTTTGAACTCTCTAACTAATATTCTATCTAAGTTCACTTTAACCCCTTTTCTTATTAACTGTTCTGCTGAAAAAATTTCAACTTTAAGACCATTTAAGAACTCTATAAAATTAGATTTATCTTTATACCTAAATTTAGTCATATCAGCTGTTGAAAAAGCCTTTCTATACTGACTAATATCTTTAACTAAAGTCGGATTAATAAAGCGATAAGTCACTTCTTCAACCTCTTGAGAAAAGGTCATTATTGAAAATAAAAATAATAAAATTAAAAGTAGTTTTTTTTTCATAATAGATTTTGTTTTATAGTTTATCGATATTATCAAACTGTTAATCTAGCTTTAACACAAAATTAACTACTGTCAAATTTTAAAATATTTAACTAAAAATCAAAGTTTTTTTTAATTAATTTTACATAAAAAAACATTTTATGCTAAAAAAATGTAAAAAAAACAAACAATCATCAACAAAAACACATCAAGACAGTTAATTAGACTATCAAAACAAGATTATACAAATAAATCATCTGAATAAAAATCAATTTTTATATTTGCCTTCAACTCTAAAACATTAAAAATGAATAAAAAGAAACTAATCTATCTGTTAACAGGAATCATTTTAACCGGATGCTCAGCCGGTAAATCTCAAAAAGCAGCAGATATAAATACTTACTTACAAACTATAACACCTAATGAATTAAGGGAACACCTTTATATTGTAGCTTCCGATGAAATGCAAGGAAGAGATACCGGAACTGAAGGACAGAAAAAAGCAGGTAAATACTTAATTTATCAATATGAAGCTAACAAAATAAAATTCCCTCCTGCCGCTGAAAGTTGGTATCAAAAAGTTCCGTCAGAGTTTATGGCAAGAGGCTTTTCTCCTAAATTAAATGATTCCGAAAATATCTGGGCCTTTATAAAAGGTAATGAAAAACCGGAAGAAGTAGTCATTGTTTCTGCCCATTATGACCATGTTGGTATGAAAAACGGGGAAGTTTATAACGGTGCTGACGATGACGGATCAGGAACTGTTGCCTTACTCGAAATTGCAGAAGCTTTTAAACTAGCTGAAAAAGATGGCTTCAAACCTAAACGTTCTATCCTGTTCTTACACGTTACAGGCGAAGAACACGGTCTTCACGGTTCTCGTTATTATTCCGAACATCCGTTGTATCCGTTCGAAAATACTGTGGCCGACATCAATATTGACATGATCGGACGACGTGATACTTTACATCCTGCTACTAATAATTATATTTACGTAATCGGATCGGATCGTTTGAGTTCTGAATTACATGAAATCAATGAGCGTATGAATTCAAAGTATACTCAAATGGAATTAGATTACAAATACAATGACCGTAACGATCCGGAAAGAATCTATTACCGTTCTGATCATTACAATTTTGCCAAAAAAGGTGTTCCTGCAATCTTCTTTTTTAACGGAATACATGCCGATTACCACATGGCAACAGACACACCGGATAAAATAGAATATGATGCATTGGCAAAACGCGCTCAATTAGCTTTTGCACTGGCTTGGGAATTAGCCAACAGAGAAGAAAAAATCATAGTCGATAAAGACGGGAAATAAAAAAAAAGCCTTTACAAATTGTAAAGGCTTTTTTTTTATAAATATTTATTTTTTTAGAAAACAAACATAGCTCTCTCTCCCATTAAGTCATTCACTTCTTCTGCTACTTGTTCTAAAACATTTTCATCTGTATGATTAGTTAATACTTTGTCTATTAAAGCAACGATAGTTTCCATATCTGCTTCTACCATTCCTCTGGTTGTGATAGCCGGAGTTCCCACCCTAATACCGGAAGTAACGAACGGCGATTTATCATCAAACGGAACCATGTTCTTATTAACTGTAATCTCGGCTTTTACCAAAGCATTTTCTGCTTCCTTGCCCGTGATATTTTTATTGCGCAGGTCAATCAACATCATGTGATTATCCGTTCCGCCGGAAATGATATTGTAACCTCTCTTAACAAATGCTTCTGCCATAGCCTTTGCATTTTTTTGCACCTGTAAAGCATAACGGAAGAACTCATCTGTTAGAGCTTCACCAAAAGCTACTGCTTTAGCAGCAATGATATGCATTAAAGGTCCTCCTTGATTTCCGGGAAAAACAGCCATATCTAATAAATTAGACATCATTTTCACCTCTCCTTTCGGAGTTGTATATCCCCAAGGGTTTTCAAAATCTTTACCCATCATGATCATTCCGCCACGAGGTCCCCGTAATGTTTTATGAGTCGTTGTTGTCACAATATGACAATGCGGTATCGGATCGTTTAACAAACCTTTGGCAATCAATCCAGCCGGATGCGAAACGTCAGCCATTAAAATAGCTCCTACACTATCTGCAATTTCTCTGAAACGTTTAAAATCCATATCTCGGGAATAAGCCGAAGCACCCGCAATAATCAATTTCGGTTTCTCCTGAGTTGCTATTTCCTGAATTTTATCATAATTCAACACACCTGTTTCTTTTTCCACACCATAGAAAACCGGTTGGTACAATTTACCCGAAAAGTTTACCGGAGAACCGTGTGTCAAATGTCCGCCATGAGCTAAATCAAATCCTAAAATCTTATCTCCCGGCTGTAAACAAGCGGCGAAAACGGCTGTATTAGCTTGCGAACCCGAGTGCGGCTGCACGTTTGCATATTCTGCGCCAAACAAAGCCTTTGCTCTATCAATCGCGATTTGCTCTACAATATCCACTACTTCACACCCTCCGTAATAACGTCTTCCGGGATAGCCTTCAGCATATTTATTCGTTAAACAAGAACCAGCAGCTTCCATGACTTGATCACTTACAAAGTTTTCAGAAGCAATTAACTCAATTCCGTGAATTTGTCTATCTTGTTCGTCAAGAATCAGATCAAAAATTTGTTCGTCGCGTTGCATTTTTTTAGTAATTCGTTAAAATTTACGCAAAAATACGAAAAAGGTTTGGTAAATAGGCTGTAACCTTTATATTTGATTCTTATTTTATCAACAACAAACTAACAGTATACCATGCCAAATATAGCAAACGACCCTAACAGAAAATCTTGGATATCAGTTCCCCAAGATAGTGATTTCCCCATCCAGAATATTCCTTTCGGCGTATTCATTACCAAAAACGATGACATCACTATAGGAACTCGTATCGGCAACACTGCTATTGATATGGGTGCGCTTCAACGCCTGAATTATTTTGAAGGAATAGACCTGACTGACGATATGTTTATGCAAGATACCTTAAACGATTTTATCTCGGACGGGAAAAAAACCTGGCGTTTGGTTCGTAACCGATTAGCAGAATTATTTGATCAGGAAAATCCGAAACTTAGAGACCATGAGGAACATCGGGAAATTATCTTATTTGATGTTTCTGAGATAGAAATGCTTTTACCGGTTCAGATCGGTGATTATACTGATTTCTATAGCAGTAAAGAACATGCTACTAATGTAGGAAAAATGTTCCGTGATCCGGATAATGCTTTATTGCCAAACTGGTTACATATTCCGGTAGGTTACCACGGCAGAAGTTCTACGATCGTTCCAAGCGGAGTTCCGGTAAGAAGACCTAACGGACAGACTTTGCCGGCAGGCGAAACACAACCAGTCTTCGGTCCTTCAAAATTTATTGATTTTGAACTGGAAACTGCTTTTATTACGACTGATGCAAACTTAATGGGAGAACCAATTCCTGTAAATGAAGCTGAAGACTACATTTTCGGAATGGTTTTGTTCAATGACTGGAGTGCTCGCGATATGCAAAAATGGGAGTATGTTCCTCTTGGCCCTTTTTTAGCAAAGAACTTCGCTTCTTCTATGTCGCCTTGGATCGTAACAATGGATGCTTTGGAACCTTTCAGAGTTAAAGGACCTGAACAAAATCCTGCTCCGCTACCTTATTTACAACAAAAAGGAGACCATGCTTTTGACATTAACTTAGAAGTAAGTATTAAACCTGAAAATACAGAAGAAACTTCTGTTTGTCAATCTAATTTTAAATACATGTACTGGTCAATGGCTCAACAACTTGCACATCATACAGTAAATGGTTGTCGTGTAAATTCCGGAGATTTAATGGGAAGCGGAACTATTTCCGGATCAACAGAAAACAGTTTCGGTTCTATGTTAGAATTGACTTGGGGTGGAAAAAATCCATTGAAAATGAAAGACGGAAGTGAACGTAAATCTATAAATGACAATGATACTGTTGTTTTAAGAGGTTATTGTCAAAATGCAGATACTAGAATCGGTTTTGGCGAATGTTCCTCAAAATTACTTCCGGCTTTGGATCTGAAGTTTTAAGTCAATCTTTTTTGTCAAGGCATTTACAAATATTAAAAAACTCCGGTTAAACCGGAGTTTTTTTTATTCTTTAAATGAACTGGCATCCTTTTTGCCTTGCTTTTGCCAAACAAAAAAAGATATAACAAACAGCCCGCATTAGCTCTAAAAAAAATATATCTTTGTCAAAACGGTTAACTTATGAAGAAAATTACTCTGATCCTTTTATGTTATGCAACCTTATTAGCTTGCAGCGGTGTAAAAAAAACAGAATCATATTTAAATAGTGGAAATTATGATGCTGCAATCGACATCGCCGTAAAAAATTTAAACACAAACAAAACTGCTAAAGGCAAACAAGATTATGTTTACATGCTTGAAGAAGCATTTGCCAAAGCTAAAAAACGCGATGAAGATGAAATTGCCCTTTTAAAAGTTGAAAATAAAGCTTTCAATTACGAGCGCATTTACAACCTTTATATGCAACTGCATAATCGTCAGGAACGTATTAAGCCATTATTGCCTCTACCCTTGCTAAAAGAAGGCAGAAATGCTATTTTCCTGATGAAAAGTTACAATAGCGAAATTGTTCAAAGTAAAGAAAACCTTTCCGGCTATTTATATGACAATGCCCGTAAATTAATGATTACCAACAATAAAATGGACTATAGAGAAGCCTATGACGACTTGGCTTATTTGGATCAATTGAATCCTAATTTCAGGGACGTAAGAACCTTAATGGACGAGGCTCAATACAAAGGAACAGACTTTGTTTATGTCTCTACTAAAAATGAAACCAACATGGTAATTCCTGCCAAATTACAAGATGATCTGTTAAACTTCGGAACATATGGATTAAATGATAAATGGACCGTTTACCACAGTAATAAACAAAAAGGTGTTTTTTACGATTTCGGTATGGTTCTTAACTTCCGACAAATCAATATTTCACCGGAACAAATAAAAGAAAAACAATTCATCAAAGAAAAACAGATCAAAGACGGGACAAAAACACTCCTTGACAGCAATGGAAATGTCGTAAAAGACAGTTTAGGGAACCCGATTAAGGTCGATAATATGAAATCCATTTCGATCAGCATCTATGAATTCACGCAATTCAAATCATGTCAGATCACAGGAATTGTAGACTATGTTGACAATAGAAACAAACAACTTATCGATTCATTCCCGTTAAGTAGTGAATTCATTTTTGAATACATTTATGCGAACTACAACGGGGACAAACGGGCTTGTGATGAAACTTATTATCAGTACTTTGACCGCAGAGCAGTTCAATTCCCTACCAATGAACAAATGGTATACGATACCGGAGAAGATATGAAGGCTAAGCTCAAAGGAATCATTACAAACAACAAGTTCAGACGGTAATTATCCCCTTTAAATTTTTAAAATTTATTTTTTCAAATTCCTTAATTTTGTAAAAAAATAAAATGACAAACGTAAACGTTGGGTTGGTGCAAATGTCTTGTGTAAAAGATGTGGCTACCAATATTGAAAAAGCAAAAAGAGAAATTAGAAATGCAGCTGCTAAAGGTGCACAGATTGTTTGTTTACAAGAGCTTTTTACATCACTGTATTTTTGTGATGTTGAAGACTACGATAATTTTCAGTTGGCCGAGGCTATTCCGGGACCTACAACTGAAACAATGAGCAAACTGGCCAAAGAACTAGGTGTAGTCATCATTGCTTCCTTATTCGAAAAAAGAGCCGAAGGCTTATACCACAATACAACTGCCGTTATTGATGCAGACGGCACTTATTTAGGAAAATACCGAAAAATGCACATTCCGGATGATCCGGCATTTTATGAAAAATTCTATTTTACACCCGGTGATTTAGGCTATAAAGTATTCCAAACTAAATTCGCTAAGATCGGAGTGTTGATCTGCTGGGATCAATGGTATCCTGAAGCCTCCAGAATTACTTCTTTAATGGGAGCAGAAATCTTGTTCTACCCTACTGCTATCGGTTGGGCTACTTCTCAAGATGAGGAAACCAATAAAGATCAGTACAATGCATGGCAAACTATTCAGCGTTCACACGCAGTTGCTAATGGGGTTCCTGTTGTAAGTGTAAACCGTGTTGGTTACGAACAAGAAGGCGCTATGAAATTCTGGGGCGGAAGTTTTGCAACTAATGCACAGGGAAGATTATTATATCTTGCCTCTCATGAAAATGAAGAAACCACAGTTGTTAACCTCGACCTGAAAGAGTCGGATTATTTCCGCATGCACTGGCCGTTCTTACGCGACAGAAGAATTGATAGTTATCAACCGATTACCAAACGTTTTATAGACGCAGAAGAATAATTTTCATTTTGTTTCAAGTTCTAAATTTCAAGTTAAATCAACACGAAACAATAGCAACCTGAAACCTGAAACTAAGAATAAAATGACTCCAAAAGAATTAGGCTTTTATTTTCCGGCAGAATTTGCACCTCAACGGGCTTTATGGCTTTCTTGGCCTCACAAAGAAGAATCCTGGCCGGGAAAAATCGAGACTATTTATAACCCCTACTGCGAATTCATCTTACAAGTTGCCGATCATCAAAAAGTATGTATCAATGTCGCAAATGAGAATATGAAAACTTTTGCTTTGCAACAGATACAATCCTGCGCTTACGCCCAAAAAGTTAACAACCTGAACGAATTACTCAGTCAGATCACATTCTATTTTCATCCGACAAATGACGCTTGGTGCCGTGACCACGGACCGGCTTTTTTATTGAATCATAATTCAAAAGAAAAAGCTATTGTCGATTGGGGTTATAATGCCTGGGGCGGAAAATATCCTCCTTTTGATTTAGATGATGTAATCCCGACTCTGATCGGAAAAGAATTAGGATTACACGTTTTTCATCCCGGAATTGTAATGGAAGGCGGAAGTGTAGAGTTTAACGGTGCGGGAACATTATTAACTTCTAAGGCTTGTCTGTTGAATGAAAACAGAAATCCGCATCTGAACCAAACTCAGATAGAACAATATTTAACAGACTATTACGGTGTAGATCATATTCTATGGGTTAATGACGGAATTATAGGTGACGACACAGACGGGCATATTGACGATATTACCCGATTTGTAAACGAAGATACTGTTGTAACGGTTATCGAAGAGAACAAAGCAGATGAAAATCATGCGATCCTTCAGGAAAATCTGGATTTGCTTAAAGGAATGCGATTAAAAAACGGAAAACAACTCAACATTGTAGAACTTCCAATGCCAAAACCTGTCATTTATGAAGATCAGATTTTACCGGCTTCTTATGCTAACTTCTACATTTCAAATCAAAAAGTAATCGTTCCGACTTTCAGAGATGACCAAAATGATGTAAAAGCTCTGGATATCTTACAAGATTGCTTTAAAACCCGAAAAGTAATCGGCATCGACTCAACTGATATCATTTGGGGATTGGGTAGCTTTCATTGTTTAAGCCAACAAGAACCGGAAATTATCTAAAAAGATCCAAAATACAATATTTAAAAGAAACCGTCTAAACTTTACTTAGGCGGTTTCTTTTTTTAAACTACACATAACGTATTAGCTATTTGATAATTAATAAATTATTTTATTTTTGTAATAACAAACCTATAAATTATATATTATGAAAAAAATTTTACTTTTAATTTTACTGGTTATTGCAAATTTTACCGGTTTTTCCCAAAAACTGGAAAAAATGAAACAAATTGAAGTTGATGGCTTTTATACAAATCCATTAGTTTCACCAGACGGACAACACGTTCTTCTAACGGGACGACACTTCAGAGGGGTTTATATCTTAGAACTGGCTACTAAAAAAGTTATTCAGGTAACAGATAAAGAAGGAAGCGGCTATGGCTATTCCTGGGATCAGAATAGCGACACTGTATATTTCAGACAAAAAGAAGAAAAAGAATATTTTAACAATGCTAAAGCATTTAGTTACAGTATTTCAACCGGAAGAACTGTAGCGATGCCCGAATTAGAGGTTAATACAATTGCTTCATATCACGGAACATCAAAAGAAACAAACAGTCAAATCGTTGTTTATACCAATTTAGCAACATTGAAAATAGAAGCTAAAGATTTGGCTACCAAAAAATCATGGGTTATAACTTCCGAAGAAGGGCAATACTACAACGCCTTGCTCTCCCCTGACGGTTCAAAAGTAGCTGTTCATAAAGGAGCCGATATTTACATTTATGATATTACAGGAAACGGAAAAGGTAAAAAAATCGGTACAGGATTAGCGACCTCTTGGTCAAAAGACGGAAAGTACCTCATCGGATTCTTAGATGAAAGCGAAGACGGACACAATGTTTCAAATTCAGATCTTTATTGGTTTGATATTGAAAACGGAACTGTAAAGAAGATTACCCGAACAGAAGTCTTATTTGAAATGTTTCCGAGTTTTGTTGACAACCAAACAATTATCTTCTCAGAAGATAAGTCAGGTGCTATCTATATCGCTAACCTTAAAATGTAATCACTCATGAAAAAAATATATTTTATCTTAATCGCTTTATTATTCAGCCTGAATTTTCAGGCTCAGATCATTGTATTAGATCCCGGACACGGTTACGGAGCTACTACCAGTGATAATCCTGACGGACGAACTGCAACCGAGATCGAAACCGCTTTAGAAGTAGGACTCAGAACCCGTGACCTGATCCAGAATAGTTGTACTTGGACCGTTTATATGACCCGAACTACCAACCTAAACAGTTGGATATCTGTTACCCAACGGGCGCAAATGTCAAACAACTGGAATGCAGACCGTTTATTAAGCATTCACTGTAACGCCGGCGGCGGTAGCGGAACAGAAACATTTTACTGTACACAAGACGATACCAATACTACACCGGATATCAACTTTGCCGGTAAAATTCAAACGGACATGGCTTCAAACGGACAATGGAGCAATAGACGCTGTGTGGAAGACAACAGCTACCTGTCTTATCATTTAGGTGTTTTACGTTATTCTTCAGCTACAGGGTGTCTTAACGAAATAGGCTTTGTAGATTCCTCTGATGCCACTAAATTAACCAGTTCAACTTGGAGAGACACTTTTGCCATGTCTTATTTCAGTTCATTTCAATCTGATCTGAATTTAGCTTGTACTGCATCTGCACCGGGTTCATTTACCTTAACGGCTACTCCGCAATGTAGCGGTAGTTCAACTCGTATCAGTTTATCCTGGACTGCATCGGCAAATGCTACTTCTTATGACATTTACAGAAACGGAAGCTTATACACTAACATTACGGGGACTTCTTTTGTAAATACCAATGTTACTGCCGGAACTTCTTATACATACTATATAAAAGCTAAAAATTCAAGCGGATCCACTACTAACTCAAACGGCACACTTTCGGCTACAGCACCAAATTGTTCCGGTCCCGGTACATTTACTTTAACTGCTACTCCAACATGTGACGGTACTACAAGTGCCATTAATTTAACTTGGACTACAGCGGCTAATGCTACTTCTTATGATATTTACAGAAACGGCAGCCTATATGCTTCAGATATTACAGGCACTTCATTCCTTAACACTTATTTAATTACACCGGGATCTACCTATAGTTACTATGTAAAAGCTAAGAACAGTTTAGGTACAACTAACAATTCAAACGGTACACAGTCTGTAACTGCTGTTACTTGCTCTCCTGGATCGTTTACACTAACCGCCACTCCTACATGTAGCGGAAGCAGTAGTGCTATCAATTTAACATGGACTACTTCTGCTAATGCTACTTCCTATGACATCTACAGAAACGGCAACCTGTATGCTTCTGATATCACTGGAACTTCTTTCCTGAACACTTATCTTATTTATGCGGGTTCAACTTATACGTACTACATAAAAGCTAAAAACAGCATCGGTTCTACCAATAATTCTAATGGCACACGATCGGTAACAGCCACAAGTTGTTCCGCTAAACTGATCGAAACTAAAGAAGATGAGATTGTAGAAATCACTTCACTTACCTTGTATCCTAATCCTACAAACGGTTTGATCAATATTCAGACTAATACAGCGACCAATCTTCCTATGGAGTTTATGATTATGGATATTAATGGAAAAATCGTGAAAAAAGGAAATCTGACCAATGAACGAACCATTGATATTTCCGAATTGCAATCGGCCAATTACTGGATCCGAATCTTTGTTAATAACAAGGAATTCCTTAAACAGATCATAAAAAAGTAACACCTTTAAAAAAAAAAGCCCTTGACAAGATCAAGGGCTTTTTTATAAATCATCTTTTCTATAACAGAAATTTTAACTTTTCGACTTCAATAGCATCATGCGAAGCATTATAAACAGCTTTTCCTTCTTTTAATACAATTACTTGAGGTGATTGATGGATAACTCCGAACTTTTCAGCTATTTCATTAGAAATGGATCGATACGCTAATAAATCTAAATAATATACCACAGCCTTCTCATCAGGAATATCATAATCCTGTTGAAAACGATTCCATACAAATCGACTAATACTACAGCGAGTACTATGTTTAAAAATAACGATTGGCTTTTCAAACGATTGTTTTTCAATTGCATCAAACGAAACCTCTTCTAAACAGTTCCAAAAAACATGAGGCAATGACTCTTTATCATCTGCCTTTTTGTCAAACATTTTACCAAAAAAACTCATTTTTCTATCAATTTAAGACATTTTGTCCTTATTTATCCTAAAAATCGGGCAATTTTAAGCCAATTTGTCCTTAACTTAGTAGTGGAATACAAATTGTTTATATACGAGCAAAGCTAACGAAAAACAGCTTTAAAACAACGCACAAAAAGGAGATTATTAATTATGAATTTAAAGAATTTAACCATCAAATCACAAGAAGCTTTACAACAAGCACAGCAAATTGCACAAAGCTTCGGTCATCAACAAATAGAAAACGAACACCTTGTAAAAGGTATCTTAGAAGTTGATGAAAATGTTACACCGTTTCTTTTAAAGAAACTAAATGTTAACGTAGAACTATTCAAAAAAGTTTTAGACAGTACACTGGAAAGCTTTCCTAAAGTTTCAGGCGGTGACATCATGTTATCACGTGAAGCAGGAACTGCTTTAAACGAAGCCAGTATTATTGCTAAAAAAATGAACGACGAATATGTTTCCATTGAACATTTATTATTAGCTATTTTTAAATCAAAAAGTAAAGTAGCTCAGATCTTAAAAGACCAAGGAGTTACTGAAAAAGGATTTGAAGCAGCCATTACCGAATTGAGAAAAGGAGAAAGAGTTACTTCTGCTTCGGCTGAAGAGACCTATAACTCATTGAATAAATACGCAAAAAATCTAAATGAATTAGCCAAAACAGGAAAATTAGACCCTGTGATTGGACGCGATGAAGAAATCAGACGTGTTCTACAAATCTTAACCCGGAGAACTAAAAACAACCCGATGCTGATCGGGGAGCCGGGAGTTGGTAAAACTGCTATTGCAGAAGGCTTGGCCCATCGTATTGTAGCCGGTGATGTTCCTGAGAATTTAAAAGATAAAGTGATCTACTCACTGGATATGGGAGCATTGATCGCCGGAGCTAAATACAAAGGAGAATTTGAAGAACGTTTAAAATCTGTGGTAAAAGAAGTTACTTCCGGTGAAGGAGAAATCGTATTGTTCATCGATGAGATCCATACACTTGTAGGTGCCGGAGGAGGTGAAGGAGCCATGGATGCTGCTAATATCTTAAAACCGGCTTTAGCCAGAGGTGAGCTAAGAGCCATTGGTGCTACTACTTTAGACGAGTATCAAAAATACTTTGAAAAAGACAAAGCTTTAGAACGTCGTTTCCAAAAAGTTATGGTAGACGAACCGGATACTGAAAGTGCTATTTCCATTCTACGAGGTATAAAAGAAAAATATGAAACCCATCACAAAGTTCGTATCAAAGATGATGCTATTATTGCTGCGGTAGAACTTTCACAACGCTATATTACCAATCGTTTTCTTCCGGATAAAGCTATCGACTTAATGGACGAAGCCGCTTCTAAATTACGAATGGAGATCAATTCAAAACCGGAAGAATTGGACGTTTTGGATCGTAAGATCATGCAATTGGAAATTGAAATTGAGGCCATTAAACGGGAAAATGACGAACCTAAGTTAAAATCTTTAGGATTAGAATTAGCCAATTTAAAAGAAGAACGCAATGAAATTTTCGCTAAATGGCAATCTGAAAAAGAAGTGGTCGATAATATCCAGAATGCAAAACAACAGATCGAAGATTACAAATTAGAAGCTGAAAAAGCCGAACGCGAAGGCGATTATGGTAAAGTAGCCGAAATTCGTTACGGTAAAATTAAAGACGCACAAGAACAATTGGCAACTTACCAAAAACAATTGCATGAAGATCAGGAAGGACATTCTTTAATAAAAGAAGAGGTTACACAAGATGATATTGCGGAAGTTGTTGCTAAATGGACAGGCATACCGGTTACCAAAATGCTACAAAGCGAACGTGAAAAACTGCTTCATTTGGAAGACGAACTACACAAACGTGTGGTTGGGCAAGAAGAAGCCATTCAAGCGATCAGTGATGCTGTAAGACGTAGCAGAGCCGGACTACAAGACGCCAGAAAACCTATAGGTTCATTCCTTTTCTTAGGGACAACCGGAGTGGGTAAAACGGAGTTAGCTAAGGCTTTAGCTGAATATTTATTTGACGATGAAAATGCAATTACCCGTATCGATATGAGTGAATATCAGGAGCGTCATAGCGTGAGCCGCTTAGTAGGTGCGCCTCCGGGATATGTAGGTTATGATGAAGGAGGACAATTGACAGAAGCTGTACGTAGAAAACCTTACTCTGTTGTATTGTTAGACGAAATTGAAAAAGCACATCCCGATACCTTTAACATCTTGTTACAGGTTTTAGATGAAGGACGTTTAACAGACAATAAAGGACGTTTGGCAGATTTCAAAAACACGATTATCATCATGACGTCCAATATGGGAAGCCATATCATTCAGGAAAAATTTGAAAACCTGAAAGGAAATGTTGAAGCAGCAGCCGAGAATGCTAAAGTAGAAGTATTAGGTCTGCTAAAACAATCTGTTCGTCCTGAGTTCTTAAACAGAATTGACGAAATTATCATGTTCACTCCGCTTACTACCGATAACATCAGACAGATCGTTCAATTGCAATTAAAAGGTCTTACTAAAATGTTGGCACATCAACATATTACATTAGATGCAACACCTGAAGCAATTGATTATTTAGCTAAAAAAGGGTATGATGCCGAATTTGGAGCTCGTCCGGTAAAAAGGGTTATACAAAGAGAAGTTCTTAACGAACTTTCCAAAGAGATCCTTTCCGGTAAAGTTACTACTGACAGTATTATTTTACTGGATAGTTTTGACGGTAAACTAGTGTTTAGAAATCACTTAGAAGAACATAAAGCATAATAATTCTCTTTATATATTAGGATTTATTTGGTTGGTTGGATTTTTTGAAACACCCGATAGCATTTTAAATGTTGCCGGGTGTTTTGTTTTTTTTTAGAAAAACAGGTATTTTTACCCATTGAACAAGATCAGTACTTTACTATTTTTGTTAAAGCGTAATTTTAATCAGTACAATGCCCCCAAAAACCGTATTTTTTTCTGACTGTTTTCTGATTAAATTTTAATTAAGTCTAATAATTATTAATTAAATCAGTTAAATATGAAAGCAAACAAGTTATTGCATTTCCTGACAATTGTTTTCTACTTAGGTATTTCCAATTGTTTTGCACAACAATCTCCCACTTCTTCAGGTGGAGATCTTACAGGAACAACCGGTTCTGTCTCCTACTCTGTAGGACAAATTGACTACAATACTAATTCGGGATCTAACGGATACACCATTGAAGGAGTACAACAACCCTATGAGATATCTGAAGTATTAGCTACCGAAAATTTTTCAGAATTAATCACAAACGTCAGTATTTACCCTAATCCGAGTACGGATATCCTTACCTTAAAAATGACGAATAGTGAAAATCTAAGCTTAAACTTTAAACTTGTTGACATTAACGGAAAGGTTATAAAAAGCGACAAAATAGCTTCTGACATTACAGAAATAGCAGTAAGTGACTTGCCTTCAGCAGTTTATTTTTTACAGATATCAGATCAGAATAAAGAAGTTAAAACTTATAAAATTATCAAACACTAAAAACAATCATTATGAAAAAAATATACTTTTTATTTACTATCCTGTTCTCTTTAACTATTTTAGCTCAGGCTCCTGAAAAAATGAGCTATCAGGCTGTAATCAGAGATTCAGGTGATGCCCTTCTTGTTTCTACTACAGTAGGAATGCAAATAAGTATTTTACAAGGTTCTTCTACAGGAACAGCTGTTTATGTAGAGACACAAACTCCGACAACAAATGCAAACGGACTGATTAGCATTGAAGTAGGAAACGGAACAGTTGTTTCCGGTGACTTTACAACTATCGATTGGTCAACAGGATCTTATTATATTCAAACAGAGATTGATCCGACAGGAGGTACTTCTTATACTATTTCAGGAGCCAGTCAACTGTTAAGTGTTCCTTATGCTCTATTTGCTAAAAACTCAGGTGGAATTGCCGGTTCAGAATGGACTACTAACGGAACTAACATTAACAATGCTAATACAGGAAGCGTTGTTGTAGGACCAAATGTTACCAACTCTAATTTGAATTTCTATGTTACTAATACAGGAGCTCCTAAAATGGCTATTGGAAACATGAATAATTTTAATAATGTAGATTCTGGTGAATTGCATTTTGCTGAGGATACCAATTATTCAGCTTCTGAATGTGGTATCAAATTCCAACATAACGGAAACTTAAACAATCTATATTTAATCGGTGGATGTCCTGCTCCGGATACCATTGCCAGATTCAACAGAAGCGGATATTCAAACATCAGACAATTACGATTAGGTACAAATTACAATTCAAATACCGCTAATAGACTTTCTGTTGACGGCGATTCTGATTTTACAGGAAATGTAACAATAACAGGAGATTTGAATGTTACAGGTAACATAGCAAAAGGAGGAGGAACTTTTAAAATTGATCACCCTTTAGATCCAGAAAATAAATATTTAATTCACAGTTTTGTGGAATCTCCGGATATGATGAATATTTATTCCGGAAATGCAACAACTGATGCTAACGGATATGTTACAGTGACTTTACCACGCTATTTTGAGGCTGCTAATAAAGACTTCAGATATCAGTTAACAACGATCGGTACTTTTGCTCAGGCAATCATCAAAGAAAAAATACAAAATAATAAATTCGTAATTCAAACTAATCAGCCTAATGTAGAGGTAAGTTGGCAAATTACAGCTGTAAGAGCAGATAAGTTTGCTAATGAGAATAGAATCGTTCCTGAAAAAGAAAAAGAATTCAAAGGGACTTACTTACACCCGGAATTATATGGAGCGAGCAAAGAACAATCTGAAAGTTATGTAAGAAATTCAGAAGCTTTAAAAGCACAACAACTACAAAATTCTTCAGATTTAGATGCTGACAGGGAATAAAAATTAAATATAACCGAATCTAAAAATGCCTGACTAAAAAATTGTCAGGCGTTTTTTTTATATTTGGTTTAAACAAACCAAAAACATGAAAACAATTATTTTAAAAAACGGATTAATTGGCGGACTAATTGTATCTGCCTTTATGATCTACGGAACAGTTTCTTTAATGAACGATCCGGATTTTCAACCTAATTACGTTTTAGGTTTCGGAGGTATGATCCTGGCTTTTCTCTTTATTTTCACAGGTGTCTTTCAATACCGAAGAGAGAATAATGGTACAGTCAGTTTTAAAAAAGCTCTGGTATTGGGTGTATTGATTGCTTTATTAATCTCTACGATCTACGTCTTAATATGGCTCATTGAGTACTATACTTTTTTTCCTGATTTTATTGAAAAATACGGGCAATTCCAGCTAGAAGAAGCTAAAAAAACGATCACTGATCCTGAGCTTTTGGCTCAAAAAGAAGAAGAAATTAAACAATTCGGTGAATTGTATAAAAATCCGGTAATGGTTATTGTCATTACCTATACAGAAATTTTACCGTTAGGTCTTGTTTTTGCATTAATAGCGGCATTGGTATTCAAAAAAAAATAAAAGGACTTGTTTTACAAGCCCTTTTATTTTTAAAGATCAGTTTCCATTGAGAATATCACCGTTAGGTGCAACTGCTATTCTTTTTGTTTTTTTCCCTTTCTGAATCTTTACCCAATATTCTTTTTTGTGTATGTCACCATCTGCCTGTACATAATGAAACTTATCTTCAACTATTCCCCAACCCGGATAGGCTTTCAGAACGGCAACAATAACATTATCCGGTAAAGTAACATTCTCATATTTTTCAACAACCCGTATCAGTTTCCCTTTTTGATTATAAGTTGCTGTCAATAGTCCTTTTTCATTTTTCATCATAACCAAATATGTGTCATAGCCTTCAAAGTCTTTCCCCAGATCATATGCTATAAAGTATTTTTGCATACTCTGAATACTCAGATCCGGATTCTTATATGGTAAATAAACAGAGAAATCATCTCCTATTTTTGTGATGACAATCTCCGGTAATTCTTCTAATGGCACTCCCCCGTTCCTAGCTGATTTTACTTCTTCTTCTGATTGAGAGAAGCTCAACGAAGTAAAACTACAAAATAAAATAAAAATTAATGTTCTCATAACGTTTCGGTTTTTGATTGATTATTTGATACTTGTTCTAAGGTTTCCGTTTGCTTCCCCTTTTTAGTTACTATTTCTGATGCTATCCAAAATTACAAAACATTAACCTCAACCTGTGTTAACTACCTTATTCAAAACCAGTTAAACTTGTGTTATATATTCTTCAAAGGGAATTATTTTCAGTCCAATTGAGCTCCGTCAGAAAATCCTGCCTAACATTTATTGAAAAGTTATACTTTTCTCTGTACATTTACTTTATATTAGAATTTTCAGAATAAGATGCTTAAACTCAATTTTTCTCCTTTTCCTGTATTGGAATCCGAGCGTTTACGATTTCGTAAACTAACCGATAATGATGTGCCTGCTGTCTTACAATTACGCAGTGATCCTAAGGTAATGGAATATATCCCACGCCCTTTAGTCAGTACTCAGGAAGAAGCATTAGCACATATTAAAATGATCAATGATAAAATCGATGCTAATACAGATATCAATTGGGCTGTCACTGAAAAAGGGAATGATTCCTGTATCGGGATCATGGGGTTTTACCGCACGCAACCGGAAAATTTTAGAACAGAATTAGGATATATGATCTTGCCGGAGCACCACAACAAAGGTTATGTTTCAGAAGCGGTTAATACCTTATTAAATTACGCTTTTAATGCTCTTAATTTTCATTCTATAGAAGCAATTATAGATCCCCGAAATATTGCTTCAGAACGGGTTTTGCAAAAAAACGGTTTTAGAAAAGAAGCGCATTTAATTGAAAATGAATTTTATAACGGAGAATTTTTGGATACTGTGATCTATAGTATTCTTAAACGTGACTTTGATCAAATATGAAAATTAGTCTTTCAAATCAAAATATCTCAGCACAGATCACTACTTTAGGAGCCGAACTCCTATCACTTGAAAAAGACCATCGAAATTACATTTGGACTATTGATGAACAATACTGGAATAAAACTTCTCCGGTGCTGTTCCCTATTGTAGGACGTTTAAAAAATGATCAATACACCTTAAACGGAAAAGAATTTAGCTTACCTAGACATGGTTTTGCCCGCAATTATGAATTTGACGTTCTGAAACAAACGGAAAACAGTGTTATTTTTAAACTGAGCGCAAACGAAGAAACCGTAAAGGTTTATCCTTTTGATTTCGATTTTTTATACCACTACGTTTTAAATGGTAATGTTTTAGAAATCACTTTTGAAATTATTAATAAAAACAGTTTTGAAATGCCTTTCTCCATTGGAGCACATCCTGCATTCAGACTGGAAAACCCTGTTGAGAACTATAGCTTACAATTTGAGAAAGAAGATCTTTTTAAAAGTGATCACCTTACTCATGAGAATTTTGACGGAAGCTTTTCAATAATAGAAAGTAAGAACGGTGAGATCCTGCTAAGTGACACCTTGTTTGAAAATGATGCGCTGGTATTTAAAAATCTGAAATCTAACTACTTGTTCCTCGCTGAGCACAACAAACCGGTTTTAAAATTCTATTTTCAGGATTTTCCGTTTCTAGGCATTTGGAAAAAAATAAAAGCTCCTTTTCTATGTCTGGAGCCGTGGCAAGGATTAGCTGATCATACAAACCATAATGGTAATTTCTTAGAAAAAGAAGGAGTCATAATTTTGCAACCTAATTCTTCAAAAAAACTAGGTTACAAAATTGAGATTTTATAAAAATCAATAAACTTAAACAATCTTATGGATTCTGTTTACAGGGATAATAACACCTTGTTTTAGAATTACCCGAGTGTCGGTAACTCCCCAAATAGTCGTTTCAACAACTTTAAAATTGCTATCATCTTCAAAAAAGATCTTGATTTTCACATGCTCTAAGTTTCCTAATGATAGCGCTCTGTCTAAATCATTTCTTCGTTGTAAGATGTCTTCTTTTTCAAACAGAACTTCAGTTTGGGGGAAATGTAAAGAACTTATCAGTTCTTTATCAATCAATTCGAAATTAGCAGTCATAGTCTTTCAATTTTTGTCTTTATTTATTGGTTTGTATTACCTAAAGTTACAAAAAAATGTTTCAAAAAAAAATAGGTTGCTAAAAATTTCAGCAACCCATTTTTAAAACTAACCAATAACCCATTAAAACTTCATACCAACACCGAACCCGAACAACCATGGGTCGATGTCAACATCTGCAGGAATACTCAATCCTGGAACTAAATTTGAAGCATCAACAGTTACATCCGTATTTAAAAATAGACGCTTTGCATCTACGTTTAAGAAAAATTTATCTGTTAACATAAGGTCAAAACCTATCTGAGCTGCATATCCGAAAGCATTATCATAAGTAACGTCTGCCACATCTCCTGATTTTACCCCATAAAATATCGTATAGTTTACACCTGCTCCGATATAAGGTTTGAATAATTTATCTTTTGTCGGATAAAAGTGATATTGCGCTGTTAAAGTAGGTGGCAATAACCAAACACTCCCTAAATCAACTTCACCGGCTGCTGTTCCAACTGCTTTAACATCATGTTTAGTAGTTCCTAAAATTAATTCAGCGGCAATATTTTTTGTAAAGAAGTACGTAAAATCCAGTTCCGGAATGAAGCTATTAGAAATAGCTGCTTCCCCACCGATAATTCCGATAGTAGAACTTTCATTCGGAATAACTCCTACTCCTCTTAATCTAACTTGCCATTTGCTAAAATCTGCTGTTTTTACTTCTTCACTTTCTTGTGCACTTGCAAACCCGATCCCTAAAAATGTAACTGACAATAGGGTTAAAAATATTTTTCTCATCTTGTATTAGGTTTAAAATTATAGGCCAAAGATATTGGCTTAATAACAGGGAAAACATGATTAAAATCAGCTTTTAGAAAAAATTTCCAGTTAAATTTTAATTTAAACTATTCGGAACAATATTTTTTATCCTAAATTTGCTCTCCTATGCAAAAAACGGTAAACATACTTAACAGAAAAGCGAAGTTTGATTATGAAATAATTGACAAATATACGGCCGGAATTGTTTTAACCGGAACCGAAATAAAGTCAATCCGAATGGGAAAAGCATCTATTGCCGAAAGTTTTTGTGAATTTCACCATAATGAATTATTTGTCATCAATTCTACCATTGAGGAATACCTTTACGGTACGCATTACAATCACAGAGCTAAAAGCGAACGAAAACTTCTTCTAAACAGAAAAGAGCTCAAAAAACTTCAAAAAGATAGTGAGAATAAGGGTTTAACGATCATTCCGCTGCGCTTATTCATCAACGAAAAAGGATTGGCTAAAATGGACATTGCTTTGTGTAGAGGTAAGAAAAACTATGATAAACGCGAAACCATGAAAGATCGCGATACAAAACGTGATTTGGACAGAATCAAAAAACGGTATTAGTTTTTTTGTTACTTTTAAGCAAAGATCAACTCATGCAAACTCTGCAACAGCTTTTAAAACAAGGACGTTACGACAAAGAACTTACCACTCGAAAATTGGCCGAAGTAGCATCGATCGATCAGGCTTTAATCAGTAAATTCGAGAATGGTTACCGCATTCCTACCCGCAAACAAGTTCAGTTATTAGCCGATATATTGGAACTGGATCTTAAAGCACTTTTAGTGGCGTGGTACAAAATAAAATTAAGCCATAGCTTTGACATTAATCCTTTTGCGATACAGGCTATATCTGAAATTCTTCAGGAAAAAGGCATTGATGTTGGTAAAGGCGCTAAAAAGGAAGAGCAGATATCTGAAATCCTTGATGAATTAGAAGTCTTAAAACAAAAGCTAACCAGTTTGAGATAATACAACAAAAAGCCGGGTCATGACCCGGCTTTTTGTTGTCTATTAAGATTTACTTATTTATACCCTACGATTTGTTCTTCAGCAGCAATTACCTCTTCTACATATTTTTTGAAATCGGCATAATCATCAGACGGAATATCATTCCAATCCAACGTTACTTTTCTTTTTACGACTAATTGATTCGGTTTTGCCAATTCATATTGTAATTCATAATGATGGCCTTTATAACTCAGATCTTTATTTTCCGGCAATTCAATGAATTTACTTCCCTCCGGAATATTAAGTACTACTTCAGACTCATAATCTTTTACATTTTCATAGGTTATATATGAAATGGAATAGTTACGATTCTCTTTTGAGATAATGTCTTTAGTATATACCTGATCGATAAACGGTATACTTAATATCTTAAGACTTCCTAACTGTTGTAGTTTTTCATTTACCGTAAAACCGGTTTCAAAATTAACACTCTCTGAATATTTATCAGTGGATAATAATTTTGAATCTTTCATTAAAACAACCTTATTAAGACGGGAATTATACATTTCTTCAAATTCTTTCTTTCTTACATCTTCGGTTGTGGCATTTGAAAACAACTCATTATAGTACGATTTCGGGCTTCCGTATAACACATGGTTATTTGTAAACTCTTTTTTGTCTTCGCTTACATTGATAATGGTTTTGGTTACATTTTTATTTACAATAGCATTATCAAACGGTATATTGATCAATTGTGCTTCCTGATTTTTTACCTTATCAAAATTAATCACTAAAGCATTGGCATGGTATAAAGAAATCGGTAAAGCTTTAAAAGGCAAATAACGATCTGTCATTTCCAGGAACGTCTCCTTACCGTCAATCATAACTCTTACAATACAGTGATTGAAATCTTTAGAAGGCAGTGAAAGTGTTTTAAATCCGTTATCATTAGTCAATACCAAAACCAAATTAGATTGCAAACCTGCTTCCTGTGCTAGGGTTACAAACAACGTTGACAAGTCTTTACAGTCTCCTAATTTAGTAGTTAGCGTTTTAGATGGTTTTTGCGGAACATAACCACTTTGTCTGAAATCTAAGAAACTATAAGTTATATTATCACAAATATATCTGTAGATCTTTTCGGCTCTTTCATTTTCAGAAATTCCGTTTATTCCCTCTGGAAAGATCTCTTTAAACGCATTTTGAGTTATTCGGTCGTATTTTATATTTTTCTTTACCAGATCAGCATACCAATCGGCAATAACACTCCATGACTTAATGGTTCCGACGCTTATGGTTTTAGTTAGATCAGAATATTCCGGAGCATACTTTTCATAGATCGGAATACTTGGTGTGTTTTCTTGTTTCCACTGCTTGATTACTTTCTTTTTCAGTTTTTTCTCCGTCAGTTTTACGTTTCCGTTCTTAGAGGTTATTTTCAGATCTAAACTAGGATCATGAATAATTGAAAAAGTGGATTCCACTACCGGATAACTACCGTTAAAGGTAAATCCTGACGTAAAGTCTTTGTAGAATCGTCCATACGAATTAGAATAATAATCGTACTCAATATAAACGACGTCGCCTACTTCCAGATTAGGAAAAACTAACATAGAACCGCTATCTTCAGCAGGAACAAGAGTTCCGTTCTTTTTAACGATCTCAGATTTTATCAGATTGATCCCGTAAGTATTCAAAGAATACTCTTTAAGGTTCTCAATACCGTTTTCAGCCGTTACTTCGTAAATAAAACGAACTTTGGATTTGCGTCCGCCTTCCGGCAATACATTAACGATATATTCGTCTAAAAGTAATGAAACACCATAATCTCCTTTTAAAGCTGTGTTACGTCTTTTTTCAATCAGATCATAAACATCTTTCGTTTCCACTACCTCTATTTCGTCAGGTGTATTCGTTAAATCGTATAATTTTTTACGTAATGAACTATTAGAAGAATCATGAGAAAGAGCTTTTAGATAATATGTTTCCGCTTGTTTGTTGTCTTTCATCAAACGATAAATATCTGCCTTTTGTTCAAAATTCTCAAACGAATACGGGAAAAATTCCAGATTTTCATCTACATAGGTTAACGCTTCCTTATATTGGTTTTCATTGATTAACATTCCGATATATGCATCTCGCAATGAATTAAAATACGGATACACTTTCAAACGACTCAAAATGATCTGTTTTACATCTTCTTTTCTATTAGAATCGCTGTAAAATTCAACCAATTTGCCTACGGCATCAAAATCCTCATGTTCTTTTACAATCCCTTCTAATATTTCTATGTATGTGGTCTTATCGTCTTTTAGATTATTGTATAAATTAGCTTTAGACAGTATATAACCTTCTTTGTTGTGGCTTTCCGCTATTAAATCATCTAACAATTCAAACATTTTATCAATATTAGATTGTCTTGAAGCCACCATGAATTGAAACAATAAGCTATAAGTCTTACTGATGTATTTTTTTGATTTTTCGGCATAGCTTTCTAAGTCTTTGATCTGAGCTTCTTTAAGCCAATTACCGTCTTTCATTTTCAATAATACCGTATAATAATAGTCTTCATCATTGTTTTCTATATTCTTATTCAGCTCCTCGATCTTATCATAGTTATCATCCATACTGTAATATCCTATCATGTAACGGGCGATCAAAGAACTTTTAGGGTATTTAGTATCTAAGCCTTCTATTGCTTTATGTGCTAATTCTTTCTTATGATTTGCCTCATAAGCTTTAAACAAGAACAATTTATACAACACATTTTCAGGATTTTTAGTTACCAAATCCTGAAAATACTTCTCATAATCTAACGTTGTTTCTGTGGCTGCAACTGTTGTCCCTCCTGCATAATCCTTATAAACAGAGGAAAATTGTAATTCTGTCGGATTCGAAAGATCTTTATTTACCAAACGAGCAGAAAAATAATCATTACCGGAACACTCTACTTTAAGTAGGATGCGATGAGTACCTTTAGATAATGTTAACCAATAATTAAAAGCATTAATATTCGTTCTTCCGGTTTCATAAGCAGATGCAACTTCTACATCGTCAACAAATACCTTTATCCCGGAAGATGTACCGAATTGCAACAAATATTCTTTATCTGCAGGGACATCCACAAAAGTTTGTGCATACATGATTCCTCTTCCGTATTCACTTTCATTAGAGAAAAAATTATAACCATCGTACTCAGGAATCTTAGGATTGTACCATCCTACTTGCCCATTACTGTTCGCTTCAAATACTTTGTCGTTTTTAGCATACGTTTCCGGTTCGTATTCCGTATCCAGACCGCTGCTATTTAAGTTTTCAAAAACACCGCAAAACTGCCACGCACTTATTGTATGCAGCTGAGCAATATATTTTTTTCCTTCTTCATAGCGCAAACGTTTATTTTCGGAAACAGCTTTTCGGTATTTCACAATATCCCGATTTCTGAAAACTTCTGACTGCGCCAAAAAGTCAATCTTTTCAAAGGTCAGATCATCATATTTTTCATCATTTACATTAGCCATTACAAAATTATCATTGATAAAAGGATCAATGTAATAAACGGCATTCGGCAACTTCTCAATTTTCTGAAGCAAGGTCGCATCATAATTGATCCGTCCGTTTTGCTCATCAATCATAGCATCTAAGAACAATAAATCAATTGATTTATCTTTTGTTTTCCCAAATTGCTTGTTGAATAATTTTCGAGCTTCTTCTCTTTTGTTATTCAGTAACAGATCCATTACTGTAGAATAGTCTTGTTGGGCAAAAGCAGAAAAACCGAACAAGATCAGGCATAACATTAAAATTTTTTTCATGCAGAGATTTAAATTATTTAAGTGTAGGTATTTATATAGTGTCAAAAAATTGATCGCTATTTAATTTTTATCTTCTAATAAAGGTACAAATCGAAACTCTCCGAACTCATGCTTCTCAAATTGTGTTTCATTCTTACGGATCAACATTGTCATGATTTGATGATCCTCTCCTAACGGAATGACCATTCTTCCGCCTATCTTTAACTGCGCCATTAAAGGCTGCGGGATAAACGGAGCACCTGCTGTAATGATGATACTATCAAACGGAGCCTCTGACTCTAAGCCTTTATATCCGTCTCCGAATATGAGTCGCTTCGGGCGAATGCCTATCTTAGGCAGGAACAATGATGTTTTTTTAAACAACTCGTTTTGGCGTTCAATAGAATAAACCTGAGCTCCCATTAAACACAGAACAGCACATTGGTAACCACTACCCGTCCCTATTTCTAATATTTTATCTCCTTTTTTTACCTCAAGCAACTGACTCTGAAAAGCCACTGTATAAGGCTGAGATATCGTTTGCCCTGCTGCTATCGGAAAAGCTTTATCCTGATAAGCAAAATCTTCAAAACTGGAGTCTAAGAACAAATGTCTTGGAATCTTCCGAATAGCTTCCAGAACATTTTTGTCGGTTATTCCCTTTTCTTCTAAAAGCGTAACCAACTTATTTCTAAGCCCCTGATGTTTCTGAGTGTCGTTCAACATAGACCAAATTTCTTTAGGGTAAAAATAATGTTAAAAAACACAAAAAACAAGAAAAAGAAAAACCAAAAAACCTAAGAAATTTGACTTGAAACTTGAAACAAAAACCTTATTTTTGTTCAAAATACTCTCATTATGTTAAAAGTTGGTGTTCTGGGTGCCGGTCACTTGGGCAAAATACATTTACGTTTACTCAAACAATCTGAAAAATACGAATTAGTAGGTTTCTACGATCCTTTCAAAGAAAATGCCGATAAAGTAGCCAAAGAATTTGGCTATACCAAATTTAACTCCATAGAAGAACTCATTGCTGCCGTTGATGTTGTCGACATTGTAACGCCTACACTGTCACACTATGAATGTGCTGTTCAGGCAATAAAATCCGGAAAGCACGTATTCTTAGAAAAACCGATTTCAAATACCGTAGAAGAGGCCGAAGGCATCATTAAACTAGCTAAAGAGTATAATGTTAAAGGGCAAGTAGGTCATGTGGAACGATTTAATCCGGCATTTAAAGCCGTAAAAGATCAGATTCACAATCCGATGTTCATTGAAACTCACCGATTGGCAGAATTTAATCCCCGTGGTACCGATGTTCCTGTAGTTCTTGACCTGATGATTCACGATATTGATGCTATTTTAAGCGTTGTAAAATCAAAAGTAAAAGACGTACATGCCAGTGGTGTAGCTGTGATTTCTGATTCACCTGATATTGCCAATGCCCGCGTAGAATTTGAAAATGGTTGTGTCGCCAACATTACTTCAAGCCGTATTTCAATGAAAAACATGCGTAAATCGCGTTTCTTCCAAAAAGACGCTTACATTTCGGTTGATTATTTAGAGAAAATATGCGAAGTCGTAAAAATGAAAGACGCTCCTGAAGTTCCGGGTGATTTTGATATGATCCTGCAAAATGCCGAAGGGGTTAAAAAACAGATCTATTTTGACAATCCAGAAGTTCATACTAATAACGCTATCTTAGACGAATTGGAAACTTTTGCCGATGCAATTAACAATAACACCACTCCTATTGTCACTTTAGAAGATGGAACGGAAGCATTGCGTGTAGCGTATCAAATCATAGCTTCTATGGAGAAAAACAGATAATTGTAATACAAAAAAGAAACTAAAACAAACTAATATAAATAATGAACACTATAGCTGTAATAGGTGCAGGAACAATGGGTAACGGAATCGCTCATACGTTTGCACAAACCGGTTTTACCGTAAAATTAATCGACATTTCTGAAAAAGCCATTGAAAAAGGAATGAGCACAATTGCCTCTAACCTGGATCGTATGGTTTCAAAAGGAACTATTACCGAAGAAGACAAGTACAAAACATTAGCCAACATCATTACGTATACAGATGTTAAAGACGGTGTTGTAGGTTGTGACTTAGTTGTAGAAGCGGCTACTGAAAATATAACTTTAAAACTAAATATTTTTAAACAGTTAAGCGAAGTTTGCGACCACAATGTAATCTTAGCAACTAATACATCTTCTATATCCATTACACAAATTGCTGCAACAGTAGTTCATCCGGAGCGTGTTATCGGAATGCATTTTATGAATCCGGTGCCTATCATGAAATTGGTTGAAATCATCCGTGGTTATAATACTTCTGATGAGGTCACTAAAATTATTATGGACTTGTCTGTTAAATTAGGAAAAACACCTACTGAAGTTAACGATTATCCGGGATTTGTAGCTAATAGAATTTTGATGCCGATGATCAATGAATCGATCGAAACTTTATATAACGGTGTTGCAGGAGTACAAGAAATCGATACTGTAATGAAATTAGGAATGGCACACCCAATGGGACCACTTCAATTAGCTGATTTCATCGGATTAGACGTTTGTTTGTCCATCTTAAATGTAATGTACGACGGCTTTAAAAATCCGAAATATGCTCCATGTCCACTATTAGTTAATATGGTAATGGCTGGAAAATTAGGGGTAAAATCAGGTGAAGGTTTCTACGATTACAGCGAAAGCAGAAAAGCTGAAAAAGTAGCAAAACAATTTAAATAGTCTTAACGTTGAAAGTCAAAAGCCGGAAAGTAATTCTCAACCTTTTGACTTTCAACTTTTGACATTCGACCAAACTATGGCCAAAATCATCCCTTTTAAAGCTGTTCGACCGGCGCCGGAAAAGGCAGCTTGGGTTACTTGTCGGTCTTATGACGAGTATTCCCCTGCTGAACTGGCAGCTTGGCTGGAATTCAATCCGTATTCATTTCTGCATATCATTAGTCCGGCCTATCAGAACATGCAAACCATTGCTGTTGAAAAACGGTTTCAATCCGTCAAAAAACAATACGAAAACTTTAAGGCTGAAGAAATTTTAGTGACCGACGAAGCAGCAGCGTTCTATCTGTACCAAATCAAGAACAAGAAACAAGTTTTTACAGGCATCATAGCCGGAACTTCTATTTTGGATTATCAGGAAAATAAGATCAAGAAACACGAAGATACTTTAGCATTTCGGGTAGAGTTGTTCAAAGATTACCTGCACCAAACACATTTTAATACCGAACCGGTCCTAATTACCTATCCCGATAATCCGGCTATTCACACCTGGATCAACCTAAAGAAAAAGAGCCAACCTTTTTACGAATTTGCAACGCCTAATCACGAGATTCATTCGTTGTGGAAAATCGATACGCAAAACGAGATCGACTGGCTTCAGGAATATTTTGAAGAAATTCCGAACCTTTATATTGCCGATGGCCATCACCGATCGGCCTCTGCCAGTGCTTTGTACGATCAGGACAAACATTTAAACAATCCGAACTTGCATTATTTTATGAGCTTCTTAATTGCCGAAAGTAATGTGAAAATTTACGAGTTCAATCGCTTGATTAAAGATTTGAACGGACTTTCTCAAAACGCTTTTCTGGAAGAACTGAAAAAGCATTTTATAGTCATTCCGAAAGAACAAGAATTGTGGAAACCAACTCAAAAAGGAGAATTCGGTATGTACCTGAATGGTAAGTTCTATGCTTTGGTTTACCAATCGAATACCAAAGAAAAAGAATCTGTTCTCACTAATTTAGACGCACAGATCTTATACGATTGCGTTTTACAACCTATTCTCGGCATTGAAGATCTACGCAATGATGAACGAATTTCGTATCTTTCCGGAAAACAATCTATCGCTTCTATTATGGAAAAAGTCGATTCCGGAGATTTCAAAGTCGGTTTTATGCTTTATCCTTCCGATATTAATGAGATCAAAGCCATTGCTGATGCTGATTTGATTATGCCGCCTAAAAGCACTTATATTGAACCTAAGTTTAGAAGTGGTTTAGTTGTATATGAACTTTAGATTTGTTTAACTTTGTCCTTTCGATGAAGGAGAAACGTAAGTTCAGCAGAGCTAAATCACATAATATTAAATATGGATAAGTTAATAGAATTATTGATATCTTCGGGTCCTCCTGCCTTACTAATTCTTGTTGGTTTAGTATGGGGAAAAAATTTAATTGAGTATTTTTTTAAAGAAATTATAGAAATTAAAAAAAAGGAATTAGCTCAAAATTTAGAAAATCATAAAATGAAAATTGAGCAAGAAAACAAAAACTTCCAACACATACTAGATGCAAAACTCCACGAGTTTAATATTAAATTTACAAATTTACATTCTGAAAGAGCAAAAGTTATAAAAGAATTATATCTCAAAATGCTTATATTACAATCTTCTTTAAATGATGTCTTTAAAATTAAACCAAACCATATTAATAATAATATTCATATAATTAATAACTTTTCAAACTCTTTTCAAGATTTTCAAAAATATTATCTTCCAAATAAAATTTATTTTTCTGAAAAGCTATCAACTAAAATTGATATTTTTTTAGAAGAATATAGTTTTATAACTACAGAATTTACAAATATTCTACTAGAAGAAAATGTACCTATTGAATCATTGAAACCTAAATGGGATAAACTATCGAAAGATTCTTCAGATTACACGTTTGAAATAATAAATGAACTTATTAAAGATTTTAGAAATATATTAGGAGTAGAAAATTAACTTATGTCAATAGCAATAAATCTAACAGAAATAAAATCTTCATTACCTGAAGACGTAACTTTGGTAGCCGTTTCAAAAACCAAACCGATTTCAGATCTAATGGAAGCCTATGAGGTGGGTCAACGCATTTTTGGTGAAAACTATGTACAAGAATTAGTTGAAAAACACGAGCAGCTTCCCAAAGATATTCAGTGGCATTTCATCGGGCATTTGCAATCGAGAAAAGTAAAACTTATTGCGCCATTTGTGAGCTTGATTCACGGTGTTGACAGCTTGAAACTTTTACAAGAGATCAACAAGCAAGCCGAAAAGAACAATAGAGTTATCGACTGTTTGCTTCAGATTCATATTGCGGAAGAAGAAAGTAAATTCGGTTTAGATGAAAAGGAATTAGAAGAGATACTGAAACAACTTCTCGACTCCGCTCGAAGTGACAACAATAATTTAAAAAATATTCGAATTGTAGGCTTAATGGGAATGGCTACTTTTACAGAAGATCAAAATCAGATCAGAAAAGAATTCACCTATTTAAAATCACTTTTCGATAAATACTCCAAACAGAACACTGATAATTGGAACCTAAAAATTTTATCTATGGGCATGAGTGGCGATTACCAATTAGCAATTTCCTGTGGTAGCACGATGGTTCGAATAGGAAGTAGTATATTTGGAGCAAGACAATATCAATAACAATTGTAATCAAAAAGTATTATCATAACAATTTGAATTAAAATGGATGAAAAACAATACTTTTTACGAAAAAATATTCAATTTTGAAGATCAATTGGTTTGTTTTGCAGGAGAATGTATTTTCTTTACAAGAAATTTGGATGAACGTTATGAAAATGAATATTACAAAAATCAATTAATTCGTTCTTTAGGAAGTGCCTCATTAAATTTTGGTGAAGCTCAGGAAACAAATACAGATATAGGTTTTATTTTTAAAAAAAGTGGAAGAATTGATTACAATTGCTTCAAAAATGATCATTAACAAAAAATAATTTTTCAATAGCAATTACAGTATCAATTGCAAAATTCAATTTTTAACTATTGTTTTTTGAGATTGACATTGTTTTTTGAGATTGACATTGACATTGAAAAATGTACGCAATATTAGACATAGAAACCACTGGTGGCCAGTATAACGAAGAAGGAATTACTGAAATTGCGATCTACAAATTCGACGGACATAATGTAGTAGATCAATTTATTAGCTTAGTAAATCCTGAAATCCCGATCCAGCCATTTGTGGTAAAACTTACCGGAATCAATAATTCCATGCTTCGTAGTGCACCTAAATTCTTCGAAGTAGCTAAACGCATTATTGAGATTACCGAAGATAGTATCATTGTGGCTCATAATGCTTCTTTTGACTACCGTGTTATCCGAATGGAATTCAATCGCTTGGGGTACGATTTTACCCGACCGACGATTGATACGGTGGAACTATCTAAAAAATTAATTCCCGATCAAAGATCTTACAGCTTAGGAAAACTGGTTCGCGGTTTAGGCATCCCTATTGCCGATCGTCATCGTGCCAGCGGAGATGCTATGGCTACCGTAAAACTTTTTAAATTATTACTTTCTAAAGACAAAGAAAAAGAGATCGTTAAAGGTTTTGTCAAAACTGAATTAAAATCTGGAATGTCTCCTAAATTGCTGGATATTGTGGAAAATTTACCTTCTAAGACTGGTATTTATTATATTCACAATGAAAAAGGTGATGTTATTTACATTGGTAAAAGTAAAAATATAAAGAAAAGGGTCAATCAGCATTTTACAGGTACATCAAGTAAAAGCAAAAAGATACAGCGAGAAGTGTATGCCGTAACTTTTGAAGAAACCGGTAGTGAACTCATCGCACTACTTAAAGAAAGTGAAGAGATCAAAATCAATAAACCGATCTACAATCGCGCCCAACGTCGAACTATTTTTCAATGGGCTTTGTATACGGAGAAAAATGAAAAAGGGTATTTAGCCCTAAAAGTTCAGAAAGCTGACGGACGTAAAAAAGAGATCACTTCATTTGGTACACAGCAGGAAGGAAGAACTTTTCTATTTAAAATAACTGAAAAGTATCATCTATGCCAGAAAATTAACGGCTTATATGATACTAAAAAAAGCTGCTTTCAGTACGATATTAAACAATGCTATGGCGCCTGTATAGACAAGGAAAAACCCGAAGAATACAATCAAAGAGTACAAACTTTTATTGCTGAAAGTTCCTTTGAGAACAATACTATGGTTATCATTGACAAAGGAAGAAGTGTAGAGGAAAAAAGTGCTGTTCTGATAGAAAACGGAATTTATAAAGGATATTGCTTTTACGATCTAAATCATCAGATTATCAACGTAGATATTCTGAAAAACCTGATCAGTCCGATGCAGCACAATCGGGATATTAAAACTATCATTCAAAGCTTCATCCGAAAAAATAAAGTTAAGATCATTCGTTTTTAGCATGCAGCAATCAAACAACAAATGGAGTAAAATTCAAAAGAAACTTTATACTGTCATTTACGGTACTGATACTTTTGCCGGTCGTATGTTTGACTTGGTCTTACTAGGTTTTATCCTCTTAAGCGTGGTTATTGTAATGCTGGAATCCGTAAAAGAGTTCAACACACAATACCATACCATTTTATATGCTATCGAGTGGTTTATTACTGTTTTGTTCACTATTGAATATATTTTACGCATTCTATCGAACAAAAGACCATTTCGCTACATCTTTAGTTTCTATGGCCTTATTGATTTACTCTCTATAATGCCCATTTATTTGTCTTTCTTTATTCCGCAAACACGTGTTTTATCGGTAATACGGGCGCTACGTTTATTGCGATTATTCCGTATTTTAAACTTGGCTCATTTTACAGGACAAGCTTCTAATCTTCGCTTAGCATTAAAAGCCAGCCAATCCAAAATTATTGTTTTCATCTATTTCGTGATGATCATTTCTATCCTTTTGGGAACTTTAATGTACATGATCGAGGGTCCCAGCAGTGGCTTTACGAGTATCCCCAGAAGTATTTACTGGTGTATCGTAACCTTAACAACGGTTGGTTACGGAGATATTGCTCCGGCTACAACTATTGGTCAATTCATTGCAACCATCGTTATGATCTTAGGTTACGGAATTATCGCAGTTCCTACAGGAATCGTTTCGGCGGAATACAGCCATCAGGTACGAAAGACAAACCCGACAAAATGTTCCCATTGCGGAACTTCAGATCATACAGAAAATGCTAAATTTTGCTACCATTGCGGTAGTGCTCTATCATAAATGAATTATTTAATTACCATCATAGGTCCGACAGCTATTGGAAAAACGGCTTTAAGCATTAAGTTGGCGCAACACTTTAACTGCGATATCCTTTCCTGTGACAGTCGTCAGTTCTTTAAAGAAATGTCAATCGGTACTGCTGTTCCTACCACAGAAGAATTAGCGGCTGCTCCGCATCATTTTATCCGGAATAAATCCGTTTTTGACACCTATACTGTTGGCGACTTTGAACAGGAAGCCTTATCCCTGTTAGATCAGTTATTCACCAAAAATAACGTTCAGATCATGGTAGGCGGTTCGGGGCTATATGTTGATGCTGTACTGAAAGGTTTTGATGAGTTTCCGGATATTGACGCTTCAGTTCGGGAGCAGATAAATGCAGATTATGATAAGTTCGGGATTGAATACCTCCGGCAAAAGCTCAAAGAATCAGATCCGGTTTACTATCAAAAATTGGAAGCTGAAAACCCGCAAACCTTGGTCAACCCGCAACGCATGAAACGTTTTGTGGAAGTTTGTTTGGGAACAGGAAAGCCTTACTCCGGTTTTTTAGGCAAGCGTTCCGTTCAACGCAATTTTACACCTATTATCATTGGTCTGCAAGCTGACAGAGAAAAGATGTACGAACGTATTAACTTACGCGTCGATAACATGATGCAGGAAGGTTTGTTAGAAGAAGCTAAAAAACTGTATCCCAATAAACATCTGAATGCTTTACAAACTGTCGGTTATCGTGAACTATTTGACTATTTTGACCGAAAAATAACTTTGGCTGAAGCCATTGAACAGATCAAAACGAACACAAGGCGCTTTGCAAAACGCCAGATCACATGGTTTAAGCGTACTGAAAATGTTCATTGGTTTGATTATTTAACTGCTGTTACAGAAATAATCGCTGTCATTGAGAAACAAATTAAAGACCTCAAAAACTCATAACTATGCCTATAGCACCCGATTTTTCCTCTGTTTTAGAAGAAACTTTTGAAATCAGTTTTTTACATTGTTACCCAAATGCATACCTGAAATATACAGATCTGTGCAACTTATTACAGTTAACAGCAGGTTCTCATGCTGATAAAGGCGGTATCAGTTATTCTGATCTACAATTGAAGCAGCAAGCGTGGGTTTTGAGCCGAATGCGAGTAGAAATTTTAAAATTACCAAAATGGCGTGATGTCGTAACTGTAAAAACATGGATTAAGAGCTTAGAAAACTCACGTTCGGTGCGCTGTTTGGAAATGCATCTGAATGGTGAAAAAATTGTGGGTTGTGAAACTTTTTGGGCCGTTATCAATACTCAAACACGACGTCCGGATGCTTTAGCCATGCCACACGATCACTTTGAAAAATATGATATTTCAGCAACTGAGAAGCCAACTGAAAAAATTAATATCCCGGAGGGATCCGCATTATGTCTGCCGTATGAAGTAACCTTATCGGATATTGATATCGTCAATCACGTTAACAATGTTAAATATCTGGAATGGTGTTTGGATGCTGAAGATCCTGAGAAATTATTACAGTGTAAAATTGCCACTTTAGACATCAATTTTATGCGCGAGCTCAATTTAAAGGACAAAGCTAACATTTGTTGCGCTGCAAACGAAATAGAAAGTGTTTATTCCATAACCAAAGACGATAAAAACGTTTACGCTTTACAAATTGGTTGGAAACCTTGAAAATAAAAAAAAGAGAACTTACAATTAAGTTCTCTTTTTATTTATGATTTTTTAGCTAACTAAATTCCGGCTATTTTTTTCAATTCTTCTACAAAGCGCTCTGCCAAAGCATCTGCTTCAACTTGCGAAGGAGCCTCAGTGTAAATTCGGATGATCGGTTCGGTATTGGATTTACGCAAATGCACCCATTCGGTTGGGAAATCGATCTTAACACCATCAATTGTGGTAATGTTTTCGTGAGCATAGACCTGTTCCATTTCTTTTAACACAGCATCCACATCTATTTGAGGGGTTAATTCAATTTTATTTTTGCTCATAAAATATTGCGGATATCCGGCACGTATTTCGGCAACCGTTTGCGTTTGGTTTGCCAAATAGGTCAAAAACAATGCAACTCCTACTAAAGCGTCACGCCCGTAATGCAATTCCGGATAAATGATTCCTCCGTTTCCTTCTCCACCGATGATCGCATTCGTTTTTTTCATTAATTCCACTACATTTACTTCACCTACAGCACTGGCTTCATAAGCTCCGTTATGCTTTTCAGTAATATCGCGTAATGCTCTGGAAGACGACATATTAGAAACCGTATTTCCCGGTGTTTTGCTCAATACATAATCAGCAACAGCCACTAAGGTATATTCCTCTCCGAACATTTCTCCGTCGTTTGAAATAAAAGCCAAACGATCCACATCCGGATCTACTACAATACCAAAATCGGCATTTTCTTCCACTACTAACTTACAAATATCTCCCAAATGTTCTTTTAACGGCTCAGGATTATGCGGAAAATGTCCGTTAGGCTCACAATACAATTTTACCACTTCTACTCCCATTTCTTCTAAAAGCTTAGGAATAACAACACCTCCGGAAGAATTCACACCGTCAACTACTACTTTGAACTTACGTTTTGCTACTGCTTCCACATCTACTAAAGGGAGTTTCAGTACCTCATCAATATGAATATCCATGTAAGCCTCATTTTCAAAAATCTCGCCTAAATCATCAACCTGAGCAAAGTCAAAAGCTTCTTGGTCGGCTATTTCCAGAATCTTAGCCCCGTCAGCTCCGCTCAAAAATTCGCCTTTTGCATTCAACAATTTTAAAGCATTCCATTGTTTCGGATTGTGTGATGCCGTCAAAATAATTCCTCCTTCAGCACCTTCCATTGGCACTGCCACTTCAACTGTTGGTGTTGTAGATAAACCTAAATCGATCACATCAATTCCTAAACCGATCAATGTATTGACCACTAACTGATGGATCATTGGTCCCGAAATACGGGCATCTCGGCCTATCACTACTTTTAATTTTGAATCTGACTTAGCGTTTTGTTTTAAGAACGTTCCGTAGGCTGAAGCAAATTTCACGGCATCAACCGGGGTTAAATTATCTCCAACATTACCTCCTATTGTACCTCGAATTCCTGAAATAGATTTGATTAATGTCATTCTCTGAAGAATTATGAAAGTTATATTATGATTTGTTATTCTAAAAGTTTAAATTGCATAGCAAATATACTAATTAGTCCTTTAAATACGCTGTAAAAACATGAACTATCTTGCCCATATTTATCTTTCCGGTGCTAACGATCTGATAAAAATCGGCAACTTTATGGCAGACGGGATCAAAGGTCATGAATATGAGAAATTTCCGATAGCTATTCAAAAAGGAATCTTACTCCACAGACAAATTGATTCTTTTACTGATTTCCATCCGACTTACAGGCAAAGTAAACACCGTTTGCACGAAGCTTACGGACACTATTCCGGGGTTATTATGGATATCTATTATGATCATTTCTTAACCGTTAACTGGGATTTATATTCGGATACTCCTTTAAATGAATACATCAATAGCTTTTATCAGTTACTGGAAACTAATTTTGATCTACTTACTCCTAAAATGCAACGTATGGTACCCAAAATGATCTCGCAAAACTGGTTGGGAAGTTATGCTCATCTTGAAGGCATGGAAAAAATTTTGTACCAGATGGATTATCGCACACAATTCAAGTCTAAAATGCAATTCGCCATTCGGGAACTGGAACTTTACTACGATGCTTTCAATATGGAATTCAAGGCTTTTTTTGATGAAATAAGAGCGATGGTTCAAGAAAAATTGAATAATTATTAGCATGTTCTTTTAAGAAGCGGTAACTTTGCCGAAATTTTGTTTTTAACAGAAAAATGCATACGAAAAAAGTAAATCCGATTCTCCTTTTTATTCGAAAAAATGTCAAAAGACTGGAGCGCCTGGTTTTCATTTTTAAATCCTTGTTATCGCCAAGACAATTTATTTACTTTTCTTGTGTTTTGGTTGGAATTTCTTCGGCATTAGCAGTAATTGTTCTAAAAACATTTGCCCACTCTGTCTATAAATTTGCTCAATATCTGGACGGTTTTTTGAATTTGCCTTATAGTAACAGTGCTTTTCCTATCATCGGAATTTTACTAACGGCTTTGGTCATTCAAAAGCTATTGAACGGCTCCCTGCAAAAAGGAACGGCTCAGATTATGTATGCTGTAGCCAAGAAAAGCGGTATTATGCCAAGGAAGCAAATGTATGCTCAGATCATTACCAGTTCATTTACCGTAGGTATGGGTGGTAGTGCCGGACTTGAGTCGCCTATTACAATTACAGGAGCAGCCTTCGGAAGCAATTTTGCTCAGAATTACCGTTTGAGCTATAAAGACCGTACTTTACTTTTAGCCTGTGGTGTTGCTGCCGGTATTGCTGCAGCTTTTAATGCACCCATAGCGGGCGTTTTATTTGCCATTGAAGTAGTCCTGACGGAGATCAGTATCACGGCTTTTATCCCTATTATGATCAGTGCCGCTACCGGGGCATTAGTGTCTACTATTGTTTTAAATGAAAATATACTTTTAAGCTTTAAGGAAGGAGAAGCTTTTGATTATCAAAACATCCCTTATTATATCTTATTGGGTATCATTTCCGGATTTATCTGTGTGAATTATACCCGTACATTCAGTAAGATCGAACATTGGTTTGCCCGATATAAAAGCAGTGTATACAGAAAAGCCTTTATCGGTGCTACACTTTTAGCCGTATTGATCTTCTTCTTTCCGTCCTTATTCGGTGAAGGATATGAAAGTATTAAAGTTTTAGCCAATCAGCACCCAGAAAACATTCTGGACAATACGATTCTGAGCTCTTATAAAGGCAACGATTGGGTCTTGTTATTGTTCATTGGTTTGACCATGATGGCAAAAGTATATGCTACAGGATTTACTCTTGGTGCCGGAGGTAACGGAGGTAACTTTGCTCCTTCCCTTTTTATCGGTTCTTATCTGGGCTTTGTACTTGCTAAATTTATCAATCTGATCGGAATTACCAAACCAATGTCAGTAAGCAATTTTACTCTGGTAGGTATGGCCGGGATTTTAAGCGGATTGTTCCATGCTCCGTTAACTGCTATTTTCCTTATTGCTGAGATCACAGGAGGTTATAATCTGATGGTTCCTTTAATGATGGTTTCTTCAGTGAGCTTTGCGATCTCAAAACGTTTTGAAACCTATTCTTTCGACATTAAAGACTTAGCCGGTAAAGGAGATGTTTTTACAAATGATAAAGACAAAAATATTCTGCATTCTTTAGAAGCTTCTCAATTCATACAGCACAATTTTAAACCGGTTCCTGATTCAAATTCATTGGAACAATTAGTAGAATTGATCAAAACTACGGACGAGCTGGTCTTTCCGGTTTTAAATGATAAAGAACAACTACAAGGATTAATTGATGTTGCTGAGATCAGACCTGTTATTCTTTCTCCTTTTAAGATTAAATATACTTCGATACAAGAGGTAATGCAGCCTCCTAAAGAAATTATTTTTTATGATGAAATGATGGAAACCATCATAGAGAAGTTTGAAAATTCACAAACTCAAATTCTTCCGGTTTTAAAAAACGGGAAGTTTATCGGTTTTATGTCTAAAATTTCCATTTTAGAAAAATACCGTGAAAAGCTGAAAGCTATGATCATTGAATAATAATAATAATATCTTATAAAAAGAAAAAGGCGAATTATTCGCCTTTTTTTATTTGCTTTTCTCTCCTATAAAATAATCCTCTTTGAGCTTAAACAACACATTAAATGTGGTTAAACTTCCATAAATACGAGTAATATATTGTTGCAGTTCTACTTTTTCTAATTCGTCTAAATTACTGGAATTTATTTTTTGCTCCATCACCCGTATTCTATCTCGTACCATAACAATCTTATGGAAAAAAGTATCGATAGGAATTTCTTTATTTTGTGTATCGTTCCCGGATTCTAAAAGAATTCTTCCTCCTTTCCACTTATCGGCTAAAGAGGTTGCCGGACTAATATCTGTGTATTTTTGCAAAAGATTTTTCAGCATTTTCTCCACCTCATAAAAACTTACGGTATCTACCTCTGCTTCAACTGCTTCTATAACTTCAAATTCTTCGGTAAGATCAATGGTTTCTATTCCTTTTTCAATAAAAGTTACCCAATAATGTCTTGCCGATACATTGGTGACAACACCCGTTCCGTATTCCGCATGTTTGATGCGCGAACCTATTCCAAGTAATTTCATTTTATTTATTTTTTATTTAATCTTCTAAAATTTCTTCATTATAATAACTCCGATCACTACCATGAGCATCCCTATAATTCTTCCTATACTAATGGGCTGCTGTTGCGCTACTAGTACATTGAAATGTTCCAATAAAACAGAGAAAATCATTTGTCCTGCAACTACTAATCCAAAAGTTAAGCCAGGACCTAATTTAGGAAATGCTAAAATAATAACTGTAACATAAAAAGCTCCCAGAATACCCCGATCCACAAATAAAAGGGTGCTGCTTTTATACCGGACCAGGAAACGGTTTGTTTAGTTACCACAAGATATAAGATCAGAGCAACTGCTCCTACAACAAAAGAAATGGTTGAAGCATGAACCGGACTTTCCCCTGCTTTTCCCAATCGGGAGTTCAATCCGGCTTGAATAGGTAAAAAAGCTCCTGCTATAAGTACCATTACAATCCATAGTAGCTTATCTGTATTCATTCTTGTATATTTTTGCTAATATAGCTAAAGTTAGATCTAAATAAGCTAAAATATCGTTTGATTTTACACAAAACCTTTTAATAACTTTTCTCCTTTTAATACAAAGTCAAACCCAAGTAATCCGGTTAAAAATAAAAAGAAATTCTTCTTTCATCTTATCTAAGATGAATACAAAGTAAATAAAAACATACATTTTTAACACATTAATAAACTAAAAATAAAAGATTTTACTTGCAAAGTAAAAAATAAATTAATTTATTTACATAACTATTTTATAACCTTTTAAAGTTTTTTATTATGAAAAAAGTCTTTTTAACAGCTGCCTTATTTGCTACATTACTAGCTTCAACTTCTTACAGTAACAACAGTTTAGAAGTTTCGTCTAAAGAAACCAGTATTACTAAAGAAGTAAAAACTACTTATGTTACTGCTTTCTCTGTAAATAATATTCCTTCAAGTCCTGGCACTACTGCCTATTTCAACACCTACAGTTGTGCTCAGAACTTTATTGATCAATTCGGAGGAACTCATGCGGGAAAGGTTTCCGTTCCCTCTACTCAAGTTTTAACTTGTTTATAAACATAATTGCATGCCTCTCTAGGTATAGTAATTAAACAAGCTATTAGGAACAATCCAGATAACACACCATTATTTGGGTTGTTTTTTTATTTTCTCCTAATAAGTTTTCCCATTCATCCTTTATTTAGAAGCAAAATCTTATTTTTGATATACTTTTTACATCGAAAAACCATAATTATGCAAAACATCAATATTCAAGATTTTAAATTTTCCTTACCTCTAACTATCCGTTGGAATGATTTAGACCCCTTAAGTCATGTAAATAATGTCTACTATTTCGAATATTTCCAAATCGGACGCGGTCATTATATGCCAACAGTTAGTAAACAATGGGATTGGACTAAAAATATGTTTGTCATTGCGCATATAGAATGTGACTATTATAAAGAATTAAAACTCACTGCCGTTCAACCTACTATCAAGTTGAGAACCTCATCTTTAGGTTCTAAAAGTTTTGAAATCGAATACTTAATTACGAGTTTAGGTAAAGATGGAAATGAAATTGTTCACGCAAAAGGAAAAAGTACGCAAGTATTAATTGATACAACACTGGGAAAATCTATTGAGATTCCGGATTGGCTACGAACTGATTTAACGACTTACGAACCCGCTTTACAATAATATTTTAAACCTATCAAATTATGAATTTTAAAAATGTAACTGTAGCAGGAAGCGGTGTTTTGGGATACCAAATTGCATTCCAAACTGCTTTTCATGGATTTAAAGTAACAGTATACGATATTAACGACGAAGTTCTGGACAAAGCCAAAGCTAAATTTGACAGGCTAAGTAAAGCTTATATCCATGATTTACAAGCTACTGACGAACAGTTGAAAGCCACTTTTGAAAATTTAAGCTATTGCTCTGACTTGGCAGAAGCTGTAAAAGATGCCGACCTATTAATTGAAGCTGTACCGGAAAATCCGAAGATTAAAATTAGTTTCTATGAAAAATTAGCAGTAGTAGCACCTGAAAAAACAGTTTTCGCTACTAACTCATCTACCCTGTTACCCAGTCAATTTGCAGCAGCGACCCAACGTCCTGAAAAATTCGTTGCTTTACACTTTGCTAACGAAATTTGGAAACATAATACTGCTGAGATCATGGGACATCCCGGAACAAATGAACAGGTTTTTAATGAGGTGGTCGACTTTGCTAAAGCTATCGGGATGATTGCTCTTCCACTCTACAAAGAACAACCGGGATATATTCTGAATTCCCTTTTGGTTCCTTTGTTAGGTGCTGCAACTAATTTGTTGGTAAATGGCGTTTCTGATGTCAAGACCATTGACAAGACCTGGATGGTTGCAACCGGAGCACCTGTTGGTCCGTTTGGAATATTAGACGTCGTTGGTATTACAACTGCTTATAACATCAATAAAATGGCTGCGGATAAAACTCAGGATCCGATTAAAATCAAAACCGTTGCGTTTTTAAAGGAAAATTTTATTGACAAAGGCAAACTGGGTGTTGCTACCGGAGAAGGATTCTATAAATACCCTGATCCTGCTTATAAAGACAAAGATTTTTTGAAATAAGGAAATAAAAAAAGAAGCCCTCAGGCTTCTTTTTTTATCCTTTGCATTTACATTTTCTTTTCCCCGCATCTAGTGCTTCTTTTTCAGTCATTTCTGTGATATCCGACTTACAACGCTTTAAAGCGGCATGCGACTTTACCTGATGATAAATTTCACTTTTCCCGCAAACATAAACTACCGAAGTATCCTTATTTTCCGAACTGAAACTAAACAGCGAAAAAACAATTGCTAAAACAAATATCTTTTTCATAAAGTTGATTTGACAAATTTCATTGCTTCTTCCATCTGAGAAACATCAAAATACCTTTCATACCTTTCTTTACTTGCTCTTTCAAAAAATAAATTATCAATGGGAACCAATGCTTTTAAAATATTAGAATGAGCCACAATTGCAAGATGTCCCATTTGCTTATAATTCCTCAAAGTCCAAATTATATCTTCCATAAAAGCTTTACTACTTGTTTTACTGATTTTCATTTCATCCAGTTTAATCAAAACATTTACAAATGAAAACCCCATATCTAATTTTTCCTGAAAGAACTTTTGAGCCAATTTTTCATCTGTCTCTGTAAATCCGTCTATAACCTCAAAAGCTAATGTATTTCCTTTAAAAGTTTCTAATTGTTCTATCATGATCTTCTTTTTTATATTAAAAAAACAGATTTCTTAGCCATAAATTTACTAAAAAACTCACATTTATATTGCTAAACACTCTCTTTTTTTGCCTGTTAAAGTGATTAGTTTTTCTCCCTATAAACTTGTATCTTTGCGTTTTGGCCAAAAAACATGAACAACACAGAAGAAACTATTGAAATTATTGGCGCTCGTGCCCATAATTTAAAGAATATTGACGTAATCATTCCCGAGAAAAACTGGTAGTTATTACCGGGCTTTCCGGTTCCGGAAAATCATCGTTAGCATTTGATACCATTTATGCCGAAGGACAACGCCGTTATATAGAAACTTTTTCAGCTTATGCCCGACAATTTCTAGGAGGATTAGAACGTCCGGATGTGGATAAGATCGACGGTCTGTCGCCTGTAATTGCCATCGAACAGAAAACAACAAGCAAAAGTCCCCGCTCTACAGTAGGAACTATTACAGAGATCTATGATTTTTTGCGATTGTTATATGCACGTGCGGGTGAAGCTTTTAGTTACAATACGGGAGAAAAAATGGTCTCCTATTCAGATGAACAAATTAAAGAATTGATTTCTGAAACCTTCAATGGCAAACGAATCAATATTTTATCACCTGTTATTCGTTCCAGAAAAGGTCATTACCGTGAACTATTCGAGCAAATTGCAAAACAAGGTTTCGTGAAAGTACGTGTTGATGGTAAAATCCGAGATCTGGAATACGGCATGAAAGTAGATCGATACAAAACTCATGATATAGAAATTGTAATAGACCGGATTGCTGTTAAAAATGATGAAGATACTGAAAAGCGCCTTATCGAAAGCATTAAAACCGCAATGTATCACGGCGATGATATCTTAATGGTATTGGAACAAGAAGGTGATGAAGTACGCTATTTCAGTCGAAATTTAATGTGTCCGTCAACCGGTATTTCGTATCCGAATCCCGAACCCAACAACTTTTCATTTAACTCTCCGAAAGGCGCCTGCGAATGTTGTAACGGTTTAGGCACAACCAATGAAATTAACCTTAAAAAAATCATTCCCAACCCTAAAGCATCGATCAAGAACGGTGGTTTTGCGCCCTTGGGCGACTATAAAAACTCCTGGATCTTCAAACAATTGGAAATCATTGCTCAGAAATTCGAATTCAAATTAACTGATGCTATTGATACGATTCCTCAGGAAGCAATGGAAATGATCCTGAACGGTGGCAATGAAAAATTTTCAGTAGTTTCTAAAGTGATGGGAATTACTAAAGACTATAAAATTGATTTTGAAGGAATTGCTAATTTTATCAAGAATCAATACGAACAATCCGAATCACAAAGTATCAAACGCTGGGCAAAAGAATTCATGGATGAAGTCGAATGTCAGGAGTGCCATGGAACACGTTTGCGTAAAGAAGCACTATATTTTAAGATTCATGACAAAAATATAGGCGAATTAGCCCAAATGGACATCGCTGAACTGTCAGAATGGTTTAAAGGTTTACCGGAACATCTTACGGAAAAACAGCAAACCATTGCTCTTGAAATTTTAAAAGAGATCACTACACGCCTACAGTTTTTACTGGATGTCGGCTTGAACTACCTTTCACTAAACAGAAGTTCTAAATCGCTATCCGGTGGGGAAGCCCAACGGATCCGTTTAGCGACACAGATCGGCTCACAACTGGTAGGTGTACTGTATATTTTGGACGAACCGAGCATTGGTTTACACCAAAGAGATAACGAACGACTCATCAAATCATTAGAAAGTCTGCGCGATATTGGAAACTCAGTTATTGTTGTTGAACATGACAAAGACATGATCGAGCGTGCTGACCATGTAATTGATATCGGACCGAAAGCAGGACGTTTTGGCGGTAAGATCATTAGTCAGGGAACACCGAAAGAGTTGCTAAAAGAAAACACGATTACCGCACAATTCATGAGCGGCAAGATGAAGATCGAAATTCCTGAAAAACGTCGTGAAGGCAACGGAAAAACCGTAAAATTATACGGTGCTAAGGGGAATAACCTTAAAAATGTTACCGTTGAGTTTCCTTTAGGAAAACTAATTTGTGTAACCGGGGTTTCCGGTAGTGGAAAATCGACTTTAGTCAATGAAACACTCTACCCTATTTTAAACGCTCATTTCTTCAATGCGGTCAAAAAACCGCAGCCCTATGACAAAATAGAAGGATTGGAACACATAGACAAAGTTATCGATATTGATCAAAGTCCTATCGGTAGAACGCCACGCAGTAATCCCGCAACTTATACAGATGTTTTCTCTGAAATCCGCAGTTTATTTACCCAAACTCCGGAAGCTCAGATCAGAGGATATAAACCGGGACGCTTTAGCTTTAATGTTAAAGGCGGAAGATGTGAAACCTGTGAAGGATCAGGTGTACGAACTATTGAAATGAGCTTTTTGCCGGATGTTTATGTTGAATGCGAAACCTGTCAGGGAAAACGCTTCAATCGGGAAACACTGGAGATCCGCTACAAAGGGATATCCATTTCAGACGTATTGGACATGACTGTTAACGAAGCAGTGGTTTTCTTTGAAAACATCCCGAAAATTTACAGAAAGATCAAAACTATTCAGGATGTAGGTTTAGGATATATTACACTAGGTCAACAAAGTACCACCCTTTCAGGTGGCGAAGCACAACGGGTAAAACTGGCGACCGAACTTTCCAAGAAAGATACCGGAAATACATTTTACATTTTAGACGAACCCACAACAGGTCTGCATTTTGAGGATATTCGAGTTTTAATGAATGTTATACAGAAATTAGTCGATAAAGGCAATACGGTTTTGATTATCGAACATAATCTCGATGTTATTAAAATAGCAGATTATATCATTGACATTGGCTATGAAGGTGGAAAAGGAGGCGGTCAGGTAGTCACAACCGGAACTCCTGAAGAAGTTATCAAAAATAAAAAGAGCTATACGGCACAATTTTTGAAAAAAGAATTATCTTAGCGGGCTTGTTTAATTTTAAAAAGACGAAAAGACTATGGCATTAGAGCAATACGAAAACGACGACCACAGAATACAGGAAAAATTCAAACAAAAGACTTGGAACGAAATACGAACTAACGATTCATGGGCAATCTTTAAGATCATGTCTGAATTCGTAAACGGTTACGAGTCAATGGGAAGAATCGGTCCCTGTGTTTCTATTTTCGGTTCGGCACGTACTAAATCTGACAACAGATATTATCTTTTAGCAGAAAAGATCGCTTATAAAATCAGTAAAGCCGGTTATGGTGTAATCACCGGAGGAGGTCCGGGTATTATGGAAGCCGGGAACAAAGGGGCTCACTACGGCGGGGGAACTTCAGTAGGTTTGAACATTGAATTGCCTTTTGAACAACATTTCAATCCGTATATCGATCGCGACAAAAACTTGCAGTTTGATTATTTCTTTGTCCGCAAAGTAATGTTTGTCAAATATTCACAAGGATTTATCGTTATGCCGGGTGGTTTCGGTACTTTGGATGAATTGTTTGAAGCTATAACGCTAATTCAGACTAAAAAGATTGCTAAATTCCCTATCATTTTAGTTGGTTCTGAGTTCTGGGAAGGCTTGATGGATTGGGTTAAAGCGGTACTGTTAGAAAAATTCCACAATATTAGTCCGGAAGATCTTAATTTATTCAAAATTGTAGATACTGAAGATGAAGTGTTAGACGCTTTAGATACTTTCTACAAAAAATACAATTTATCTCCGAATTTCTAAAAATTAAAAAGTTACTGCTTAATCTGTGTTAAGCAGTAACTTTTTTTAATACTTCCTAAATCAAACTAAAGTTGCAGTCAGCTTTATTTCAAAACTAAAAGCATTACTTACCGGACAGGTTTTCTCTGCATTCCTAGCTACTTTCTGGAATTCTTCTTCACTTATTCCCGGAATCTTAGCCTGTAATGTCAGTTCTGATAGTGTGATCACACCGTTATCAATTGTAACTACTGATTGTGTTTCCAGTGATTCTACCGTATAACCTGCTTCAGAAAGATCTAAATCTAATTTCATTGTAAAACAGCCTGCATGAGCCGCCGCTAAAAGTTCTTCCGGATTTGTCCCTACACCGTCTGCAAAACGGCTGTTAAACGAATACTGTGTCTTGTTAAGGGTGGTACTTTGAGTGGTTAAATGCCCTCCCCCGGTTTTAATGTCGCCGTTCCACACGGCAGTTGCTCTTCTTTTCATTCTTTATTGTTTTTAGTTAATTCATAGTTTTACATTAGTCTCATTGTATGCAACGTAAATTCATTTCGATCAGCATCTTTAATTCTGATTTGTCATTTACTGTATTTCGAGTTACGTTAAGCCCACTCCAAAGATTTAATAAATGTAGTCCTAACAAATCAGGAGTCACAGCTGTTTTTAAGTTTCCTTGCATCTTTTCTTTTTCAAGTGCTTTTACGAAAATATCTTTCAGAGTTCTCAATTGTTTTTCGGCTGAACATTTTAAATCTTTGTCACTAACCTGTATCAAAGCATTTGCAAAATAGCAACCATACTTTCCTAAATTAGTTTCCGGATCTGCCATTTCATAAAAGAAAACTCTTATTTCCTCTAAAGGATGCTCCGATAGCTCTATTTTATCTTTAAACGCTTTTATATGGTGATCCATTACCCGATCCAGTGACTTTTGAAAGAGCTCTTGTTTTCCTCCTTTATAAGCCAAATAAAAGCTTCCTTTCCCTATTCCCATAGCTTTTAGCAAATCATCTGATGATGCGTTCTCATAGCCCTTTTGCCAAAAAACTTCAATTGCTTTATCTAAAGCTTGATCTGCATTGTATATTCTGGGTCTTCCTGCCATTTCTCATTGATTTTCAGTATAAATATACAAATTGTACCAATTAGTACAAAATTAATTTAAAAAAATCGGGAAACAGTTTACATTTCCCGATATATAACGTATAAGTTTCTGAACTTATTTAATTACAATTTTTTTGATCGCTTCATTTCCGTTATTCTTCACTTTTACCAAATACATTCCTTTAGCCAGCTCCATCGTAAGTCTGATCTGAGAATCAAAAGTCTGCTCTAAAACAGCCTGTCCGGTTAAAGTATAAATAGTTACAGTAGAAGTGCCGCTTAAACCTGAAATCATTAAATAATCTGTAGTCGGATTGGGATACACCTTAACAGCATCTGCAATAAAATTTTCATTTGCTAAAGCAAAAGACCAAGGATCTCCGTAATGAGAACCGAAAATATAATCTGCTAATAAAGGATAATCAATAAACGGATTTCTATTCATCTGCCAATTATAAACGACATTATTTCGATTCATTTCATAATCATCAGCCGGGTCTTGTGTATTCCAATTCAACAAAGTAGCCAGATCTCCTATTTCCCCTGAAGGGGTTGTTCCGTCAGACAAATACTCACTCGGATCGCCATTAACCACATCCAAAGCATTGAAGCGAACAGCCATATAAAACAATGCTCTGGCTACATCTCCTCTCCAAGAACCTTGAGTTCCTGTTGGTCCGGCATAAACCGTTCCGGAGGCGACTGTACCGTAATTTTTATTGTTCCTTGATGAGTTCTCTTGTCCGTTCACCGCTCTTAAGTGATGTGCATCAGAAATTCCGTCTACCGTATTGTCCGGTCCGGTTGTATTCCAAACATTAATTCCGTCAGCCGTATCTCCCATTGCTACTTCAAACCCGCCTCTTGACTGACAAAAGATATGTTCTCTATTCCATTTTCCGACAATACTACTGGTATTTTGCTGATCTAATTTCGCCATTGGCGATTCTGTATAAACACACCAAACTTGATTGTTATTTTCGGGATTACGATCAGCATCTTTTAAAATATCCCAGATATCCGCATAACTTTGTAATCTTACCACAGCCGGATCTGCAATTATATCTTGTAATGCTTGTTTCAATGCTGCTCCTGAAAGTCCTTCCAAAGCATCATAATAACCTGCCGGAATTTGTGGTGCACACACTCCATACGTAGGATTTAGAGGTGTTCCCCAAGGATCAGTCGCAAAATTAATATCATAAATCCGGATAATAAAATTGTCATTATTGGCAATATAACCTGAAGGTAATGATTGAAACTGGAACAAAGCTTCTTCATCGCCTTCATCTGTTCCGTCATCATACAAGCTAATGGTTGTAGACGTAGTAGATGAACCAACCGGGATAGAAACCGTCAAAGCGCCTGAAAAATCATTTACTGAAAAATTGCCGTTCGTCAATGAAAAATTCATAATTAAATTTTGATTTTGAACGGGCTGACTTGTTGTAAAAACAATATCAAAATTTTCACCTTCATTATAAGAGGTCTGAGAAGTTGTCACTGTTATATAATTGAATACTATTCCACTTCCGTCATTATTCATACCCGGCGTGGGCGTATCAACAACATAACTACCGTTTAACAACTGAATGGATTGACTGGAACCTGAACTATTTTGATTTTCATTTACACAAACAGACAATCCCCAAATCGACATTAAAGCCGTTGGCTGCGTTGTAGAACTATTTGAATAAGCTAAAGCATCCACTACATTAGAGGCCGTAGCAGCAGTTCCGAAAGGAAAATCTGTATCGTTACCTAAATAGAGTGCTACTCCGTCCGGACCGTTTTGGATCGTATTATTAGGAATAACAATTACCGGTGAAGGAGAAACTTGTGCATTTCCGATCAGAAAGTTTCCGTTAGCATCAGTAGTATATCCATCTAAATCGATTGCATAATAACTGGAAACTCCTGTTCCGGAAGAAGTTGCATTAAAAAAGACCAACACATATCCGTCTAAAACATAATTAGGTGTCGCAGAATGTAATTCTACAAATTCCAAAACATCTGTACTGGCAGTATCAGCATCTAATTCGCTGATAACAACTTGTGAAAAAATAACAGTAGAGCATAAAAAGGTTACTATGCAAAGTAATTTTTTTATCATTTTTTGGGACATTATAATTCTTTCAAAGATATTTAATTTCTTAAAGAACTTAAGCTATTTCTTGTTTAATTTTTAGTTTAATCCTATTTTAAGCTATTGTTAAGCTTTAAAAAAGAGCATTTGTGTAAGTTTAACGATGAGTTACGCAACTTTTTAGTATTATTGTAATCTTTATTATAAAAAAGTCCGTGAAAAAGAACCTTTTATTTTATCTGTTTTTCTGTTGCATTACGGGCGGAATTGCCCAACATAAATTACGGCTTGATGTTAAAGCTGATACAGAAGCGCACTTATTATACATCCAGCAGGAAATCGAATATTTCAATTCTACGAATGATACACTTCAAAGTATTGTTCTAAACGATTGGAACAATGCTTTTTCTTCCAAGAATTCAGCTTTAGCCAAACGCTTTTCAGATGAATTTGATCGTAGTTTTCACTTAGCGTCTGAAAATGATCGCGGTTATACTGATATTAAAGCTGTTTCAGATGAAAACTTTAAGGAACTGCATTGGCAACGAGCTGCAAAACACATTGACATCATAACTTTAAACCTTAATAAACCACTACTCCCTTTTCAATCCCAACTTATTCGATTGACTTACATTGTTAAAATGCCTAATAGCCGTTTTACACAATATGGTTTTGATAATGACAAATTGTATCTGAAAAACTGGTATTTATCTCCTGCTCTTTTCAGTAATAAAAAATTTATTACTTACAGTAATGAAAATCTGGATGATATATCAAATACTATCGCAGATTACTCTATTCGTATTACTATTCCCGAAACTTTCCATATTGCTTCCAATCTAAAAGTTGAAACAATTGATGCTACCGGAAGTTATTTGCTATCCGGCGAAAACTACCAGGATGTTTCCTTAATTATTTCTCCGACAGCTATTAATCACATCTTTAAAAATGATGTCATAGAAGTTGATTGCAGTATTGAAAATTCAAGATTAGACGATTATCAAAAAGCAATTGTAATTGACAAGATTACCCGATTCGTACAAGAAAAACTAGGCAACTCTTCCGTTCCGAAACTGTTAGTTTCCAACGAGGATTATAAACGTCAGCCTTTTTATGGTTTAAATCAGTTGCCTGCATTCTTAAGTCCTTATCCTGATGAATTCATGTTTGAACTAATGTTCCTGAAAACGTATCTGAACAACTATCTCAAGGCTAATATCCAATCCAATCCCAGAATGTACAACTGGATTTATGACGGTATTCAGATCTATACGATGATGCAGTATATTGATACATTTCATCCGGATATGAAGATGACCGGAAATTTGTCAAAGATCAAGCTTCTGAAATCTTATAATTTTATCAACCTTCCGTTTAACGAACAATTCAACTACCTCTACATGCTGATGGCACGTAAGAATTTAGACCAACCCATAGGCTCTTCCAAAGAAAAGCTGATTAAATTCAACGAGCAGATATCCGGTAAATACCGATCGGGATTAAATTTAAAGTATTTAGATAGTTACTTAGAACACAATATTGTCAATACAAGTATTCAGGATTTTTTAGCCTTAAATAAAATAACCCAAACCAGTTCTCATGATCTGGAATACATTTTAAAGAAGAACAGTCCCAAGAATATTGATTGGTTTTTTACCACCTTGGTTGATTCCCGTGATCTGATTGATTACAAGTTTGGTCGTGTAAAAAAATCTAGTGATTCCATTAAGGTTACCATTAAAAACAAGACCAGAACAAATGTTCCGATTTCCTTTTATGAACTTAAGAATGATACAGTCGTGTACAAAAAATGGATTGAAAACATTACAACTGATACTACTCTTGTTTTTCCGAATTATGAAGCCGACAAATTAACCTTGAATTACCACAATGAAATTCCGGAATATAACTTACGTAACAACTGGAAATCTTTAAAAGGATTCTTTTTTAACAACAGACCTTTTAAGTTCAATTTTTTCAAGGATCTGGAAGATCCCTATTACAACCAGATCTTATATGTTCCTGAATTTGAATACAACCTTTACGATGGCATGGCTTTAGGGCTAAATGTCAGCAACAAATCCATTTTGAACAAACCTTTTACTTTTAGTGCAGCGCCTTTCTATTCTCCTAATACACAATCTGTTGTCGGTAAGTTTTCTGCCATATATGACAACAACATTCGCGAAGAAGGCAAGCTCTATAAAGTTCGCTATATTTTAAAAGGAAGCCAATTCCATTATGCTCCTAATGCTCGCTATACCAATTTTAGTCCGAGCGTACAATTCTTTCTTCGGGATAAAAACTTCAGAACAAATAAAAGTGAATACATACAATTACGCCAACTGTACATCAACAGGGAAAGTTCGCCGGTTATAACAGATGTCAATACAGACAACTATAGCGTTTTTAATGCCAAATACGGTAATTATCAAGCTGAAGGCACTAAACTTTACAGTTTATTGACCGATCTACAAGTTGCTAATTCTTTCGGCAAACTTTCTGCCGTGCTACACTATAGGAAACTGTTTGAAAACAACCGTCAGATCACCTTACGCTTTTTTGCCGGAACCTTTTTGTACAGAAGCACAACTTCTGACTATTTCAGTTTCGGACTGGATCGCCCAACTGACTACATGTTTGAAGAGAACTTTTTAGGAAGAAGTGAAACTACCGGATTATACAGTCAACAATTTGTTTATGCGGAAGGAGGGTTTAAATCTATTTTCGGAACCCGATATGCTAACCAATGGATGGTTACAACTAATGCCGCTTTTAATATTTGGAACTGGATACAGGTTTATGGCGATGTAGGTGCATTCAAGAACGAAAATTTTAACACAAAGTTTGTCTATGATTCCGGAATACACCTCAATCTGGTTCCCGATTATTTTGAGTTATTCTTTCCGGTATATTCCTCTAACGGTTTTGAATTAAATGATCCTGACTATAATCAAAGAATCCGATTTGTGGTAACCCTCTCACCAAAAACTTTAATTTCGTTATTTACCCGAAAATGGTTTTAATATTTTTTAGAACCTCTGATTATTATTAATTCAACAAAAACACTGTTTTATTTGTTTTTTTTGATGTTTTTTCAAACAATAAAAGGAAAATTTACAAAATACAAAAAATCAAGCCACTTCCCTATTGCTTTTTACAGGCTATTTCTTTACATTTGTAACAATCCAATTTGTTACAAAATATGAGTAGTAAACCGATCGAAAAAGAAGTTCTGTCGTTTGAAGATTTCAAACAGGAAGTAATCAATGATTACAAAATTGCCGTTATCAGTAGAGAATGTAGCCTTTTAGGGCGCAGAGAAGTTTTAACAGGTAAGGCAAAATTCGGAATCTTTGGAGATGGTAAAGAAGTTCCACAATTAGCTTTAGCTAAAGCTTTCAAAAACGGTGATTTCCGTTCGGGTTATTATAGAGACCAAACCTTTATGATGGCTTTAGGACTATTAAGTATTCCTGAATTTTTTGCCGGTTTATACGGACATACCGATATTAATCTGGAACCAATGAGTGCCGGTCGTCAAATGGGCGGACACTTCACTACACATAGCTTAGATGAAAACGGAAACTGGAAAAATCTAACCCAACAAAAAAACTCCAGTGCAGACATTTCTCCTACTGCCGGACAAATGCCTCGTTTATTAGGATTAGCGCAAGCCTCAAAGATTTATCGCAACGTAAAAGGATTGGAAAATCATACACAATTTTCAAATCAAGGAAATGAAGTAGCTTGGGGAACGATCGGTAATGCCTCTACATCTGAAGGCTTATTCTTTGAAACGATTAATGCTGCCGGAGTTTTACAAGTACCTATGGTTATGAGTGTTTGGGATGATGCTTATGGTATTTCTGTCCCAGCAAGATATCAAACGACTAAAGAAAGTATCTCTGAAATCTTAAAAGGTTTTCAAAGAGACGAAAATACAAACGGTTATGAAATCTTTACCGTTAAAGGTTGGGATTACCCGAGTCTTGTAGAAGTTTATCAAAATGCCGGTGCTCTGGCACGTGCGGAACACGTTCCGGTTCTAATCCATGTTCAGGAACTAACCCAGCCTCAAGGTCATTCCACTTCCGGAAGTCATGAACGTTACAAAAGTAAAGAACGTTTAGAATGGGAAAGTGAACATGACTGTATCGTTCAAATGAGAAAATGGATGATTTCCAACAATATAGCCAGTGAAGAAGATATTAATGCTATTGATGAAGCGGCTAAAAAAGAAGTGCTTCAGGGAAAAAAAGAAGCATGGAATAACTTTATAAAACCTATTAAAGAGGAACAACAAGATTTGGCTAATTTATTAACAAATTTAGCGCAAAAAAGTCCGAACGGTGTATTCCTGCAAAAATTTGCTACTGATCTATTAGCCATCAAAGAACCTATCAATAAAGATGTTATTACCACTGCACGAAAAGCACTTCGTTTAGTCATCAATGAAGATGGTAAACCGACTTTAGTACAATGGATTAAAGATTTTATGGCTAAGACACAGCCAAAGTTCAGTTCTCATTTGTATTCACAATCGGCTAAAAGCATTGCTAATATCCCTGCGGTTGCACCTGCTTATGATGAAAACAGCGAAACTGTGGATGCCCGTTTGATCATTCGAAACAATTTTGATGCATTATTTACCAAACATCCTGATGTACTTATATTCGGAGAAGATTCAGGAAATATCGGTGATGTAAACCAAGGCTTGGAAGGAATGCAAGAGAAATACGGTGAATTCCGCGTTTCTGATACCGGAATTCGTGAAGCTACGATCTTGGGACAAGGAATAGGAATGGCTATGCGCGGATTACGTCCTATTGCTGAAATTCAGTATTTAGACTACTTATTATACGCTATCCAAATCATGAGTGATGATCTGGCCACTTTGCAATATCGAACCTATGGCCGCCAAAAAGCTCCTTTGATCGTAAGAACAAGAGGACATCGTCTGGAAGGTATCTGGCATGCTGGATCACCAATGGGAATGATCCTTAACGCTATCAGAGGAATGTATGTTTTAGTTCCCAGAAATATGACTCAGGCAGCCGGCTTTTATAACACTTTATTAGAAAGTGACGAACCTGCTTTAGTCATTGAATGTCTGAACGGCTATCGTTTAAAAGAAAAGCTTCCTGTAAATTTAGGTGAGTTCAAGACACCTTTAGGAATCGTTGAAACAATTAAAGAAGGAAGTGATATCACTGTTGTTTCTTATGGCTCTACATTGCGAATCATTGAGCAAGCAGCAAAAGAACTTTTTGAAGTAGGTATCAATGTTGAGATCATCGATGTACAGTCGCTTCTACCCTTTGACATCAACCATGATATTGTAAAAAGTGTCGCTAAAACCAATAGATTGTTAGTCGTTGATGAAGATGTTCCGGGCGGAGCCAGTGCCTATATTTTGCAACAAGTAGTAGAAAAACAGCATGCTTATCAATATTTAGATAGCGAACCGCAAACTTTAACTTCTAAAGAACATCGTCCGGCCTATGGGACTGACGGAGATTATTTCTCTAAACCTAGTGTTGAAGATGTTTATGAAAAAATATATGCTATCATGCACGAAGTTAATCCATCAAGATATCCTGATTTATACTAAACAAATGTAAATATTTTATTAAAGTTATCTTAAACTACTTTAATAATTTACTGTACTGATTTATAATGCGTAACTTTATATAGTAAGCTAAACTATATAAAGTTATTGTATTATGAGTACCTTTCAAAACAAAACAATTATAATTACAGGAGCAGCTATGGGTTTAGGCTTAGCTGCCGCCAAAAAATTAGCCGACTTAAAGGCTAATATTACTTTAGTCGATTACAACGAATCTGCCCTTCGCGAAGCAGAAAAAGAAATTTTAAAAGAATTTCCCGGTACCGGTATTCTTACAGTAGTTGCCGATGTTTCCAAAGAAGAACAAGTCAAAAACTATGTACAAAAAACTTTAGATACATTCAAACGTATTGATGGTTTTTACAACAATGCCGGAATCGAAGGGCGACAAGCTCCTCTTACTGAATACGATTTAGGCATATTCCAAAAAGTACTTGATATCAATCTTTTAGGTGTCTATTACGGAATGCGTTATATCATTCCGGTTATGCAAAAACAAAATTACGGACGAATCGTTAATGTTGCATCTGTAGGAGGTATCCGAGGTGTTGTGAACCAGACTGCGTACGTGGCAACAAAACATGCTGTAGCCGGCATGACCAAAAATGCTGCATTAGAATACGGAAAGTTCAACATTATGACCAACGCCATTGCTCCGGGTGCTATTTTGACACCTATGGTTGCTGAAGCTTTTAAGCAGGTAAACCCTGCTGATCCGAAATTAGCTGAAACGGAATATGCTAAAGCTAATCCGACAAAACGATTAGGAATTCCTGAAGAAGTAGCAAATGTTGTTGCTTTTTTATTGAGTGAAGAGTGTTCCTATGTTAACGGACAAGTATTGGCTATTGATGGCGGAGAATCCAATGCATACGGTAATGTTTAAAAAATATAAATACCCCTTTTAACCCCATTTATTAATACCAATCGGCTATCTAAATTGAAACTTAAGAGAACAAACTAAACTATTTTATTCATCACTACAATGTGGTTTTCTATTACTCCCGTTCTTTTGTTTCATTTTGGGTAGCCTTTTTAATTTCTTTTTTTAAGCCAAAAACTCACTTTGGTTTTTCTAATCTGTCTTTCCGTAGTCCGTCTCAATTTTTCATGGTACAAAAAATAACCGGCAATAGCTCCGATCAAACTTCCGATCAGAATATCAAAAAAACGGGTTTCTATTAAATCATTAGCATGGCTAAGTGCTGTTCCTCCGGCTTCAGCCAAAAAAATCGTCAAAGGCGTAATAAAAATAACCGCTAATCCATAATGCCGTACGACCAACATTTCAATTATAAACTGTAAGATCATAATGGTTAGACAAATCCCTAAAGCCTCAAAATGTAAGGATACTAATCCCCAAGCCAATCCTAAGCCTATAAATGTACCTAAAATACGCTGAAAACTTCTGCTCCAAACGTGTTGCAACGAAACCCCTTGCAATACAGCCATACAGGAAATAGGTAGCCAATAAGGGTTTGTAAGTTCCAACAACTTACCCGTCAGCAACGAGATCCCTATAAAAGTTCCTATTATTAAAGATTCAAAAATAGCAGCCGTTGAATTTTTCTTTAACAGAATTAATTCATCCTTTGCAAATTGTCTGTTCTTAGTGATAAAGATACTATAAAACAATGCCAGCAAACACGCTAACATAGCCCCCATTCCAACCAAGCCTACTTTCAACGGAACCACATCAAAATCAAAAGGCATGCAACTCGCTATTGAAGCTATCATTACAAAGAAAAAACTTCCCGGAGGCTTCATGTCAAAATAGCGAACAACCCAATGTACTCCAACCGTAAACAACCCTAAAACCAATGCTGATATATAAGGGTTAAAACTGAACAGAACCCCAATAGTAAAAGAGATCATAAAACCAAATGAACAACTCAACAGAGTAATCATTCTTCTGGCAACAGATGTTGTAGGCAGATATAAAATAACCAATCCGGCCATACAGGATAATAATCCATAATCCAATCTATCAGTAAAGTAGCCCACTAAAAGCGGAAGACCTACACAAAGAGATGCCAAAAGAGGAACATGCCATAAGCGTTCCGTTTTCTTTAAAGTTAAAAGGCTTTTGGCTTCAGCCTTTACAATTTCTAAAAAATCACTCATCTATTGTATCATTTACCCCATTGTCTTCAAAGCCATAATCAATGCATCAATCTCTTCTTTTGTATTTTCATGGCTTAGAGAAATACGTAAACTTGGTTTTTGCAAATCTTCCGGGCTTAAAATTTCAGCTAAAACATGTGAAGGACGAACACTTCCACTTTGACAAGCACTACCACGGGAAACTGCAATTCCTTTCATATCTAAAGCAAATAAGATCATTGACGTTTTATCTGTTGAAAAAGGTAACATTACATTCACCAAGTTGTAAAAAGTTGTATCACTATACGTTCCGTCAAAAATTTCTCCGTTAAAAATAACTTCCGGAAAAGCCTCCGTCAGTTGTTCCTTCAGGTATATTTTTAATTCATGAATGTGTAAACGCTCTTTTTTCAGTTCTTGACAAGACATTTCTAAAGCCTTAGCCATACCTGCTATCTGATGAACAGCTTCAGTTCCGGCACGCCATCCTTTTTCTTGTTCGCCTCCGAAAAGCAAGGGTTGTAATACATAATTTTTCTTTACATATAAAAGACCAACACCTTTGGGTCCGTGAAATTTGTGCGCACTAGCCGTAATAAAGTCAACCGGAAGTTCTTCCAAATTCAATTCGGTTTTCCCTACCGATTGCACAGTATCAGAATGAAATAAAGCATTGTAATTTTGACACAATGTACCCACTTTATCTAAATCGAGAATAGTTCCTATTTCATTATTCACGTGCATTAAACTTACCAGTGTTTTTCCCTGAACCTCATCTGCTAAAATATTTTCCAATCCTTGATAATCGACCGCTCCGTTGACTTCCAGAGGAACATATTCCACCACAATATCATATTCATTTTGTAAAGCCAGAACTGTATGTAAAATGGCATGATGTTCAATCTTACTCGTTACGATACGTTTAACTCCTAAATCTTTGACTGCCGAACGCAAGACCCAATTATTCGATTCTGTTCCACAAGAAGTAAATAAAATTTCACTGGATTTAGCACCAATTGAAGATGCTATCTTTTTTCTTGAAGTTTCTAAAATGACTTTCGCACTACGACCAAAACTATGCGTAGAAGAAGGATTCCCAAATTCCTGAGCCATTACTTCTGCCATATGAGTAATTACTTCTGGACGAATTCGGGTTGTAGAAGCATTGTCAAGATATACTTTTTGCATGAACAATTATTTTTTAGCAAAGATACGAAACACCTAAAACATGTTGGAAACATTGCATAAAAAAAGCCGCTTTGTTCATAAAGCGGCTTTTTCTTATTTTTTTCTATCTTGTTAGTGACCTCCACTTACTTTTTTATCAAAATTGATTCCTTGTTTTGTTAAGATATCTTTTACGGTATAAGCATAGAACGCTAAATAAGCAAAACAAACAACTCCTACGATATAACTAAAATGAGGAGATGTTAGATCAGCCACAAAACCTTGAATCCAACTTACGATTCCTCCCCCATAATCATCATGATTAAAAAGTTACTTCCTTGAGTAGTATGTTTTCCTAATCCACTAATAGCTAATGTAAAGATACATGGCCATAACGTAGAACAGAACAAACCAACACTTGTAAACGCATAAACGCTTACCATTCCGCTAGTAGCCATTCCAATTGCTAAAGCTGTAATTCCTAAACCTGAAAAGATCAACAACATCGTAGCCGGATTTCCTTTACTGGCAAAATCTGCAACAATCAATACTAAAATTACAGCCGCATATACATAAAATGGTTGTAAATCTTTCCCTGCCAAGTAACTTGCCAATAAGAACACTCCAAAAGCAATATAAGGCATAATAAATTTCATTACTTTTTGCATTCCGGCAGAAAGTCCTAAAGCTTCTACAGCTCCTGTCCAGCGTCCGATCATTAAACTTCCCCAATATAAAGATACATAAGGGGCTACTTCACTAATTGACATTCCTAAACCAGCCTCTAAATAAGCCGGCATATTACTAGCCGTAGAAACCTCAACTCCTACATATACAAAAATTGCTAACATTCCCATTAACAATTGCGGATATTTTAAAGCTGATGAACGAACGTCTTTAACAGTTGCTACTTCTTCCTCTCCTTGTTCTTTAATTTTATTTGGTAAACTTGAAAATTTTAATAGAATAGCCACTAATGCAAAAGCTAAACCTAAAATTAAATACGGAACTTTTACGGTAGCAATATCAATTACGTGGTTTACAGCCGGCTTTGCTCCAAAAATTGCGTACGTTACAATTAAGGGACCTATAGTTGTTCCGAAGTTATTGATTCCACCCGCTAAAGTTAATCGCTGAGAACCCGTAGCAATAGGACCTAACACAATTGCCAAAGGATTAGCAACCGTTTGTTGCAATGAAAAACCTAAACCTACAGTAAACAAGCCTGACAACATTAAAGCAAACGAACCTGTATTAGCAGCCGGATAAAACAATAACGTTCCTAAGGCCGAAATCAGTAAGCCTAAGGACAAACTGTTTTTATATCCTAATTTTTGAACTACATCTACTTTTATTAATCTTGAAATCAGCATATAAAGTAAAGCACCTACCGTATAGGCAACATAAAAAGCAACTGACACCAATTGACTTTGACCTTGCGTTAAATCAAATGCTTTTTTAAAAACAGGAATTAAAATATCATTACTGGCTGCAACGAATCCCCAAAAGAAAAATACCGAAACTAAAGGAATAAATTGAGCCCAATTAGTCTGTTTATTTGATGTACTCATATAGTATAAAACGTATTTATTGGTTTGTTATTTATTTTTTTGTAGTTCAAATAAAACGTTGCCAAAATCGGTAAATGATCGGACGGATATTTGAAGTCATAAAAATCGTTAATTGTATTGAATTTTCGAACGTAAATTGAAGTTTTTTTATCAAAGAAAATGTAATCTATCTGTTTATCAGGTATTTTATAAAACTGAAAAGCATTCCAGGTATGGATAGAGTTACCATACGGTTTTGTTTTTGAAACCGAACTTGCTTCTTTTAGATCTTCTTTTAAAGTTGTAATAACCGTATCGTTAGGTTCGGCATTGAAATCACCTGTAAGAATGAACGGAATATCTTTTTTAGCCTTCAGTTCTTTAGCCAATTGAACCAGTATTTTAGCCGATTCTTCTCTGGCTTTTAAACCGACATGATCCAGATGGGTATTGACGATCCAGAATTTCTGTTTGCTCTTTTTATCCTGAAATAATCCGTACGTCACAATTCGATGACAAGCAGCATCCCAACCTTTAGACATTTCGTCCGGAATTTCGGAAAGCCAAAAAGTTTTTTCTTCTAATACTTTGTATTTTTCAGCATTGTAAAAAATACAGGAGTATTCCGCATGAATTCCTTCTTCTCTTGGTAAACCAATAAATCGGTACTGCGGAAGGTTTTCCAACAAAAAATCCAATTGTACTTTCTGAACTTCCTGCATTCCTAAAAAATCAGGTTCATAATATTCAATTAAACGGGCAACTCTTTCTTTTCGTATCTCCCAACTATTATCGCCGTCATCTACTGAAGCTAAACGCACATTATACGACATAACATTCAAATCGTTCTGAGCAAATGCTAAGGTTGAAACGCAAAAAAATAAAAACAATACCTTTTTCATCAGTCTACTTTTATAACTGGAGTTCTTTCGCTAATTCCGTTAGCATTAAAGGCCTCTATTTGGAAATAATAGGTGTCGGTTCGATCCATCCCTGTAAAGAAATAATCACTTTTACCGTAAACCATAATACTTCCGTATAATTTATCAGGCGATTTACCAAAATAGATCACATAGCCTTCAGCCTGATTATTTTGTTTCCAACGGATCCACGAACTTCTTCTTTCGCCAAATTTATTCTTATCTGCTCGTAAAACCATAAAATTTTCGACTTTTTCAGGTTTTTTCCCGTTTCCTTTTCCAAAAACACGGAAACCACTCAAAGCAAATTTCCCGGTTGGCATTTTGATGTTCTCCAATTTCAGGTAACGCGCTTTTACAGGCTTTACTAATTCGATATAATCATGAGGGACATCTGTTCTGTTTTTGCTTTTATCTACTGCCAGTTTCCATTTTTTACCGTCATCAGATGCCCAAATTTTGTATTGGTGTGCAACTCCGGAGCTTTTTCCCATAAATTCTACATCCTGATCAGCATAATTGATCTGTATAGCATTTATTGTCGATATTTCACCTAAATCCGTTTGAAACCATTCCCCTTTTTCTCCTGTTTGTGCACTCCAATAGGTTCTCATATCTTCATCTACTGCAAAATTCGGAGCATATCCTCCCAAAGTAGAAGAAACCTGAACCGGTTTATTGTAGTTCAGCAACATCCACCCGGCAAATAATCCTTGTGTAAAATCTTTATCTTTAGCATATTCCGGAATAAATGTAGGATAATCTCCGTAAGCCGTATTACAATACATCACGTCATCCTTATCAAAACCGGCAGGCCAGATCCCGATCCGTCTTTCAAAATTATTTTTTTGTCCCAGAATAATGGTTGAAACGTGCCACCAGTTTCCGAAATTGTCCTGATATGTGGCTCCGTGACCGGCTCCGCGAGCAAATCCGCCCGGTTTATAGGACAAGGGATTGTGTTGCTGGTAAGCAAAGCCCTCCAATGGATTTGAACTAACATAAACACCATCTGCATATCCGCTGAATTCCGTTGCCGGCGCAGCATATTGCAAGTAATATTTATTTTTATATTTGGTCATCCAGGCGCCTTCCATAAAAGGTTGCAAAAACGTATTATCATTGTATTCCCCGAAACGTTCCCAACCATGATCTTCGGGTTTTAAAGTCAATATTGGTTTTACAAAACCTTCTGACTGTAAAGTTGTCGTATTTATTTCTGTTCCGAAAAGAGGAAATTCATTACTGGATCCCCAATATAGGAATAACTTATCTTTTTCTTCATCGTATAAAAAACCCGGATCCCAGGCTCCTACTTTAAAGTTGTCAACTGCTTTTTCCCATTCGTTTGCTAAAGGATCCTTACTTCTCCATAGAGCAAAATCAGGTCCGTGTGTGGAACCAATTACGTACATATATCCTTTCATAACAAAGACAGCCGGAGCACATAGCTCGTCATATACCTTGTTCTTTTCATCAAGCTTATGGTCGGCTTTTACACCATCATTCAATGAAGGGTATTCGTTTTCCGATTTTAAGAATTTCCGTTGGATATAATTCCAATGTAGCATATCATCACTCCACCAATAGCCCCATTGATTGGTTGCAAACAAAAAGTATTTATTCTGAAAATTAACAATAACCGGATCTGCTGTTGCGCGATGCTTTCCTTGTTTCGTAAAATTAGGAATAGGTGTATAACCATAATCGATATTGACCGGATTACAAAATGTCTTTTGCTGAGCAAATCCCTGAAAAACAGAGATCATGGTTAGTATTGCTACAATTATTTTTTTCATGAGTTACTTCCTTTACTAAAAAATACCCTTTAGTGATATTCCAAAGGGTATTTAACTTAAACTAAAACATTACTTTACTAACTCAAATTTTAATTTCATCTGGGTATCAGAATTGGTTCCTACAAAAACTTCGAACGTTCCGGGTTCCGCTACAAAATCTAAATTAGAATTGTAGAACTTCAAATCTTCTTCAGTTAAGTCAAACTGTAGTGTTTGTGTTTCTCCTTTTTTAAGAGTAACTTTTCGGAATGCTTTTAATTCTTTAACCGGTCTTGTTACTGAACCTACTAAATCTCTGATATATAATTGAACGACTTCTTTTCCGTCATAATTTCCTGTGTTCTTAACCTCTACCGAAACGGTAATTTTCTCGCCTTTCGACAACGTATTTGATGACAACTTTAAGTTTGAGTACTCAAAGGTCGTATAACTCAATCCATAACCAAACGGGAATAATGGTGTGTTTGGAACGTCTAAATAATTAGAACGGAATTTTTCGAATTCGCCTTTTTGTGTTTTTTCCAAACTTAAAGGTCTACCCGTATTCTTATGGCTATAGAAAATTGGCACTTGTCCAACATTTCTAGGGAAAGTCATTGATAATTTTCCTGAAGGATTTACCGTTCCATACAGTACATCAGTAATGGCAGGACCTGCTTCAGTTCCCGGGAACCAAACGTCTAAAATAGCATCTGCTAATTCATTTTCCTCAGTAATTGCTAAAGGACGACCATTAAACAATACCAAAACAATCGGCTTGTTCGCTTTTTTCAATTCTTTCAATAAGTCTTTCTGAGCCTGGGGAATCAAAAGGTTTGTTCTACTACTCGATTCTCCGCTTAGTTCGGCTCCTTCTCCGATAGCAAATACAATTACATCTGATCTTTTTGCTGCTTCTAAAGCTTCTGCCCAAAGCACTTCTTTTGCTCTGTTATCGCTTGGTAATGGTTTTCCGAAGAAACCTGCTTTTTCAACAAACGCATCATCATAATCAAAATTACAGCCCATTGCATAATTAACATTTGCTTTGCCTAATTTAGCTTCTAAAGCAGTTTTTAAAGTAATTGGTGTATCAAAATTGGTCGCCACACTCCAAGTTCCCGGCATGTGTTTTTGCGCAATTGCCAAAGGACCAACTAAAGCCACTTTTTGATTGGTTTGTAATGGTAAAACTGAATTTGAGTTTTTCAACAAAACAAAAGATTCAGCCGCGATATTTTGAGCAATCTGACGATTTTCTTTCGTAAAAATTTCTGTTTTAGCACGTTTTACATCACAATATTTATATGGATCGTGAAACAAGCCTAAATCGTATTTTGCTTCTAAAATTCGTTTTACGGCAGCATCTAACTGATCTATGGGTACTTTTCCTTCTTCAATTGATTTCTTCAAGGTTGTCAGAAAGCCTTCTCCAACCATATCCATATCGATTCCGGCATTCATTGCTAAAGCAGAAACGGCTTGTAAATCGCCCATTCCGTGTGCTATCATTTCATTGATCCCGGTATAATCAGTTACTACAAAACCATTGAATTTCCATTGGTTACGCAATACATCTGTCATTAGCCATTTGTTTCCCGTAGCCGGAATTCCGTCGATTTCATTAAATGATGCCATAACCGAACCTACTCCGGCTTCAACAGCTGCTTTGTATGGCGGGAAATATTCATTATACATACGAATACGGCTCATATCAACCGTATTGTAATCTCTACCGGCTTCCGGAGCACCATACAATGCAAAATGTTTCACACAAGCCATAATTGTATTGTTATCCATTAAGCTTGCTCCCTGATATCCTTGCACCATGGCTTTAGAAATTTGACTTCCTAAATAAGCATCTTCGCCTGAACCTTCTGAAACTCTTCCCCAACGCGGATCACGAGAAATATCGACCATGGGAGAAAAGGTCCAGTTAATTCCATCGGCACTGGCTTCTTTAGCTGCAATCTGCGCTGATCTTTTGATATTATCCATATCCCAACTGCATGATAAACCTAAAGGTATAGGAAACGTAGTTTCGTAGCCGTGAATAACATCCATACCAAAGATCAAAGGAATTTTCAGTCGGCTTTTTTCAATAGCAACTTTTTGTACGTCTCTGATGCGTGCTACAGATTTTATATTGAATAAACCTCCTACTAGTCCTTTTTCGATTTTCTCTCCTATATCAGAGTTTGTAGCCTGTCCGGTAGTAAATTCTCCGGCACTTGGCAGATTTAACTGTCCGATTTTTTCTTCTAAAGTCATTTTAGCGATCAATTCATTGACCAAAATATCTTTAGGCGGAACAGTTCTCTGTTTGTTCTTCTTTTGAGCCAAAGCAGAACCGGAGATCGTTATTGTTGCTAATAGTATACTTATTATCTTTAATTTCATTGGTTTGTTTTTGTTTATAGTAGATTAATTCTTTTGTTGAGCAAGCATCCAATTGTAAATTTCGGGGTCATCATAGACTCTTGTCCAACTATCATGATTTGCGTCATCAAAAATGGTTAGTTCGATATCTTCATTGCAATTCTTTAATTTTTTATAGATCTCAATGGAATATCGAACATCTACAACATCATCAACCAATCCATGAAAAATTCGTGTTGGGATTTTGCTTATTTTACAATTTTCGATCATTGGTACACGATCTACAAAACCTGCAATGGGCACTAAAGCAGCAAAGCTTTCAGGGTGAGCAAAAGCTAGATTCCAGGCTCCCCAGGCTCCCATACTTAGACCTGTCAAGTAAATTCGTGATTCGTCTATATTTTTATTTTCTTTGATTATATTTTGAATCAAGCGATATAGTGATTCCGGTTCCCAATATGCTTCTTTCGGACACTGAGGGGCTAAAACGTAAGCGTCCAATTCATGTGTCTTTAAATATTTAAAAGGTCCGTGAACCTTTACCAATTCAATATCGTGTCCTTTTTCACCTGATCCGTGTAAAAAAATGATAAGCGGTTTTTTATCCTTACCTTTAGGTTTATGCAAAGTATATTGATACGAATAACTCGTTGAAACAGTGGTCTCAAAATTTCCGGTTACCTCTTGAGCCAAAGTGATATTAAACCATAAGAATACTGCAAGAACAATTATATTTTTCATTAAAATCCGTGTTGAGTTGATGAAAATCCTAAGTTTTGTAATCCGGTTTGAACTTCGGTTGCCTGCATGAATAAATCCCATAGCAATCCGGTTCTATGATTTTCGATCATCGGAGCAATAGTTCCCTGATCAATAGCTAAATATCTTCTTGTTACCCAGTTATATGGTGGCGAAAAAGCATCATAAGGTCCGGCATAGCCTACCAGTGTAGCTTTCTTTTCTTCATATAAATAGCGTAAAAAACGCATGGATTCTGTCGGAGTATACGGAAATGAAGATAAAGCTGCCGTAGGGGTAATGACACCTGTGTCATTATTAGGTTGATGAGCGGTATAGCCTGTTGAACCGTCTGAATTTCGGGTATAACTTGCCGTAAGTCCCCAACATTTATCACTATACCCATTCCAATTATTAGGGTTCGTCACACAATGTTGATATATAATTTCCGTATGGTTTTTATTCAGATCCCAATAGTTTGCATACTGATCTGAAAGTCCTCTGGGGTCTAATCCTAAATAAGAATAATGAGCCCAGAAAAGCGGTCCTACATTATTAGTCGCTCCGTTGTGATTGAAAATCAAAGGGATTCCATATTTAGTCCCTGAAGTTACAATAGCCCCGTTTCTGGCCCAAGCCTGATGATAGGCTTCGTTAGGAATAGGATGAGTCGGCGAAGCTGCCCCCATAATGTAAGCTGCCAGACATTCGTTATAGCCTTCCAGTTTAAAGTTCATTTGCCACTCATAATCGGGAGACCAATGCCAGTATAGAGCATTCTCTCCTTTAGTATACCAATCCCACTCTACTCCTTCCCATAAAGCATTTGCTTTTTGAGATAAAGCCTGTTCTGCAGCACTTCCATTTTTAAAATACTCTCTAACGCAGATCAATCCTTCACATAAAAAAGCTGTTTCTACTAAGTCTCCTCCGTTGTCCATTGTCCCGAAAGGGATAACATCACCTGTAGTACCGTTCATCCAATGTGGCCAGGCGCCGTGGAAACGATCGGCATTTTCTAAGAAATTCAGTGCTGTAGTTAATCTTGTAACAGCTTCTGCTCTTTGAACAAAACCTCTTTCAATACCAACTAAAATAGTCATTAAACCAAATCCTGAACCTCCTGTGGTAACAATATTCTGATCGTATGTCGGATCATCTATCAGGTAACGTTCTCTTGCTAATTTACAATCAGGGTGTGCTAAATCCCAGAAATAACGAAAAGATTCTCTTTGTACTTGTGTCATTAATTCGTCATCAGATAAAGACGCAGAAGGGTTTGTAGGCAGTGGTGTCCCTGAACCGTCATTTCCTCCTCCCGATTCTGAACTACAAGACACGGCAAGAATTACACTCAATAAAGCTAATTTTAGTTTTTTCATGCGTTTTTTTGAAAATTTAAAGTAAACTCCGGAAAACCGGAGTTTACTATTATTTAATGATTTATCTACCTTGTCTTTCTAACTGATATAAGGCATTGATATCATTTTGTGATAATGCTACATTATAAATTCTGAATTCATCCATAGCCCCTGTATAAGGCAACATCCAGCTATCCGGAGCACTCCAAGGCGATCCTAAGAATTGTTGGTAGCCTCCCAATACAAAGTTTTGCACATCTGCAAAAGATAAAGCTCCTAATGGCGTTCCTCCTGAATCCGGATCATTTGTATATCTATTGATTATTGCAGCAGGTGTTACATCTGTACCATCAACATAAATATGATATTTAGAGGTATCAGCATTATACGTCCAAGTAATATGCTTCCATTGATTGCCATACATATCTGCTAAAGCATTAGTACCGTCATTAACCAACCATTGTTCTGCATAAGGAATTGAAGGAGTCACATTTTTTTGGAAATGAACTTTAAGAGTCATCATATCAGTACTTGTACCTTCAATTAACATGAAGTTGTTTCCCCAGAAACCGGATGTTTTGGGTAACATATACAAAGCCTGTGCCCCACCGGTATGTTGTGTTGTATTGATCCAAGTAGAAACTGTCATACTTTGTAAATCTGAAACTTGTGTAGCAACATCTTCATATTTTACATAAGCATCGGTTGCTCCTTGATAAGCATTTCCTTTGATCCCTGAAACAAATGAGACATTTCCATATGATGTAGGATTTATAATTCCTGATTTCTCATCATCAAATGAATTTTCAAAACTCAATTTACAGACTAAATTATCAGAACTAATCTCATCTGAATTAACGTATCCCCAATCGGAGTATACGGAATCGGATTATTTGGATCTTCATCATCCTGACATGCAACAAAAACCGAAGTTAGTGCTAAAGCAAAAAGTAATTTATTATATTTTCTCATGATTTAAATCTAAATTAGTTGTACATAGGGTTTTGGATCGAATATCCTATTGATTCATTGATAAACTGTTGCGGTAATGGGAAAACTTCGTGTTTGCCAACTATAAATGTTTTACCGTCTGCAGCAAATGCAGCTTCAGCCTGTCCTGTACGAACCAAATCAAACCATCTATCGTGTTCCATAGCCAATTCTACTCGTCTTTCATTCCAAATAGCCTGTCTAAGAGCAGTTTGCCCAGTTGCTGTTGTATTAGTTAAACCGGCTCTGTTTCTAACCATATTCAATTCCGTTGTAGGATCTTGTCCTAATTCATTCTTAGCCTCAGCTATCATTAATAATACTTCAGCATATCTCAGGTAGCGAATATTAGTATCTGTTTCCCATGCATCGGAATTAGCAGAAGAATAAGCCTTGTAATTATATCTGGGATTCTCGACAGTATTAGGAACGACTCTTCCGTCGTATAAAGTTGTACCTGCAAAAATAATTGTAGCATCTTTACGTACGTCACCGGTTTCATAAGCATTTACCAAACTTTGAGACGGTGTATTAAAACCCCAGCCCCAGCCTCCGGCACCTCTGGCACCTTGACAAGCTGAGTATCCTTGAATTCCTTTTACGGGATTTGTTCCTCTACCTTGAATTTCAAAGATTGATTCTTGATTATTTTCTCCTGTTACTTTGAATATTTCAATATAATCAGGTGTTAGAGAACGACTGGTAATTTGATTTGCATAATTTAAAACATCAGTCCAATTTTGCTCATATAAAGCTACTTTTGCCATCAATGCATAAGCCGCTTCTTTTGATGCTCTACCGGCATCTTCAGATCCATATTGATTAATATACGGTAAAACATCAATTGCATCGGTTAAATCTTGTTTGATAAAATCATACACTTCAGCTACTGATTTTCTGGTCAACTGCATTGCTTTATCTTCATCTGAAGACGGGTTAGGCACATGATCCACAATTGGCACTCCTCCATACAATCTAACAAGATTGAAATACATAAAAGCTCTTAAGAACTTGGCTTCTGCCATTAAACGCTCTTTCAGATCCGAATTTGCATTAGTTAATTGAGGAATATAGAACAAAGCCTGATTACAGTTGCTAACTCCTTGATAATTTCCTTGAAATACTTCCTTAACCGATAAACTGGATGCATTGTATGTTAAATTATCCATCAAATCTTTATCGGTACCTGTATCTCCCGGAGAGGATCCTTTGTCTGCATCGTCCGATGCAATACTGGTCATACCCACCCAAGAGAATGAACTCATATTCCACTCTGTGAACTTTGAATAGATAGAAGTTACAAATGATTTAGCTCCTTCATCGTTATTCAATAATTCCAGATCAGAAGTAGATATTGATTCCGTTGGTTTTTCATCTAAATAATCATCACTACAACTGTAGATACATAATGATGAAATAATTGTAATTGTATAAAGTATCTTTTTCATAACTATAATTTTAAGTTAACTCCGAATACAAATGAACGTAATGTAGGATAAGCATCTAATTCTATCCCTTGCATATTGAAAGGGTTTCCGTCACCATTGATCTCCGGTGAATAACCGGAATATTTTTGGAAAATAAATGGATTGATCGCGTTAAAATAGATTCTTGCTGAAGAAATAACTTTCGTAAACTTAGGTAAAGTATATCCGAAAGAGATATTATTAATTCTTAAGAAATCTCCTGATTCTAAGTAATATGTTGAAGCAATAGGCACAGTATTAAATGGGGCAGGATTACCTGCATTTGTATTTGTTGATGTCCAAAAATCAGATGCTACATCATACTCCACATTTTCTCCGCCAAATCGTTGTGCTTTCTTACCATTATATATTTTTGCTCCGGCAGTTCCGTAAGCATCAACAGATAGATCGAAATTTTTATATTTAACTCCCACGCTAAAACCATACATAGTTTTCGGCATAACAGAACCAACAAATTTTCTATCATCTTCTGTTAATTGATCCTGAGCCACAACGTTTCCGTCTTTGTCATAAAAAGTCATATTTCCCTGATCGTCGTAACCTGCTTGTTCCCATAAATAAAAACTACCTAAAGGCTGCCCTACTGCATCTTGATTCAATACTTTTGTATATTGCCCATTCCCTAAACCTCCACCTGTCTGAGCTGATATATTATCGCTTAAACTGGTTAATTCATTCTTATTTTGGGTTAGGTTCCCTGATATCCAATACGATAAATTATCATTGATCTTATCATCCCAACGCAATGCTATTTCATAACCTTTATTTGAAACAGAACCGGCATAAGCATAAGTTGCACTAGCCGTTCCTGAAGTCAGATATGCTGAAATCGGGATAATAATCTTATCTGTTTTCTTATGATATAAATCAAAAGATCCTTTCAATCTTGAATCTAAAACTTCAAAATCTACTCCTCCTGATAATTCTTCTACAACTTCCCATGTTAATTCAGGGTCAACAATGGAAGAAACTGTTATCCCTGCTGACGGATACCCATTCCCATAAGAATAATCTAAACCCGAAGTAAACGGCAATTGGTTCAAAGGTACTTTCTGGTTACCAAGTTTACCCCAAGAACCTCTTACCTTTAAGAAATTAACAAAATTGATATCTGCTAAAAAATCTTCTCTTGAAACAATCCATCCTATTCCTACAGAAGGAAAAGTTCCCCATCTGTAATCTTTCTGAAATCTGGAAGAACCATCTCTTCTAAGCGTTGCAGACACTAGATATTTATCCATCAATTTATACTGCAATCTTCCGAAATAAGATAATATTCTATTGGAATTATTTTTCACTTCATTGATAGTATTGCTTAAATCAGAGGTTGAAAAACTGTAATACCAATAATTTTCATTAGCCGGCACATCGCGATAAGTTACAGCCAGATACTCATTTCCGTCATCATAAACCGTTTCAACACCGGCTGTTAATTCCACATCATGAATATCTGCAAAAACATTAGAATAAGTAAAATAACCTGACCAATTGTATTTGTAATTACTATTACGTGTTTTAGTCAATAAATTCACAGGTTGAGCTGGATCTAATGCATCATAAGCCTCACTTGTTCTGGTAGGATCAGCTGCTAACCAGATATTTTTTGAATCTACAAAATTGTATGATTTGAAAGTATTGTACTCGATACCGAAATTTGAAGTAAATTTTAATCCGTCAAATAGTTTGGCACCGAATTCAAATGCGCCAATTAAATTCAGATTCTTTTGTTGCTCATTGTGAAAATTAAGCATTGCTACCGGATTACCTACATTATTAAACAGATTTGTACCCGATGTAGACACAAAACCGTCATCTCCAACTAAAGGCACACCATATTGACCTGTATTAAAGTAAACCGGAACCGCCGGAGATTGTTTGTATGCTGCTGTAAATGCACCGTATGGTTTAGGTGTATTATTTACAAAAGCAACATTAATATTTTGTTTTAAATAAATATTATCATTAAATTTAAATTTGTTGTTATTTCTAATGGTCACTCTGCTATACCCTTGACCGTTTAAAATAGCATCTTCATCATAAAAATTACTACTTAACATATAATCAACTGCTTTAGTTGATCCTGATAATGTAATATTGTTCTGAGAATAAGTACCTGTTCTGGTAATTTCATCAAACCAATTAGTATTAACCGGTTGATCCTGAGAAAAAGTAATGGTTCCTAAAGCTGTATTATTATAAAGGGCAAATAAATTACTACCGGACATCTTTACTTTTTTCAATGGCATTCTTATTCCGTAATTTGAGTCAATTGTAACATCCATTTTGTCACCTTTCCCTTGTTTGGTCGTAATAATTATAACACCATTTGCTCCACGTGTCCCGTATATTGCTAATGAAGAAGCGTCTTTCAAAACATCAAAAGTTACAATATCCGAAGAGTTGATATTTGTAATATCGTCCATAAAAACACCATCCACAACATACAAAGGGCTACGACCGCCCTCAATTGAATTAATACCTCTTATAATTACAGAAGGTTGGCTTCCCGGAGCATCACTTGATGTAATATTTACCCCGGCTACTTTACCCTGAACGGCTTGTACAGCATTTTGTACTTTACGTTCTGAAATGTCTTCTGCTTTTAAAGAAACTATAGAAGAAGTATTATCTATTTTTTTTCTGACACCATAACCTACCATTACAATATCATTTAATTGTGTCAAGCTTTCTTTCATGACAACATTCATATTAGTAGTCGCTTTGGCTACCAAATCTTCCATACCTATCATGGTAAATTTCAAATCCTGGCCTTCTTTAGCCTCTATTGTAAAATTCCCATCAAAATCAGTAATGGAATACTTTTCTGTTTCCAGAACTTGTATGGTTACCCCTGACAGAGGTGTCCCGAATTCATCTACTACATTTCCTTTAATTTCCTGCGCTAAGGAAACTATCGGAATAAAGAGCATTGAAATAATTACTAAAATTTGTCTCATTTTGTTAATTCATGTTAAGGTTTTGAGCGATAAAAGTACAACTACAACGTTGTAATAACAACAAAACGAGACACTACAATACTACATCATTTAGAGATAAAAAACACATAAGTAACTATAATACAAAATTTTACAAATGTTAATATATTGTAAAACACCCTACACATAATAACATAGTGATGTAGTAATGATGTATTATAATTTGATAATTTTAAAAGAAATAAAATAAAGATATTATAAAAATTATAGTATTATTTTATATTATTCATAAACAGATTAAGGTTCACGGAAGAATCCAGATCCATCTTTTTTCGTAATCTGTACCGATGAAGTTCTACTCCTCTATAGCTGATATTCATTAAAGGGGCAATTTCTTTAGAGGATAAATTCATCTTAAGATAGATACATAATTTAATATCTTTTGACGTTAAATTCTGATGTTTCAATGTTAATTGTTTTACAAAATCTTCATTGCTCTTCAGCAAGTTTTCTTCAAATGATTTCCATTCATTTTTATTAAGCGCATTGATCTTTATAGCTTTACTGATCTTAGCTTTTAAAGAAGTTATGTTTTTCTCTGAATCTAATATTTTCTGAATACTATCTATCAATTCACCTTGTTTTACTATCGAAAGCGACTTACTGGCTAATTCATTTGCTTTAGCCTGAACCTGATTCTCCAAAATATGTTTTTCATATTCCTGTAGTTTCAATTTATTATCTGCTTCTATCTCCAAACGCAGGATTTCATTCTTATGCTTTAGCTCTTCTTCTTTCAGTTTTAATTTTTGGTAATATTTATATTTGGTCCATTTGTAATACAACAAAAGTAACGATGCAATTATCAGAACATAAACCAATTTCATCCATATAGAGAAATACCAAGGGTCAGAAACCTTAAAACTAAACTTTGATGCCTCGACAAATTTCTCGCCATCGTTGTAATATACCGAGATACTATGCGAATCACTCACCAAATTCTTTAATTCAACTACTCCCTTTTCAAGCGGTACTAACGCCTCATCGTCAATTTTATAATAAAGAGGTGTCTTTTTACTTCCGTAGTATTCCGAAATAACATAAAGCTTTAACTGTTCTTTAAACCCTACACTCCCTCCTTCCCTCAGGAAAGTATTATTAGAACTTGCTAACTCTATTTTTACATTTTGTTTAGCAAATTGACTTCTCAAAGAATTAATCTGTAAGAAACCGTCGTCTGTATTAAGTAAATACTTCCCCTCCTTTTTATAAACTTTTGTTTCATTGTTTATCAGTTTTCCTAAATAATATTCTTGCGGAATTGGCACCCAAATAAAATTATTGTCTACATTATTGATAATAAATAATTTTCCGTCTTTGTTTACTATAAAATCATCCTCATCCAATGAGATGATCTCCTGTATATTTTTAAAATTAGCATTAAAGACTTCATTCGGGATCAACTTATTACTAATCGACTCTAAAAAATACCAGACATTATCGATATAATACAGTTCAGCATTTTTATAATGAAATAACTTTACCCCAAAATCATTCTGTATTTCATTCAACTGAGTTATATTCGTTATCTTTTCCGGTTCGTCTTTTTCATTAAGTTCTACTTTATACAAACCTCGATAGCTATCTGCCAAAACAAAGGCTTTTGGCCCTACCTGAACAAAGTCCTTAATCGGCTTCATTTTATCATTGATCTTTTTATATACCGAAAAATCGTTCGGATCCGGAAAAAGGTACAAGCCGGTGTAATTAGCCTGAATGTATCGATTGGCAAATTTGTCCTTTTTAAAATTCCAGCCTCCAGTAAGATCATTTAACTTTCTATATCCTTTATTTTCTGAATATTCAAAGGTTCCTTCGTTATGCCCAATGACATATTTATCGTCTACTTTTTCAATATCCCACACTTGTCCCTGACTATTAGGAATAAGAGTCAGCTTATTGTCCTTACTTTCAAAAACACCATGATTCGTCCCTAACAAATATCCCTCCCCATACGACGCTAAACTGTATACGGTACCTAACTGCCCGGAATGATCCGAAAAAATCTGATAAGGAGAATTTAGAATAATATGCGAAATTCCGTTATCCAGCCCCAACCAAACATCTTGTTCTTTGTCGACGCTGATACTTAAAACTGAATTATTGCGAAGGGAATTAGACCGATTGATGTTAAAATATTCATTTGATGTTAAATTAACTACATAAATACCATTGAAAGCTGTACCGATCAAAACTTTATCCTTAAAGACTTTAGCCGTAATAATAATCTGCGTTTTTAACTTCTCATTGATCGGGTGGTTCCAAGCCAGCAGTTCTTCATTGACGTTTTGCACAAAAACACCGTTCTTTTGAGTAAAAAAGAAATTTTGATTCTTATAAGCATCTATACCGTAAATAATATTATCTTCAATTGGTTCCAGTCCGGCTACTTTATCAAATTCTCCTCCCAGAAATTCATAGATCCCTTTATGAACGGTTGCTGCAAACAAACGATCCCTAACTACAAAGCAATAGGATATCTGATACGGAAAATTTTTCTTTACTATTTTTTCACTATCATAAATGTAAAGTTCATTGAATGTCTGAAAATAAATCTTTTTATTCAGGGAAAATATTTTCCAAACCTCTTCACTACGCGTGTTTCCCTCAAAAAAATCTTTATCAGCCGAAAGTGATGTATATTTCATCACCCCATTCTCTCTTACCCAAAAACCGAATTCATTATAAGAGCCGGTAAATACTTTTCCCTGAAAAGCTAAAACCGATCGAATGATCGTCTTATTAGGTAATGTATATTTCTCCCATTTAACTCCGTCATAACGGATCAAAAAACTATTATTCGCAAAATACAACGCATTATCATCACCCTGCGAAACACTCCAAACCTGATTATCTCCATTGTAATCTTGTTTGGAAAAGTTTTCTACAAACGGTAATGTTTCCTGACTAAATAGGAAATGCTGAAAAAAGAATATCAGGATAAAAAAATGTAACTTCACTGAGCAAATATTTATTACCAAAGTTAAAAAACTAATTCCACACTAACGGAAAATTGAATATTAAACTTATTTTTGTGCTAACTAAAATCAGCAAAACGATGAAAAAAATCATAGGCTTAGTACTTCTTACTTTTTCACTACATTCATGTGATGATGGTGATATCACATTACAATCTTTTAATTTTGACAGCCAATCTATCCAAAAATGCTCTGACACTAATTTGCTTTTTAAAATCAATGATAGTGAAGCTTTACTTTTAGATATTCCGGAAAGCAGTTTACCAACGGATGCTACTCCTGAAGACACGCCTGTTGAATTAAATGTAAGCACTACCAATCAGATCATCTACAGAAAATATTCTGGAACTGTAACTTCATCTTCTTTTTGCGGGGATATTCCTCCGGCTTCTCCTATAGTTTCAAAAGAATGGAATGCTTCCGGCGGAAAAATTATCATCATCTCCAATTATATTTATGACACAGATAACACAACCATAATCGGTTTAACTCACAATATCACTTTTCAAAATGTAAGCTTTTCAAGTGGCGATGAAACATTCAATTTCGAAACCTATATTTTCGGAAATTATGAAGTAGACAATTAAATTATATAGGTCCTAAAAAAACACAAAAGGGGAGCCCGTTGGCTTCCCTTTTTCTTTATCCCAAACTCTGCTTAATATAAACTTCCGTTGCTCCCAAACCATACTTTCTGAAATTTGCTTCTTGGAAACTCACGTTATCATATCGAGACAGGAAATATTCTATTTCCGATTTCAAAACACCTTCACCAACGCCGTGAATGAACACTAATTTCGGAATGCGATTTTTAATAGCAAACTCTAATTGACGCTTAACCGTTTCCATTTGGATATTCAGCATATCAAAGTTTGTCAACCCTTTACTTGAGGGCACCAATTTCTCTATATGCAGATCAACTTCTACAACATATTCATCCTTTTTAGACTTCTTTTCTTTGGTGAAACTACGCTTTTTAGGCTCTCTTTTATCATTCAAAACATCATTTAAACTTTTACTTCCGAATAAATCAGTTAAATTATTCATTTCATTAATATTAACCACCTCGTTGACAAAAAATGTCATCATTAAATCGTCAGAAGTTTTGATCGTAATTTCTTGCTTTTCTATTTTTAAAACCACTCCTTCAATCGGCTCATCTAAAACAGCAACTTTGTCCCCTACTTTTATCATTTCTTTATTCATCGTCTTCTTTTTTATTCGGTATTTTTTTCATTATTTGATACAAGCCTATCATAAAAATTGCCATTGCCCCTATCATTAAAAACGGATTGGGTTGGGGTTTTGACTGTTCCCAAATGGCTAAAAAACCTGCTCCGAAAAACAAGATTGTCAACACTATTTTTTTCATAAAAACTGTATTTTTTTCAAATATAATAAACTATGAAAGAAAGATTTTTTATATTTACTTTTAATTACAAAAATGCAGTTTTAAACTACAGAAAAATGGAAAAATACATGATTCCCTGCATGAGCAAAAAACTCTTCGGTGTGGAATGTTTAGGATGCGGAACCCAACGTTCACTCGCCTTACTTTTACAGGGCGATTTTGTAGCAGCTTTTAAAATGTACCCTGCAATTTACACACTCATCTTACTCTTCATGTTTATCTTTTTACATGTAATTGACAAGAGTAGAAACTACACTAAAATAGTCATTAGTCTGGCCATTGTAAATTTAATTATAATGGTAGTTTCTTACTTTTATAAAATGGTATACTAATCAAAAATTAAATACTTTTTCTTATGGAAAATCAAAAATTACCCAATGCAACCCCTGTTTTAATTTTAGGAATTGTCTCCATTTTGGGATGTTGCTGTTATGGAATCTTAGGTCTTATTTCAGGGATCGTAGCGCTTATTTTAGCTAAAAAAGACACTGCTCTTTATAAACAATCACCGGAACTTTATACCAATTACAATAACCTTAAAGTAGGTAAAGTTTTAGCCATTATCGGAATTATCCTTAGCGTTATTTACCTTCTTTTTGTTATCTGGATGATTGCTACTTTCGGTTTTGAAACCCTACAAGACCAACAATTACTTCAACATAGAATGAATGAATATTTTGGAATAGAATAAGAAAAAAATCTTATTTTTATAAAGAGAGCCTGAGTGCTCTCTTTTTCTTTTTATAACCCATCGATTATTTTTTTGGCACGCTAATTGGATATCTATTACCAAACGATATGTTTTAAAAACAAAAAAATGTTCAACCTTAAAATGATGTGTTATGAAAAAAATTACTTTAGCATTAGCAACGTTTGTTCTTTTAGGAACCGGAATAGTAAAAGCATCAACGGAAAAGGTTTCTGACGGTGTAAATCACAATAACTTTCCTCCTATCGATTATCGATATGCAGAGCCAATTGCTTTCACGGAAAGAGGAGTTGAGTTCTTAGTTTTTCCTAACGGAGATTTTGATTTTAATACCGTAAGATCAAATACAGTTCAGCCAAGAAATAGTACTTACGGTGCTCCGCGCACTTATCACGGATATTACAATACTAATAGTCCTCGTGGTGTTTTGGTACAACATGATAATATGGGACGGGTAAGACGTGTGGGTAACGTTTTTATAAACTATGATGCATTGGGACGTGTTAAACGCATTGGATCTGTTTATATGAGCTATAACAGTTTTGCTTTAAAACAAGTCGGAAATTTACGCATTATTTATGACCGTAGAGGACGTATCATAGACATAAGAGGGTTCGTAAACGCTTACAGCCAACATTATGCTTACACCCCAACGACGAATAATCATTATGACACAACAACTGTTTATCATTATGAAGACAACGACTACGGTTACAATAACGACAATGATTTCTATTATTATAGAAAAGACGGCTCAAAAGCCAAAATGAGTGAAACGGATATTTCAGAAATTAAGAAAGAAACTCAAGAGAATAAAACAAGAAAATAAAAATAAATAGTTTTTGGTTGGTTAGTTTGTAAAAAGTCCTGCGGAGCGATATTAGCAAAGCAGGATTTTTTTATTCATACTGACTGTTTCATTCCGGTAATAAAGAAACTAAACTCTGAGTCAATGCTTTTCGGCTATACTGTTGTAACCCCACAGGATACACCTTTAAACTTCCTTGTCTATAGTTTTCAAAAAGTTGCAAAACATATTCTTTAACCGCTTCTTTATCCTTATACGTAAAAAACTTTCCGGTATTTGTAGCAGTTACTATTTGTGAAAAATCAGCATTTTCAGGACCTAAAGCTATAATTGGCCGGTCTGAAACCATATATTCAAATAATTTTCCGGGAATGATACAAGCAGTATCCTGCGAATTGATCTCTATAAGCAACAATACCTGAGAACATCGCTGTTCCTGTAAAGCTTCTTCATGAGACATATACCCTAAAAGATTACAATAAGCCTCTAAACCTTCTTCTTTTAAGCTGTCCAATACTTCACTACTTACCGCTCCGATAAGCTTTAACTGAAATGCTTCCGCAAAAGCAGTGTTCTCTTCTATCAATTCACTTAATGCTTCCCATAAAACTTTCGGATTCCTCTCTGACAATAAAGAACCGATATGCGCTACCGTAAATTTTTCATCCATCGGTTTCGACTTGATATTCTCTACGTCATATCCGTTAGTTATAACTGAGATCGGTCGATCGGTCAGGTTTTTAAATTCTTTCTTTGTCGTTGGAGAAGTTACTATTACCCTATCGCAGGATTTAAGTACCTCTTTTTCCAGTTTTTTATGTTTCTGAGCCGCACGATGACTCAACTTTAATTCTTTGTGATAGCCAATTGTTGTCCAGGGATCTCTAAAATCAGTTATCCAGTGTACGTTCAAATCTTTCTTAAGCTCTAATCCGATTAAATGCAAACTGTGTGGTGGCCCTGTAGTAATCACTGTAGTTATTTGATTTTCAATCAGATATTTTTTTAAAAATTGTACAGAAGGCTTCACCCACAACACGCGGGCATCCGGAATAAAAAGATTGCCTCGCACCCAAAGCATGGCTCTTTCTACAAAAGATTGCTTCTTTTTATGAGTTATAATCCCTGAACTTATCTTTTTAGTATTCTTTTTGGATAAAAAAGCTGCCAAACCATACGGCTCTATAATAGGTTGCTTCAGAATAATTGCTTTTTCAGAAACTTCGGCAACTAACTTTTCATCGACCAGAGGATATGTAGGGTTTTCAGGAACATAAACATGTGGTTCAACAGCAAAGTCGGGCAAATATTTCACAAATTTCAACCAACGTTGTACTCCCGGACCTCCGGCAGGTGGCCAATAATACGATACAATGAGTACTTTTTTTGTCGGTTTATTCAAAACAATTAAGCTTGTATTTTCTTTTTGCGTTCCACATAAATTCCACCGGCAACAACCAAGATCATCGCAATTGAACTGAATAAAGCAATTGTACTTCCTGTTTTTACTACTTGTGGTTCAAATCTAAACTCAATAGTGTGTTTTCCGGCAGGGACATACAAACCTCTTAAAACATAATCGACATTGTAAATCGGCGTTTCTTCACCGTCAATGGTCGCTTTCCACCCGTTTTTATAATACATCTCCGAAAAAACCGCAAAACCGTCTTTACTATTATTTGACGTATACTTTAAATAATTCGGTTCGTATTTTACTAATTGAACGGCTGCTAAAGAATCTTTCCCGAGAGTATTAAAATTAGCTTTCATCTTTATAGTAGAATCCGGATTATAAATCGCTACTTTTTTAGTATCTAAATCATCTAATGCTTTCATCTCCTCGTCTGCCGAATTGACGATCTGTACTTTCTCAACAAACCATGCATTTCCGTTTGCCGACGGATTTTCCAAGGCTATAGGCTGTCCTTCTTCATCTGTCTGAATTACATATTTAACATTTAGCATATTCAATGTTCTCACATTATTTTTAGCGATCTGATAATCAAACAACTGTTGCATTCTTCTAGGTTTAGCCGCATGATACCCTCCTATTGAATGATGAAAATACGACGCCCGGGCACTATTCATATTACCGGCAAAATCAAAAACACGGTATTGAGAAGTATCTTGTAAAATTTGTTTATCAGCTTGTGTAGGTTGAAAAGGCTGCTCCATTTCTCTTTTAGAAACAAAATTCTCTTTATTTACATAATTCTTGTCAATAAAAAACAAGTCACCGACCATTAAAACTCCGACTAAAATTACTGCTGTTACGGATTTTAGTGTTTCTTTGGTTACCAAAAACAGAATCACAAAAACAGCTATAACAAAGCCCATAGAACGCAATACATCCTGAGTATATAAAGAAGCTCTGTCTTCTCTCAGAACACGCATGAACTCCGGTCCGTAAGCCTCATTGTAATAAGCATCGCTACCTCCTGCAAAATCAAAAGCCCCTTTGAAAACAAATAACATTACCAAAAGACCAAATGTAACTGCCGTAGATTTCCATAAAAAATCCCATTGCTGTTTTTTGTCTTCCAGTTTAAAAAATTCATAAAACCCTAAAACAGCTAATGCCGGTATACACAACTCCAATACCACCTGAATAGAAGAAACGGCACGGAACTTATTATACATGGGTACATAATTGATGAAAAAATCGGTCAATAAGGCAAAGTTTTTACCCCACGACAGGAATAACGATACCAAAGCTCCTGTAAACAGGATATATTTTATCTTTCGGTTTTGCGGCAAAAACATAGCCAATACAAAAAAGAAAAACACTACAATTCCGATATAAGCCGGGGCAGCCACTATAGGTTGGTCACCCCAATAGGTCGGCATTTGTTTTACCAATTGCATTGCTTCGTAAGGCGGAACTCCCTGAGAGGTAACAAAACGATACATTTCCGAATCAACTCCCAGATCTTCGTGATTTGACCCGCCAAATAAACGCGGCGCAATTAAATTTAAACTTTCAGCCTTACCATAACTATATTGCGTAATATAATCATAGCTCATTGCATTTGTATTCTCTTTTCTTGAGCCATCAGCTTCATAGGTTAATTCACTATTGCTTCTGGTTGAAAATTTAGCATATTCAGAAGTAGCCATTAATCCGGTTGCATTAGCTCCGATAGCCAAAATCCCGGTCACTGCAAAAACACCCGCAACCTTAGCCAGATCGACAAATGCTTTTTCTTTAATGAATCGGATAACATAAAAAATACCTACAACCAATAACAGAATCAGTAAATAATATGTCATTTGCGGGTGATTGGCTTGTATTTCCAAGGCAGCCGCGATCATAGTTAAAATTCCCCCTAACCAATATCGCTTTTGAAAAACCAGTAAAACTCCAGCTAAAACCATAGGCATATAAGCAATAGCATGTGCTTTAGCATTGTGCCCGACCCCTAATATAATAATCAAATAAGTAGAAAAACCAAATGCTAAGGCTCCGAAGAACGCTTTTAACGGATCTACTTTTAACACCATTAAGAGAATATAAAACCCTATAAAATAAAGGAACAAATAATCAGCCGGACGCGGTAAAAATCGTAATAGGCTATCTATTTTTTTTACATAATTATGTGGATAATTTGCCCCTAACTGATAGGTTGGCATCCCTCCGAAAGCGCTATTCGTCCAATACGGTTCTTGTTGTTTTTCTTGTCTAAAATCGTTTTGTTCCTTTGCCATTCCGGTATATTGCGCAATATCCGATTGAAAAATCACTTTATTTTGCATAACCGGATAAAAATAGATCAGAGCAACAATAACAAAGCCTAATACAGCTAAAGCATGCGGCACATACGATTTTATATTTTTCATCTATTTGTTTTTAGAGTTATTAATCTATCAGTTGTAGTACTTTAAGTAATAATCAGGACGCTAAGGTAAATAAAAAAAGGATATTGTAGAAGCAATATCCTTTTCAGGGTAATTTGTGCGAATTAATAATTATTCAATCTCTTCATAATCAATATACTCACCAATCTTTTCTTTTTCTTTAGGCATATCTTTCTTAGTAGTATTCTGATTGTTGTAATTTTGATAGTTTTGTTGTTTCATTTGATCCTGCATTCTTTCCTGTACTTTGTCAACAGCTTTTTGCATTACTATAGGAGCAAAAATCCGAGCCAAAAAGCGGAACAGATAGTAGAACAAAATAATATAAAACAATACTCTTATAAATCCTGTAAACGAAGCCAATTCCATTTTCGTATTTTTTTAAAATTCAAATATACTACATAAGTGTTTATTTTAGCTGAATTGTTTCTTAAAATTATGATAAAAGTGCTATTTTTGGAAATAAAAAATTTCTCTAATGAAGCGTATTTCTATTTTTTTGATTTTCTTTTTATTAAGCAGTCCGTTCTTATTTGCTCAATTCACAGACGAAATCAATTCTAACCGCCCGGGACGTTCTATGATGGCATATTCAGTAGGTAAAAAAGTTATACAAGCTGAAACCGGTTTAATGTATAAAACTGAAAATCATGACAAATTAAAATATGATGCCAACGGTATTATAGGTGAGTTGCAATTGCGCTATGGCGTCTGGAAAGAAGAATTAGAAGTAGTTGCTGATATACAGTACCAAACAGATAAATACACGTCTACCTTTTTAGAGGAAAACAGAAGTGGTTTCAAACAATTGACATTAGGTGCAAAATATTTAGTTTACGACCCGTTTAAAAATTATGTTGAAAAAGAAAATATTTACAGTTGGAAAGCTAATCACCGTTTTAAATGGAGACAATTCATTCCGGCTGTAGCCGTATATGCCGGAGCCAATTTCGCTCTGGGTGATACACCGTTCAATTACGCTCCTTCATACATTGAAGAACCGTCAATAAGCCCTAAGATCACTGCCATTGCTCAAAACCATTTTGGTCGTCACTGGGTTTTGGTTACTAACATTACGTATGACAAATTCACCTCTGATTTTAAAAGCCTTAATTATATTTTAACCTTAACCAGAGGTTTTAACGCTAAATGGTCCGGTTTCATTGAAAACCAAGGCTATAGTGGTGATTATTATTCCGATGGTGTTTTCAGAATAGGTGCTGCCTATTTGTTTGATAAGAACATGCAGTTAGACGCTTCTATCGGTAAGAATATCAAAAGTACTCCTTCCCTGTTCTTTGCCGGCATCGGTTTTTCATGGCGCTTTGCCGAGAAACATGAGGATGTGAAACTGGAAGAAGACAACGGTAGTAAGATGGACAAAAAGATGAAGAAAAAAGCCGATAAAGAAAAGAAAAAACGCAAAGACGCAGTTGAGATAGAAGAATAACGTATGGTTACAATCAAAGAAGTTACAAATAAAAAAGAGTTAAAAGATTTTATCTTATTCTCTTTTGAGCTTTTCAAAGATAATCCTTATTGGGTTCCGCCTTTGATCTCTGAGGAGATGGAAACTTTTGACAAAGAAAAGAATCCCAATCTGGAGAATTGTGATTTAAAGCTCTTTTTAGCCTACAAGAACAATAAAATTGTCGGAAAGGTTGCCGCTATCGTCAATTGGGATGAAGTCAATGAATTAGGCAAGAAGAAAACTCGTTTCGGTTGGTTTGATGTCATTGATGATCTTGACGTAACGAAAGCACTTTTAGATAAAGTTGCCGAATTCGGTAAAGAAAAAGGAATGGATCATATAGAAGGTCCGTTAGGCTTTTCTAATCTTGATAAAGTCGGGGTCTTGTCAGAAGGGTTCAACGAAATCAGTACTATGATCTCCTGGTATAGTTTACCTTATTATGTAGAGCATTTCGAAAAATTGGGAATGGACAAAGAAAAAGAATACATTGAAAGTATTTTCTCCATGCTTGATGTAGATCCGAAAGGATTTATGAGAGCCAGCAAAATGATAAAAGAACGTTACAAGCTTAAGGTAATGAATTTTGACAATTCTGCCGATATTATACCTTATGTTGATGAAATGTTTGCTGTTTTCAACACGACTTACGAAAAACTGCAATCTTATGTTACCATTACACCGCAACAGATTGAGTATGTCAAAAGAAAGCATATCAGTTTTATCAATCCGGAATATATTAAGTTTATTATGGATGAACATAACAACATGATTGCTTTTACTATCGTTATGCCCGGTTTTGCTGAGGCTCTTCAAAAAGCAAAGGGCAAATTATTTCCTTTTGGCTGGTGGCATTTACTGCAAGCCAAAAAGCATTCTAAAGAAGCGGTGTTTTATCTTATCGGTGTTTTACCGGAATATCAGAAAAAAGGGGTTACAGCTGTTATTTTTGAAGAATATTACAAAGTTTTTAAAGCTAAAAACATTCGCACTTGTGTACGAACTCCCGAATTGGAAGAAAATCACGCCATGCATAATTTATGGAAAAATTTCAATCCGAGAATCCATAAAAGAAGGCGGACTTATAAGAAAGATATATAACTAAAAAGCTAAAAGCTACTCTATTAGAGTAGCTTTTTTTATGATTTATGATCTATTTATTTACTTTTTAACTACCAAACGGAATCCTTCTCCGTGAATGTTCAAAATTTCCACATTTTCATCGCGTTTCAGGTATTTTCTCAATTTAGCAATATAAACATCCATACTACGAGATGTAAAATAGTTGTCGTCTCTCCAAATTTTAGTCAATGCTAATTCTCTAGGCATCAAATCATTTTCATGAAGTGCTAACATTTTCAACAATTCACATTCTTTCGGAGAAAGCTTAATCGGCTCCTCGTTCTGGAAAGAAAGAAAACGCAATTTAGAGTTCAAATGAAATCTTCCGATCTGAAATTCAAATCGTGTATTGTCCGGCTTCGTTTCTGAAGCTTTGCGTTGCACAATTGCTTTGATCTTCATCAACAACACTTCGGAATCAAAAGGCTTGTTCAAATAATCATCAGCACCTACTTTGTAACCTTTTAAAACATCTTCTTTTAATGTTTTAGCCGTTAAAAATATGATAGGGATTTCCTGATTCTTCTCTCTGATCTCACGAGCCAAGGTATAACCATCCTTATACGGCATCATTACATCAAGAATACATAAATCGAAATTATCTTTTTTAAATTTTTCAAAACCTTCCATACCATTTTTAGCCAATGTTACCTCAAAATCATTGATTACTAAATAGTCTTTTAATACTGCACCAAAGTTGGGGTCATCTTCAACTAATAAAATTTTTCTAGCTTCCATATTTGTTGTGTCTTAATTTATTAATGGCATTTTAATTATAAATGTACTTCCTTTTCCTTTTTCACTTTCTACATAGATCTGACCGTTATGGTCTTCTACTATTTGTTTCACATAAGCTAAGCCCAGTCCATGACCTTTTACATTATGCAAATCGCCCGTGTGTTCTCTATAAAATTTTTCAAACACTCTTTTTTGGGCTACTTTACTCATTCCTGCTCCCTGATCCTGAATCTTGATGAGTATATAGTCTTTGATATTTTCTGTATATACATCAATCACAGGAGCATTCGGCGAATATTTGATGGCATTGTCCAAAATGTTCACCAAAACATTTGTAAAATGCGATTCGTTTAATAATATGGTTGTTCTTGTAGCCTCTAAATGCTTGGTAATTGTTCCATCCCGATCTTCAATCAATAAACTAACGTGTTCTATAGCATTCTCCAGAACTTCCATTACATCTGTCGGCTCTTTATTGATATCCAATTCGTTTTTCTCTAATTTCGAAATTCGCAATACGTTTTCAACCTGAGCATGCATTCGTTTGTTCTCATCTTTAATCATCTGAAGATAACGCTGAACCTTATCCTTATCCTCAATAATTTTAGGATTCTTAATTGCGTCTAAAGCTAAGTTGATCGTTGCAATAGGCGTTTTAAACTCATGCGTCATGTTATTGATAAAATCAGTCTTAATCTCTGAGATCTGTTTTTGTTTAATCAATTGCTTCAACGCACTCATATAGGTCAACACTATAACCAAAGTAAACAAAAGTGAAAGTAACGTTAGACCAAATATTTTAGAAAAAACGAATTTACTTTTTTGCGGAAAGGAAACCAGTAACTGGTAATTTACTTTTCCGTCTCCGTCTTTAAAGATCGGTATGCCGTACGTTTTATTCTTATCATATTTAAAACTCTCTGAACGAACTTTTGTTGCCAAGCCATTACTGTAAATCCCGAATTCAAACGGTGTTTTAATTCCGTAATTATCTAGTTCCGTTTTTAATAAATGATGTAATTCTTCAGCACTTATTCGGGACTGGATCGGTCTTGCAGAAACAATATCTTTCATCGCCAACTCAAAATTAGCTTTATCCAGACTAGACAGTGAACCTGATTTCCGTATCGTTATATCCGGGGTTTTATTCAGTTGTCTGTGATTATTATCAAAAACATCTCCGTTATAGACTTCTGTTTTTCGGTTAGAAACAATATTCTTTACCCATAACGAATCTGCATTTTTATCAAAGAACGAACCGTTAATTCCATAATTTTCAGATACTAATGTACTGGTGTAAATTATAGTTTCATTGGTTTTAATATCTTTCTCATAAAAGAGAATTTCTTTTAATACATTAGTTTCCGGTTCTTTACCAATGCTGTCTTTAATTTTATTGTATTCAGTTATAAAGTTTTTTAATTCACGTGAATTTACATTTTCTGCCACGTGACTTACTACTTGTTGTACCTGATACTTAAATTGTTCATCATTGATCCTCAATGATGTATTTATCCAATAAAGCTGAACCGTAATGATTCCTATTAAGGATAAACTCATCAAAAGAGCCAGCAACCTAAACCTTGTCTTATTCATCAATACAAATTTAACTTTTTAACATTTCTTGTTAAAAAACATTAACCAAAGATTAACAAAAAGATGCTTTTTTACGATTTTCTTATTTTTAAGAAAATATTATCAATTTTTTTTAAAGTGTCCTGCAATTCAATATTCTGAATTACAAAATCACTCATTTTAGCTTTATCTTCATCCGACATTTGGTTCTGAATCCTGTCCAAAACTTGTTGTCTTGTCAGACCATCCCTAGCCATTGTTCGTTCCACTCGCAATTCTGTCGGAGCTGTCACCAGAATAACATAATCACAATCTTTATGACCTCCGGTCTCAAATAATATCGCCACTTCTTTCACTACAAAAGGCTGCTCTTTATGTTCTTGCAACCAATCGGAGAAATGCTGTTTAACTTTAGGATGTATAATCTGATTAAGCTTTTCTAACTTTTCCGAATCATTAAATACTATATTTCCCAGTTTTTTACGATCTATCTGTCCTTCAGTATTTAAAATCTCTTTTCCGAAAAATTGTATTATTTCTGAAACCGTCTCCGGTAACTCAGCTATTTTTTTAGCTTCTGAATCGGAAACATAAACAGGAATCCCTTTTTGAGCAATATAACGAGCTACCGTTGTTTTACCGCTACCTATTCCTCCTGTTAAACCGATTATTTTTGTCATTTCTTTATCTTTTAAAAAAACAATTCCGGATGCGCTTCCTCCGGTGCTCTCTTCAAAACGTTTATATTCCAAAAAGATTTAAAAAAACCTATCCCATATCCATAGAACTGTATTATTACAGCTATTATACTATATGTAGCAATTTTTATGCTTTTGGTTACAAATAAAGAAGAAAAAAAAAGTACTATAATGTAAAACAGGTAAACTTCAATACCTATATACACTCCGAAAACGGTTAAAAGAATTGACACAATGAAGCCAAACAAAAAAAGTGTAGGAAACCAGAAAGTCAGTTTTTTATATTCCGGATACCAGAAATTTAAGATGGGACGGGCTTTTCCGAATTTATTCACCTGAATAAAAAATTTATTCCAGTCAATACGTCTTTTATGAAATACATAGGCTTCTGAAATCAATCGGGTTTTATAGCCGAGTTTCCAAAGACGAATTGACAAATCCGGATCTTCTCCTGGGTGTATGTTCCCAAATCCTTTGGAAGCCTGAAAAGCTTTAGCAGAAAGTCCCATATTGAAACTTCTGGGTTGAAACTTCCCTATTTTTTCACTTCCTCCCCGTATCCCTCCTGTTGTCAAAAAAGAAGTCATGGAAAAATTAATAGCTTTTTGTACGTCAGAAAAGGTATCCAAAGCTGCATCCGGACCTCCGAAACAGTCTACATATTCTACATTTAAATACTCTTCTACTTTCTTTAGGTATTGTTCAGGAATAATACAATCTGAATCAAGGATAATATAGTAATCACCTTGTGCCTTTTGCATCCCGAAATTCCTGGAATCTCCGGGTCCTGAATTGTCTTTATAAAAATAGCTGACGTTTAGCTTCCCTTTGTATTTCTCTATGACCGATCTGCAATCAATCTTTGAGCCATCTTCTACCACAACAACTTCAAAGGGCTTATTATAATCAAGCTTTGATAAACTTTCCAAAAGTTCATCTATTTCATCCGGACGGTTATAAACCGGAATTATAAAAGAAAAGTGCATTCCGTTTTTTTAACAAATATAAGATATCTGGAAATAAAAAAAGCCCCGAAAGTATCGGAGCTTTTAAATTAGTGTTTTATTAAAGTTATTGTTTCACTACTTTTAAAGTATTTGTGTTATCTCCTACCTGAACACTTACAATGTAAGTACCGGCAGCTAAGGATGTCATATCTACCTGAGTTGAAGCCGCATTAGCTTTTTGAACCAGAACTTCTTGCCCTAAAAGATTCATAACACGTACTGCTGTAATATCAGACGAATACTCTAAATTTAAAATATCTTTTACTGGGTTAGGATAAGCTTTAAATGTATTATTACCGAACGATGCTGCACTTAAAGATGCGTCATACGCCGAAACCTGAAAAGATCCTTCTGTATCATTAGCATATTCCCAAACACTTACATACAATACTTCTCCCGGAGTTTGACCTGTTAATGCAACTAAAGAAAAGTTTCCGTCTGCACTATCATCATCATCACATTCAATCAAAGTTAGTGATCCGCAAGAGCCACTATAAACAGCCATTCCTGTATCTGTTACCGAACTTCCGTTTGCCGAATCGTTATTGGTTTCTATTGTTATACTTCCTGAAGCCGGAACTGTAACAGTATACCAAACATCTCCTCCGAGATAAAGAGCACATCCCGGTGCTGTTTCTCCTGAGTCTGTTGCCGCTGTATTATATCCGATTACTGCATTATCAGCAAAAACACCTCCCGGCGTTAATACCGTAGCATTTGCACATTCATCATTAGCTGGCGGACAAGTATATGTTATTGTCCCTGAAGACAACGTACATGACCCGTCTTGTTCATTTGTAATTAAGAACGATAGCGATGCTCCTTCAGCATAAGGACCGAAAGTCTGAACTCCTGTTGCTGAAATAGCTGTCAAAGTCGTTGTACCATCAGTAATAGAAACTGAAGTAGCCGTTCCTAAATCGGTTAAATCTACATCAACTGAGAATTGTGTATTATTACAATCCGGAATAACAGCAAATATAGCCGTAGGATTAACACAAGTAGCACAAGTTACAGTAAAGTCCCACTGTGTAGAGAACGAAGCATCTCCGCAGCTAACCGAACCATCCGAATCGATCTCTACATAAATAGCATCAGAAGTACTATCAAAAGTCAATCCCGTTAGATCCCCTCCGTTATTTCCTTGGTATAGTAGTGCTCCTGTATTGTCAGTACCATCATAAATTAAAATATCATCACAACAAGATTCGATATCTCCTCCGTTAAATGTAATTCTTAACGGGCTTCCGTCGTCAGAAATAAACACCCATGTTGTTGTATCATTATTATCATAACAGTAAACAGTATTCAATGGCGTACCACAAATTATTTGCGCCGGTGTTCTGAAAGTCACAGGCCCTACCCATGAACTATAATTTCCTGAACCACAATCGGCTCTTACATAAGCTTCATAAGCTGTATTAGAAGTCAAACTATTATCTGTTACTGAAAAACTTGACACAGCTGTACCATTAGCTGTCGGTATTCCGGTTCCCTGTGGTTGAATCACATATTCAAAATCATTCTGAAATCCGGTAGGGTCATTCCAATCCAACTGAGCCGAAGTCGGTGAAAGAGCTGTCGCAGTAAAAGAGTTCGGACTAACACAAGTAGCACAAATCACTGTAAAATCCCACTGAGTAGTGAACGAGCCATCTACACAACTAACCGAACCGTCTGAATCGATTTCTACATAAATTAAACCGGAAGCACTATCAAAAGTTAAGCCTGTTAAATCTCCTCCGTTATTCCCTTGGTACAATAATGTTCCTGTGTTATCACTACCTTGATAAATTAAAATATCATCACAACAAGATTCGATATCTCCTCCGTTGAATGTAATTCTTAGCGGACTTCCGTCACTAGAAATAAATGACCATGTTGTTGTATCATTATCATCATAACAATAAACTATATTCGATGGCGTACCACAAACTATTTCTGTCGGAGTTGTAAATGTAATTGGTCCAACCCAAGAACTATAATCTCCACCACCGCAATCGGCTCTTACATAAGCCTCATAAGCGGTATTAGGGGTTAAGCTATTGTCTGTTACTGAAAAACCTGACACAGGTGTTCCGCTACCTGTAGGCGTTCCGGTTCCCTCAGCCTGAATCACATATTCAAAATCATTTTGAAATCCGGTAGGATCATTCCAATCCAACTGAACAGAAGTCGATGAAATTATAGTTGCCGCAAAAGTATTCGGATCAATACAAGTCGGTGATTCATAAATCGTAACTAAAATATTAGCCCAATTAGCCGACGACCCGGAATAAGTCTGATTGAACTCTAGATCCAAAGTTCCGTCTACACTAGGATCATAAGGACCGAAAAAAGTACCTTCAAAAGTTAAAGTCGTGCTTGAATTACTACTTGCTCCACCTGAAGTTGCTGTTGCAAAAAAAACAGATCCGGCTGCTGTTGTAGCAGTTAACTGAGCTTCTTCCGAATAAGGAAAACCACTCACTTCTGACCAATCTAGCGTTACCTGAAAAGAAGAATATGATCCTGTTGCGGACGTTGGAACTCCGGCACTATTTGCAGCATCATTAATGTTCAAAGTCACAGGAGAACCTTCCTGTACTACTATAGGTCCTGCTATTGTCCCAAATGAATATTGAGCCTGAAGGGATATACCCGATAGGAACAGAACTAAAAGAAGGGTAATTTTTTTAATCATACGTATTGTTATTTTATTATTATTTTTTTTACGCAATTTATAAATAAAATAACAAAAAAATAAAAAATAGACTATTTTTAACTTAAAAAGAAAAAAATAACATTATTACAACCTTTTAAGATCTACCATACCGCCCAAATATATATTCATATAAAATAAAAACCCCGTCTTTAAAAAGACGGGGTTTTTCAAGAGTTAATCAATTAACATCCTTATTGTTTAATAACTTTTATTGTCTTGATCAAATCACCTGCCTGAACATTTACAATATAAGTTCCGGCACTTAATGAAGTCATATCTATTTTTGCAGATGTAGCATTTACCTTTTTAGCAAATACTTCCTGACCTAATAAATTAAGTACTCTTACTTCATCAATAGTAGCTTCATATTCTAAATTCAGAATATCATTTACCGGATTTGGATAAGCTACAAACTGAGCTTCATTATCAAATGTAGCGTTAGATAATGTAGAAGTCACATCGATAGTAAACTGTCCTTCTGAAGAATCTGAAAAACTACTATAATGACCAATGTTTATATAATATGTTTCTCCGAGTGTAGATCCGGTAATTGTATAAGTTTCTCCTGTTCCGCTACTGTTTGAATCAGCATTTCCTACGCATGTAAATGTACCGCAAGAACCTGTATAAACTCCAATCTCGGCATCCCAATAACTCATATTCGTTAATTCAATAGTTATATCACTACCATTCCCTACTACTGTATACCAAACACCATCATTCATTCCGCTTCCACAAGCTGTTACCATTCCTGCATTATTAGTTGCTCCTAAAGCATCTTGCGAATTTGTATAAGGTAATGATGTTATTTCAATTGCTGTAGAACAACTATCGTTAGCCGGTGCAGGTGGCTGTGTTCCTACACAAATATCAAATGTAGTTTGCTCAGTGTTTGTTGAGCTCCAACCGTAAACTGCTACAAGGTACGTATTCCCGATCGTTAAGCCTGTTACATCATAAGTATTAGGATCACTACTACCTATTAGAGATAATGCTGAACATCCGCTTGTTCCGTCAAAAACTGCCATTCCCATATCTATTGAAGTTCCTACTACTGCAACAATATTTGATAATGTAATTCTATGTTGTGTACTGGTTGCTACAAAAGAGAACCATACATCATTATCAGGTGTACCAGACACGCTAAATGTTGGTTCAATTCCTGAATCAGTGGCTGCTTCATTTGTAGCTGAAGTAACAACTGCACATGAATAATCAGCGTTTACAGTCAACGCTACAGCATTATCACACTCGTCATTAGCCGGTGGTACTGCAGTTGTTGTAAATGAGATTGTTACCCAATCACTTCCACAATCTGTTCTGACATGGAAATAATAAGTTGTTTCAGGTGTTAAAGATATTTCATTGTAACTTTCTCCTGAAATAGGTGTTCCTGCTCCTGTAGGATCAGTTGCACTATTATCTAATACATATTCGTAATTTCCTGTAGTTGCACCCCAAGTAAAATCTGCAGTAGTATCGGTAATATTACTTACAACTACACTAAAAGGTGGTTGACAGGCAGGAGTTAGATCTATAGAAATATCATCCAATGAAATATACCATGGAGCACTATTGATGTTTCCTTTTATTCCTACATAATATACACCATCTGCTGAAGGTGTAAAATTACCCTGTATCTGTTGATAGTCTCCGTTTACGATTCCTGTTGCTGCCACTATCGCGTTTGTCATCGAAGCATCGTCCGGATTAAGACCGTAGCTTATAGCTATATCTGCATTTGCAGCATTTGCACCGTCTTGACGCGCATACAAGTCTACTGTATAACTTGTACCACCTATCAATTCAACCGGAATAAATAACCAATCTTCATTAGAATATCCTAGATATGCATTCCAAGAACCGGTTCTCGGTGTTCTATTATAACTTGTCGCTGAAGTATTAGCCGTCCATACCCCTGATCCACTCAATGATTCCTGATACAAACAACCAGCAACAGTAGTTGCATCTGCATACCCTGATTCAAAGCCTTCAAAATAAGGAATTGTATAAGGATTACAAGGTGTGTCAAAATTAATTGGACCTACCCAAACACTATAACTTCCTCCACAATCTGCTCTTACATACGCTTCATAAGCTGTATTTGAATTTAAAGAATTATCTGTTACAGTGAAACTACTTGAAACAGTTGTACCATTACCGGTAGGCACTCCTGTTCCCTGTGGCTGAATAACATATTCAAAATCATATTGGAAACCTGTAGGGTCAACCCAATTTAATTGTGCTTCTGATGCTAAAACATTTGACACTGTGAAATTACTCGGAGGAATACAAGTTGGCATTTCTGTTACCTCAATATTATCTAGAGCCATATCCCCATAAGAATCTGTCCCTCTTACAGCTCTGAATCTTAATCTGATTATTCCTGTATAACCTGACAAATCTACTGCCTTGAACTCCCAAAGATCAGTCTCAGCCGTTTGTTGTTCTCCTGAAATAACTTCTAGATCATTTGTCCATGTTGTTCCGTCGAAAATATCAACATGCAAATCACCCATTGTTGATCCGTACATGTGGTAATAAAACTGTACTGCCGGAGATGTTAAAGCACTAACATCTACAAACGGAGTATATAGCTCTGCTACATCTCCTGCTAATCCTGAAGTAGCTTCAGTATAAAAATAGTTGGTTCCGCTATAAGCACCTGAAGGCCCTGTTAATGATGAAGGTGTTGATCCACTACCATCAACATTCCATCGGAATAGTGACGAAGTTCCTGTCGGATTTGATACCCAACAATCTGCAATAGATGAACTTGTCGTTGTGGATGCTGATTCCACATCATACAACCACGGAGCTAAAGCAGGTGCACAACTTGTTGTAAAAATAACAGAATCAGTCCATTCACTATAATCTCCACCACCACAATTAGCTCTTACATACACTTCGTAATCTGTAGCCGGTGTTAAAGAAGAATCCGTAACTGAAAAACCTGAAACTGCTGTTCCCGATCCTGTTGGCACTCCTGTTCCTACCGGTTGGATCACATATTCAAAATCATTCTGAACTCCAGAAGGATCTGTCCATGATAAATAAACAGAATTGTATGTAATATTGCCTACTGCTAAATCTAAAGGTGTATAACAAGAAGGAGCTTCCGTGATTTCAATATCATCTAAAGACATATCGCCGTAATAATCTGTTCCTCTGATTCCTCTGAATCTTACCTGAACAACCCCTGTATAACCCGATAAACTTACTATTCTTTGCAACCAAGGATCTGCTCCATCAGTTTGTTGTTGTCCGATAATCACATCTACATCATTAGTCCAAGTTGTACCGTCAAAAACATCCACATGTAACTCTCCCATAGTTGCTCCATACATATGATAATAGAATTGTACCACAGGAGTAGTCAATCCACTGATATCAACATCAGGAGTATATAATTCTGCTATATCTCCGGTAGATCCTGAAGAAGCTTCCGTATAGAAATACTTACTTCCGCTATAGGCACCTGTAGGTCCTGTTGAGAATGAAGGTGTTGATCCACTACCGTCAATATCCCATCGGAATACTGAAGAATCTCCTGTAGGATTAGATGACCAACAATCTCCTATTGAAGAATTTGTTGTTGACGCAGCAGTTTCAACGTCATAAGACCACGGTGCTACAAATGTTGAACACAAAGTTGTAAATGTAATCGGACCAACCCAAGCACTGTAATCTCCTCCGCCACAATTAGCTCTTACATAAACTTCATAAGTAGTATTTTCATTTAATGATGTTTCAGAAACTGATGTTCCGGAAACTGCCACTCCATTAGCCGTAGGCTCTCCGGTTCCTGCTGCCTGAATCACATATTCAAAATCATTCTGAGTACTTGGATTTGCCGTCCAAGAAAGATCTACAGAAGTTGTTGTCAAATTAGACGCCATAAAATTCTCAGGATCCAAACATGTTGGCGCCGGAATTAAAGTTGTCGTTAAACAAAAATCTGTTGATTGCGGAGAAGGCCAAGTAGAAATCTGTAAATAATACGTTTCTCCGGCAACAAGAGGATCTGAATCAAAAGTAATATCTTCTGTTCCTGATGTAGTTGCATATCCCATACAGGTAGCAGTACCAGACTCCGGACAACCACTTGTCAGTCCAAAACCTGTCCAATCATCATGACCAGTTAATACAAAACTAAGAGTCTCTCCTGTTTCAGAAGCCACATAATAGAACAAATAATCATCTCCTCCATCATAATTTCCTAAACAAGGATTACTGCTATTGGTATCACCTCCTTCAGAAGTATTACCACATTGCTGTGTTCCGGGTGTCAATAAGACCGCCCCTGCACAGCCTGCTTGTGAAAACATATTAACTGTCACAAGCAATGTTAAAATTGTTAAAAAACAAGTAATTTTTCTCATTTATGTTATTTTTTTAATAAAGTGCGCTAAAATACATATTTAAATATTTTAAAATCACTTTTTAAAACATATTAACTTTTAGTAAGTAAATTTTTTACTACAAAATAGAAAAAGATAATCTATTTAACAATTATTAGTTTATTAAATAAAAAAACTCCATCCTTACGGATGGAGCTTAGTATTTAGATTTTAAATCTTTAAAAAGAATTTACTGCTTAACTACTTTAATTGTTTTAACTGCATCATTAACAGTTACATTTACAATATAAGTACCTGCACTTAAATCGTTCATATCAATTTGTACATCTGTTGAATCTACATTATTTTTATTGATAACGACCTGACCTAATAAATTAACGACTTTTACGTCAGTAATTTCAGTTGAATATTTCAAATTCAACACATCTTTTACCGGGTTAGGATAAGCCATGAAACCATTTGATTCAAATGATTCTGCACTTAACTGAGCTATGATATTAACTGTAAAGTCGAGAGTTACACCATAAGAACCTGAAAAACAAGGATCAGGTGGTACTTGTCCGGAATCAGCTGTTCCTATACGCATTCTATGTTGCCCCAATGTTGCACCAGGTGCTAAATAAAATGAAGCATCAAGTGTGGTAGGGTTAGCAGACGTGCTTGTTCCTGTGTATACTTTTTCAGTTACGTTATCAAAGTTATAATCATCATTAAAATCGATCCAAATATTTGTATCGTAAGTATAACCTGTTGCGAAATCAATTAAAACAGAAGCCGTTACATTTTGTTCTAAATCAACAGATGTCGCTGTATGATCATAATATGTAACATCCGGTGTTCCAAAACCTGTTGAATTAATAGTTACATTCGTAATTCCTAAATCATCATTAGAAGTCGGTACAGAATCACAGTAACAACCTGTTGCAGTTGTAGTAAATGTAACTTCAGAACATCCTACAGCATCTCCGTTGTCATTATAAGGAGTAACTGTAAAGTAATATGTTGTGTTAATCAACCCTGTGAAATCATATGTAATTGCAAGACCTAAGTCTACATTATCTAAAACATCATTTCCTCCTGAAGTAGTTCCGATAGTTAATTTATAACCATTCGCACCGGAAACACTATCCCAAGATAAAACAGTTGGATTATTACCACATGATGCATCAGGTGTAGCAACTACATTTGTAGCACAATCCGGTGGTAAAACCGGTGACAATCTAATCTCAAAATTATCAATAGAGAAGTCGATATCCGCAGAACCGTTTGACGATCCTTCTACCGCTCTATATGCAAATCTTACGACCATACCGGCATAAGCATCCAAATCAATGATATTTACCGTACCTGTGTTTGACGGAACATTTGTATTATCATAAGTATACAACACTGTCCAGTTATCTGTACTGGTAGACACTAATACTTGTACATAGTCATCTGCTTCCCACGCTGTTGTTGGTGCAGAAGTACTTGCATATTGTGCTGCTGCTGCATCAAATTTCAACTCATAGCCAGTTGTAGGGATATCATAAAGCGGTGATAACACCCAATCATTTGCACCTGTTGTATAAATATTGTACTTAAATGCACCTGTTGTACCATTATTTCCGAAACCGTCCGCAGACCATGAACTAGAACCGAATGAAGCTGGTCCAGCTACTAAATCTCCGTTATCTGCTTCTTCCCAACAGTCAGGAACATAAGTTGTAAAATCTTCTAACGTAGGGACAGAATAAACGGCACAAGCTGTAGTAAATGTCACTGGTCCTACCCATGAACTATAACTTCCTCCTCCACAGTCAGCTCTTACATAAGCCTCATAAGTTGTAACCGGAGATAGTGTATTGTCCACTACTGAAAAGTCCGCAACCGGAGTTCCGTTTCCTGTAGGAGTACCTGTTCCTGCCGGTTGGATTACATATTCAAAATCATACTGGAATCCTGTAGGATCAGTCCAATCTAATTGTACTTGGGAATCAGTAACATTAGATGCTGCAAAATTACTAGGCGGGAAACATGCCGGAGCTTCTGTAAACTCAATATCGTCTAAAGACATATCTCCATAAAAATCAGTTCCTCTTACAGCTCTGAACCGTACCTGAATCACCCCTGTATACCCTGATAAGTTTACTATTTTTAGTAACCAAGGATCAGTATCCGATGTTTGTTGCTCACCTAAGATAGCATCTACATCATTTGTCCAAGTTGTTCCGTCGAAAACATCAACATGAAGATCTCCCATTGTAGATCCGTACATGTGATAATAGAATTGAACTACTGGTGATACTAAAGCACTAATATCTACTAAAGGTGTATATAATTCTGCCTCACTACCGGTTGATCCGGAAGAAGCTTCAGTATAAAAATAGTTAACCCCACTATAAGCTCCTGAAGGCCCTGTTAACGACGAAGGCGTTGATCCACTTCCATCAACATTCCATCGGAATAATGATGTAGTTCCTGAAGGATTTGATGACCAACAATCATCTATAGCAGAACTTGTAGTTGTAGCTGCAGATTCTACATCATATAACCATGGTGCTGTAACCGGTGCACAGCCTGTTGTAAAAGTAATAGGTCCTGCCCATCCACTGTAATCTCCTCCTCCACAATCAGCTCTTACATACACTTCGTAATCAGTAGTCGGAGTTAATGAAGAATCCGTAACCGACAAACCTGTAACTGCTGTTCCGGCAGCTGTTGGCGTTCCTGTTCCTGCTGGCTGAATTACATATTCATAATCATTCTGAACTCCTCCAGAAGAATCTGACCATGACAACAAAACTGAGTTAAAAGTAACGTTATTTGCCGCTAAGTTAGTTGGTGTAAAACAAGAAGGTGCTTCTGTAAACTCGATATCATCTAAAGACATATCTCCATAATAATCAGTTCCTCTGATTGCTCTGAATCTTACCTGAACCACTCCAGTATAACCTGATAAACTTACTATTCTTTGTAACCAAGGATCTGCCCCGTCAGTTTGTTGCTGTCCAACGATTACATCAACATCATTGGTCCATGTTGTGCCATCATAAACATCCACATGTAAATCTCCCATTGTTGATCCGTACATGTGATAATAAAATTGAACTACAGGAGTAGTCAATCCGCTGATATCAACATTAGGTGTAACTAATTCCGCTGCATCTCCGGTAGTTCCTGAAGACGCTTCTGTATAGAAATAATTACTTCCGCTATAAGCACCAGAAGGACCTGTTAATGATGAAGGTGTTGATCCGCTACCATCAACATTCCATCGGAATGACGATGTAGTTCCCGAAGGATTTGATGACCAACAATCTTCAATAACAGAACTTGTAGTCGTAGCTGCAGTTTCAACATCATACAACCAAGGTGCAGTGAATGTTGAACATAAAGTTGTAAATGAACCAGCTGCTGACCAACTACTTACTGTACCACCGCCACAATCAGCCTGTACATAAAAATCGTAATCTGTATTTGCTGTTAACGAACCAATAGTTGTAGGGTTAGACACACCTGTTAGAACAGTTCCTGTTCCAGGAGTAAACCCGGCTGGTCCGTATTCTATATTCCAAAGAGTAGCAGAACCGTTTTCTGTCCAAGTCACAACTGCACTATCAGAAGCCAAAGTTGTATATGTCAAGAAAGTCGGTGGTAAACAAGATGCTACATTTCCTGTAATAGAAACTAGCGGTCTTGTAGTTGATGTAGTTCCTGTAGCTGTTGTACAAGGAGACGTTGCTGTATCTGATCTGTAATAAACAGACCCGTTAAATGACAATGTTGAATTAGAACATTGAACATTTTGAGTCCAAGATCCCGATGCATTACCGGCACAAACTTCAATAATCAAATTTGAAGTTCCGTCCCATGTAAAAGGAGTTGTTAAAGGAAAAACAATTGAACCGGCTGCTGTCGGAGTAAAATCCACCGGACCGTAAACTACAGTAGCTCCTGATTCAAAAGTTGATGTTAAAGCAGTTAAAGAGGTTTGAAGAATAGAAATTGTATAATTCTCTTCCAAACCACTGGTCCCAATAGAGGTAGCTACCCAACCGATCTCTGTAATATCTCCTGCTACCAATCCTGAGGCTGATAATTCAGAAGCCAGATACAAAAATTGAGACCTACCTGTTTTATAATAATCCTGTAATGGACTTGGGTAACCAGTAGTCGTGTTAGGCGAACCGTCGTCTGCCCCCACCAAAACCGTACCTGTTTGCGCATTCATTTGTAAGAAAACAAAAAACAGCGCAAAAAATAGCGTAATTTTTCTCATTTTATAATTATTAATTTGTTAAGCGTTGCTAATTTATTAAATTTTAGCATTACTTTTACACTTATTTAACATTGAAATATAAAACCCCATGTAAAAACATGGGGTTTTAACAAATTTCTATCTGAAAGTTAAATTATAGCAACTAAAAATAACTACAAAATGATTTTTCCTTAGTTATTTATACTAGGAATTCTTACAACTTCATTAGTATCAGCTAAATAGTCTACTCCATCAAAACCAAAACCGAACAAATTTAAGAAATCCTGTTTATACCCTGCCAGATCACCGATCTCCTGTAGATTCTCAGTAGAAGCAATTGCCCAAAGTTTTTTAACCTCTTCCTGAACATCTTCTCTCATTTCCCAATCGTCAATACGGATTCTATGTTTTTCATCTGTCGGGATCTCATTTCCAGAATACAATCTATCTTGGAACAAACGTTGTATTTGTTCAATGCAGCCTTCATGCAATCCTTTTGCTTTCATTATTTTATACAATAATGATATATATAAAGGTATTACAGGAATAGCTGAGCTTGCTTGTGTTACCAATCCTTTATTAACTGAAACATAGGCTCTTCCTTGAATATCTTTCAATTCATCAGTAATTTCAAATGCAGTCGCTTCTAAATGATCCTTTGCTCTACCAATAGTTCCTTTTCTGTAAACCGGTTCGGTAACTTCTGGTCCTATGTATGAATATGCTAAGGTTAACACACCATCAACCAAGACGCCGGCTTCTTTCATTGCTTCAATCCACAGCATCCAATCTTCACCCCCCATTACTTTAACTGTATTTGCTATTTCCTCTTCATTACAAGGCTCTATAGAAACTTCAGACATTTTACCTGTATGAAAATCCACAGTCTTATCTGTGAATTTATTTCCAATCGGTTTTAAGACTGAACGATATAAAACTCCCGTTTTAGGATCTTTTCTAACAGGAGAGGCTAAACTATAGATTACAAGATCTACTTGCCCTAAATCCTGTTTGATTAAGTCTATTGTTTGTTGCTTAATTTCATCTGAAAACGCATCTCCGTTAATACTTTTAGCATATAAACCTGCTGCTGTTGCTTCTTTTTCAAATGCAGCCGAGTTATACCATCCCGGAGTTGCTGTTTTCCCTTCTGCCGGTTCTTTTTCAAAGAATACTCCTATTGTTGCAGCTCCATTACCAAAAGCACTCGTAATTCTGGAAGCCAAACCAAATCCTGTTGAAGCTCCGATAACCAATACTTTTTTAGCTCCTTCAATTTTTCCTTTAGATTTAACGTATTCTATTTGATTTTTTACGCTTTGCGCACAACCTTCTGGATGAGCTGTTAAGCATATAAAACCACGCATTCTAGGCTCTATAATCATAATTTATTCTTTTACGTAATTAATAAACAAAAATACTACTTTAATTTAATAATGTCTGAGCATGTGCCAATGCCGAGTCAGTAATATTCTTTCCTGACAACATTTCTGCAATCTCTACAACTCTTTCGTTTGCATCCAACTGCTTGATTTCAGAATTCACCACTCCCCCTACTTCATTTTTAAATACTTTGTAATGCTGATTTCCTTTTGCAGCGATCTGTGGTAAATGAGTAATGGCAAATACCTGCATCTTTTTACTCATCTCTTTCATGATCTCTCCCATTTTTAATGCCACCTCTCCGGACACTCCGGTATCTATTTCGTCAAAAATAATCGTCGGCAAGTCTATTGACTGTGCTAATACAGCTTTTACTGCCAACATAACACGCGACATCTCTCCTCCCGAAGCCATTTTTTTGATCGGACCGGGTTTCATCCCTTTATTAGCCGAAAACAACAAACTAACACTGTCTTTCCCTGTTTCCGAAAATTGCTCAAGTGGTTTTATTTCAAACTGTATCTGCGCATCGGGCATTCCTAATGGTCTTACAATTTCCAGCAATGCCTGTTCCAGTTTAGGCGCCGTTAGCTGACGTGATCCTGAAATTTCATCGGCTGTTTTCTCTAATCGGTTAAAAACGATCTCTTTTTGCACTTCTGCCTGATCTATCTCCGAATCAATTGCGTCAAACTTAGTCGCTTTTTCACTTAATTGATTTTGTATATCCAGAAGTTCCGCAACTGTATTTACGTTATGTTTCTTTTGTAAATTATAAATGAACTGAAGTCTTTCATTAATATAAACTAATCGCCCCGGATCGTCTACGATTTGTTCCTGCTTCCCGACACATTCTTCTACAACATCATCCAGTTCTATATAAATACTATTGATTCGCTCAAATAAACTTTGGTATTCTTTTGACAACGAGGCTAATTTCTGTAAACTGTTCTTAGCTTCATTGACTGAAGAAAGAATACCTATTTCTTCTTCTTTGGCTAAAGCCAAAACCTTATCGATATTTTCTTTAACAAACTCAATATTGCTTAAAACTTCCTGCTCTGATTCAAGCTCTTCCTGTTCAGACTCTTTTAAATTAGCCTGAACCAATTCCTCCAATAAGAAGTTGTTGTATTCTTGTTCGTTTAAAAGAGATTGTTTTTCGGCTTGTAATCTTTGCAGTTCTTTCTGTAATTTTTTAAAAACACCCAAATCTTTTTTAAATACAGCCAAAAGCTCTTTGTTTTGAGCAACTGCATCTAAAATCCGTATTTGGTAACTTTCATCGATCAAATCACGGGTTTGGTGCTGGGAATGTATGTCTAATAAAAAATTAGCCAAGCCTTGTAACTCCTGAAGATTTACAGGACTATCATTTACAAAGGCTCTGGATTTACCGGAAGGCAATATCTCTCTCCTGATGATCGTTACCTCTTCATAATCGAAATCACTAGCTTCAAAAACGCTTTTCAGATCGTATTTACTTACATCAAAATGTGCTTCTACCACACACTTTTGTTCTTCATCTTTAAGCGAACTTAAATCGGCTCTATTTCCTAAAACCAGTCCAAGAGCTCCTAACAAGATTGATTTACCCGCACCGGTTTCTCCTGTAATAATGGAAAAACGATCCGAGAAATTAATTTCTAACGAATCGATAAGTGCATAGTTCTTTATAGCTAAAGTTAAAAGCATAGCAAAAAACTGATTTTTAACGAATTCTACTCCATTTTGCAGAATTTAACGGAGAAATTCTATTCAATGTTTCTTTTAGTGTAACGGTATTGTAATTTGGTCCGCCTGAAAAAACAGACACTATTTCATCTACTTTGGCATCAAAAAACACACGTGTCAGAAAAGCATTAGGTCTGAAACTCTGAATAGCAGATAATGTTTCTATTGCTTTGCCAATCTCTTCTTTAGCCTTAGCTTGATCTGCTGCCATAGTATCCAACCCCAGTAAATGATATTCATACATAGCTTTTCTAAACGCTTCATAGGTATTAGACATCATATCTGAGACCAAAAAGTAACGATTGGTATTTGTATTTTCATTTTGCGACCAACCTTTATAACCTTTAGGTTGTGCTAAATTTAATATTGCTAAAGCAGACTGTAAATATTTTGTACCCGCTTTTTCTTCAAAAGTATCTCTGTCTACCGCAATAATGATATTGGCATAAAAAGCTAAAACGGAAATCAAATTTGACGTAAAATTATTTTGATCGTAAACCAACTGTTCATATTCCAAAAACTGGAATCCGAAATCTTTATCATTAATATTTAAAACCGGTGAACTATAGGTGGAATTATAAATAGGTCTGGACGATTGTACTTGTAATGTTGCCTGAATATTATTAGAATTAAACTCCGCAACATTGATAAAGAAATTACATTCGATTCTTTCGTGCTGTTCAAAGTTCAGGTCTGTAAAACGGGTATTATTAAGAAATTCTCTGACCTTAGTTTCTAAATTCTTAAAAATTTGGGGATTTACATCTGTCATTCGTTGGTAATTAACCGAAACAGTTGCATTCAGTTCTTGAGCAGAACTTACCGATATAAAACCTAAAACTAAAACCAGAATTCTTAAAACGTTACGCATGTTGTATCTCCAAAATTTTATTAATGATATCTTGTGCCACTTCTTCTTTTGACTTCAATTCCATAGCCTGTATATTAAACTGTGCATCTATAAATGTTACTTTATTAGTAGTATGTCCAAAACCGGCTCCTGAATCGTTCAGCGAATTAAGCACAATCAAATCTAAGTTTTTTTTCTGAATTTTTTGCTTAGCGTGTTCAATTTCATTTTCTGTTTCTAAAGCAAAGCCAACTAAAAGCTGGTGTTTTTTATTTTCTCCCAATGACGCTAAGATATCTTTTGTTTTTTCCAACTCTATATTAAACGTAGCATCATTCTTTTTTATTTTCTGATCCGCAACAATTTTCGGACGATAATCAGCAACTGCAGCCGCAGCAACTGCTACATCAACAGAATCAAAATATTCATGACAAGCATCATACATTTCCTGAGCCGATTGTACCCGAACAATTTTAACCTGACTATTATCGAGCTGCAAATGCGTCGGACCGGACACTAAGATCACTTCTGCTCCTTTCTCTGCAGCTTTCTGAGCGATATCGAACCCCATTTTTCCTGAAGAATGGTTCCCGATGAAACGAACCGGATCAATCGCCTCGTATGTAGGCCCGGCTGTCACCAACACTCTTTTATTTCGCAAAGGAAGTTTTTGCAATAAATCGTCTTCTAAAAAAGCAATAATATTTTCTGGCTCTGCCATTCGGCCTTCTCCCGAAAGACCACTTGCTAATTCTCCTTTTTCAGCCGGAATAATGGTATCTCCGAACTTTTGTAATTTAGTAAAACTATCTAAAGTTGACGGATGTTTGTACATATCCAGATCCATTGCAGGAGCAAAATAAACCGGACATTTTGCCGAAAGATATGTTGCTATAAGTAAGTTGTCACAATTTCCGTTTGCCATTTTAGCCAAAGTATTGGCTGTGGCCGGAGCTATGACCATCAAATTTCCCCAAAGAGCTAATTCAACGTGGTTATTCCAAACCGCATTCTCTTCTTCTTCATTGTAAAATTCTGAAACAACGGGGTTTTTAGATAAGGTAGAGAGTGTTAAAGGTGTCACAAAATCTTTAGAAGCAGGTGTCATGACAACTTTAACCTGAGCACCTGCTTTTATAAAAAGTCTTACCAAATGAGCTGTTTTGTATGCAGCAATACCTCCAGATACACCCAGAATAACTTTTTTACCGCATAGAACAGACATAAGCTAATTATTTTGCTTCTCTATAATAAATTTTACCTTCTAACCATTCTTGTACGGCAAGAGCGTGTGGTTTAGGTAATTTTTCATAAAATTTAGATACTTCGATTTGCTCTTTGTTCTCAAAAATTTCTTCTAAGCTGTCATTATAAGTAGCAAACTCATCTAATTTTTCTAACAACTCTTTTTTGATTTCAGTGTTGATCTGACTTGCTCTTTTGGCAATGATTGTGATAGCCTCATAAACATTTCCGGTAGGGGCTTCAATTTTAGCTTTGTTATACGTAATTGTATTTACAGGAGCAGTTGTCTTTTTTAAATCCATGATTTAATTTATATTAGAATATTGTTGTAACTCTTTTTCAATAACTGCCAACATATCGTCAGCTTCTTTTTTGTATTCTGTATCCGGTTTAAACTTCACTAAGCTCGTATACGTAACTTTTGCATAATTTAAACGGTCTTCTTTTTTACTCGGAACTGAATTTACCGCTAATTTGTAAGCCGAATCCAAACGATAATACAAAGCTTTTTCTTTATAAGTCGTTCCCGGATAATCTGCCAAGAAATTATCAAACGCTTTCAATGCCGCTTTAAAATCAGAAATCGTATTGTATTGCTTTGCGATTTCAAATGCTTTTTTTTCTAACTTTTCATTAAGCTCCTTTACATACGCATTAGCTTGTGGTAAATATTCTGAATTAGGATACGTATCGATAAATCTCTGCAACTTCATCAATGCTTTATCTGTATCTGACTGATCTAAACTAAATACCGGAGATAATCGATAATAACATTCTGCACTTAAAAACGCTGCTTCTTCTCTCTTTTCACTCTTAGGATAAGTTGCCGCAAAATTTTCAAACTGATATCCTGCTAAATAGTATTGTTTAGAGTTATAGTATGATTTTGAATAAAAATAAAACATTCGCTCTGCACTGGGTTTGCCTTTAAAAGCAGGTGCTACTTGCTCATACAAACGGATCGCTTTGTTGTATTTTTCTTTTTCATACATCTGTTCCGCCACTTTATTCTTCAGTGCTACATCATCGCTTTTCAGCGCTTTTTGATATTCACTACAAGAAATCAACACAACAGATACTATTACTAAACTTATTATTTTTCTCATTTATCCGGTTTTAACTTTTTTAAAAATCAGGCATCTAAAAAAGCAAATGCAAATTTAGATATTATTTAGTTACTACAAAAATCTTTTTTTACTGTATTTTTTTAGTAAAAGCATCTAGTCTTTTAGCTAAATCTTCATCTGTATTTACCAATGGTAAACGAACGGTATTCTCCGCTATTCCTAAGGATTTAAAAATTTCTTTAATTCCTGCCGGATTTCCTTGCTCAAAAATCATATCAATACTTTCGGCTAATTTATATTGTAACGCATAAGCTTCTTCTACTTTTCGCTCTAAACCGAAACGGATTAATGCTGAAAAATCTTTAGGATACCCTTGTCCGATCACAGAGATCACTCCTGTACCTCCGGCCAAAACCATAGGTAATGCAATCATATCATCTCCAGAAATCACTAAAAAGTCTTTTGGTTTATTCTGAATCAGACGCATCGCTTGCACAATGTCCCTGCTGCTTCTTTAACCCCTATGATATTTTCAAAATCTTTAGCCAAACGTATCACTGTTGAAGGCAACATATTACTAGCAGTTCTTCCCGGCACATTATATAAGATAACCGGAACAGGCGATGCTTCAGCAATTGCTTTGAAATGTTGGTAAATTCCCTCCTGAGTTGGCTTATTATAATATGGAGAAACCGACAAAATTGCATCAAAAGCAGAAAGATCACTTGTTTTCAATTCTTCCACTACTGCAGCTGTATTGTTACTACCAACTCCCAAAACCATTGGCACTCTCCCTTTATTAGCTTCTACAACCGTCTTTATCACTAATTCTTTTTCCTGCTTGTTCAATGTAGCAGATTCTGCCGTTGTACCCAATACAACTAAATATTCCACTCCTCCTTCAATCACATAATCAACAATTCGTACTAAGGCTTCGGTATCAACCGAAAAATCTTTTTTAAAAGGTGTTACCAATGCTACACCAGTTCCTAAAAATTTTTGCATTACACTTTTTTTAGTATTCTTAAATATTTAAACAATTCATTCGTAAACAACTTGGTTTCCTGCATGTCGGTTTTTACAATAACATTGTTAGCCCGATAATCCACACTATCCAACCCCACTCTGAATTTAGCTTTTGAGCTGGTTGTTGCCCATAATAATTCCGGTTTGTTCTCATCAAAATAATTGACCAATACGTCAAATGGTGTTGCCAAAAAAGCAGCTACTTCTTCCTTTTTCGCAGAACCTGTTAAACTTATATCTTTACCGGAAAAACCGGGTTTTTCTATTGCTCCTTTTTTCTTTACGGCATCTTTAAATGTAAGTACTTTAAGTTGTTTTAACGGAATACCGCTGTCTGCGATATGTTTCAGCAACTCTTTTTTATATCCTTTTTCCGTTTCATCAATTATAATCCCTATTGTCTGTATTTTTCCTTCTGACGAATCTTCTTTAAGTATACTTAACCTTTTATTAATTATTTTTTTTAGAAAAAAGCGGCTAATAATTTTATAAAACATAGTAATTTTACAATTTCGGCAAAATTAAGCATTTAAACCCATCTTGAACATGGTAAAAGTAAAAAAGAATACAATCAAATTTATCTATTTTGTTATATTATTAACATTTTTTTCCTTGACTTCTTGCGAATCTTACAAAGGAAAGATTTATGAAGTAAAGGGTTCAAATATCAATATAAATGAAAATCAACATTCTCGAAACGACATTGAAAATTTTGTAGCTCCTTTCCGGAATCATATCAACAAAGACCTTGATAGTATATTAGCTTACAATCCGGTCGATCAAGACAAAAGCAAAGGAAAATGGCAATCTAACATCGGAAATCTGCTTGCCGAAACTACTTTAGCTTTAGGCGATAAAGTTTTCGAGATGAGAGAACACAAATCTATTGACTTTTGTATTTTAAACCACGGCGGAATTCGATCTGTAATTCCGAAAGGTAATGTAACGACAAGAACGGCTTATGAAGTAATGCCTTTTGAAAACAGTCTGATTGTTGCTGAATTGAAAGGCTCTCAGATCAGAGAAATAGCTGATTATCTTTTAGAGAACAGAAAACCTCATCCGTTAGCCGGAATCACTATTTACATTTCTGAAGACGAAAAATCAGTTGATAAAATCCTGATCCGTAACAAACCTTTAGAAGACCAAAAGACCTATTATGTTGCTACATCTGATTACTTAGCCAATGGCGGTGACAACATGACTTTTTTCACAGAAAGTCCAAAAAAATACGATCTGGATTACAAGTTACGTAACTTGTTAATCGACTATTTTAAAAGTGTTGATACACTTCCTAATTTAACTGATAAAAAAATCATTATAGAATAAGTGAACATGAAAAGAAGAGATTTTATACAAAAAACAGCTGTTAGTTCTGCTTTGTTACCTTTAGGCGGACTTTCATTGAGTAGTTTTAACAAAACCGAAACTAAAAAGATTACTATTCTTCACACAAATGATGTTCACAGCCACATAGACCCGTTCCCGGCAGATCATCCTAAAAACCCGAATATGGGTGGGGTTGCCCGAAGAGCTTCCTTAATCGATCAGATCAGAAGTGAAGAAAAAAATGTTTTGCTATTAGATGCCGGCGACATTTTTCAGGGAACACCTTATTTCAACTATTATGGCGGAGAATTAGAATTCAAACTAATGAGCCTAATGAAATATGATGTAGCTACTATGGGAAATCATGATTTTGACAATGGTATAGATGGCTTTTATGCACAATTGCCTCATGCTGCTTTTGATTTTGTTTCCGCTAACTACGACTTCAAGAATACAATATTAAACGGAATTGTAAAACCTTATAAAATACTTATCAAAGACGGAGTTAAAATAGGTATTTTCGGCTTAGGTGTGCAATTAGAAGGTTTAGTTGATAAAAAATTATCTAAAGAAACCGTTTACAACGATCCGATTGAAGTATCCACAGACATTGTAAAGGAATTAAAAGAAGAACACCATTGTGACTTGATCATCTGCTTATCCCATCTTGGTTTTAAATACAGAAACGAACCTGAAAAAGTTTGCGATATTTTATTAGCTCAAAAAACTAAAGATATCGACCTGATCATTGGTGGACACACTCATACTTTCTTAGACAAACCGATCATTGAGAAGAATTCAGAAGGAAAGCCGGTTCTCATCAATCAGGTAGGATGTTACGGGATCAATCTGGGAAGAATTGATTTTTATTTTACTAACGACAAAAAATTTGACAATACAACCCGCAACATTATTGTATAGTCAATCTCTTTTCATTATCTCTGGAGATAAAATAGCGTACAAGTAAGTAATAACACGGTATTTCGACTGCACAGCTCAAATACAACCACAATGTATTTTGAGTATAATACTTATATAGTACATAGAAAATATCAGAACCGAAAAGGGATAAAAATGTAATCAGCAAAAACTTAGAACTGGTTGTTTTGTTTTTCAAAAAATTATAAAAACCTAAAACCAAAACTCCTATGGCTAAAACAATATAAGCTAAAATATTGTAATAACTGCTGAAAATTTTGGTTAACCAATAAACCGAAATAATCTTTGCTACAACAGAAAAAGCAAAAACAGAAAACAAACCGGCTTTTACATATTGAAGTTTCTTTTGTTTTCTTTCCAATAGTTTTGAATCTACTAACAAAATATAAAACAGTAAGATCAATACCACAAGGTATATGAACAACGCCCAAAAGTTAAAAATTTCTTCTAACATCAGCGCCATATTATCTGCAATGAACAATAACAGCAAAATAACAAAATGTAACTTTCCTTTGTAATCTTCTACTTTTTTTTCGTTGTAAAAAAATAATAAAAGGAGATCGAAGTTACGATCATTGGCTTAAAGATCAACGCTATTTCTTTGTCAGCATAAATTTTAAAAAAAAACAAATACATTATATATGACAAAAAATATAGCAGCAGTGCCGGGTTTCTTAATTTTACAATCATACTAATTATTTAACATCTTTTCTCTTTCCACAAAATATTTCATGTAGAAATAGTATGATAGGGTCTGGGTAGCAGTATTTATTATTCTAAGCAGAATAATCTCATCAAGACTTCTGTACAACACAAAAAACAAGTCTGACAGAATAAAAGTTGAGATAGTCAAAGTTAAATAAAAATTTCGTTTATTCGTTGAATTATAATAAACCATTGCCGCTAAACAGCCCATTAATTCTAATTCTAAGCCAAAAAACGTATACAAGATAAATTCCATGGTTGATTTTACTTCCAGAAAATCAAGTGTTAAAAGAATCAACACCGTTAAAACAACTAAAACCAGAAAAAAAGTAAAGTCGAGCACTCTTCTCCTTTTGGTTCTCATAATTTCCTTAAAATCCCCCAAATAAAATACAACACAAAAAGATAAGGTATCAAGAAGATGGTAAGAATCAATTCATAGAACTCTTCCCCGCCTATCAACAAAAACATATCCCCTAAAAAAAATACGATCAACGACAAAGTAAAAGCAACATTTACTTGCCCTTTTACACATGTATAATATGCAAAAAAGATTGATGGCATAATAACAGGTTTAACAAGCAACATAAGGTCGTAATTGTCCAAGCCGACTGCCAGTACCAGAATTAAACTCGCTAAACCATATACTATTAAAGGAGCGTCAATTTTCATTTATCAGGTCATTAAACTCATACTCAGAGATAATCGGTATCCCTAATTTATTTGCTTTCTCTAATTTAGACGGTCCCATGTTAGCGCCCGCCACCACATAATCAGTTTTCGACGAAATTGAACTTCCTACTTTTCCGCCATTATCTTCAATTACTTTTTTCAGATCATCACGGGAATACGTTTCAAAAACTCCGGATACTACAAATACTTTTCCTCCCAAAACATCAGAAACCATAGTTGATTCTTTCTCTTCAATTTCAAAGCGAAGTCCGTATCCCTTTAAACGGTCAATCAGAATAACATTATTCGGATTTTCGAAAAACTGTATTACACTTTGCGCAATTTTATCTCCGATCTCATCGACTAAAATCAAATCCATCAAAGAAGCATTGGCTAAAGCATCAATATTCTTATAGTGCTTCGCCAGCTTTTTAGCCACCGTTTCACCCACATATCGAATCCCTAGTGCATATAAAACTCTTTCAAACGGAATCTGTTTTGACTTTTCAACCCCTTTAATCAGATTGTCTGCCGACTTTTCTGCCATGCGTTCTAAAGGAATAACCTGTTCTTTTTTTAATTCGTACAAATCAGCATAATTTTCGATCAATCCGGCATTATAAAGCAAAGCTACCGTTTCCCCTCCCAAACCTTCTATATCCATTGCCTTACGGGTTATAAAATGCTGAATACGTCCGATAATCTGTGGTGGGCAACCGTAAAAATTCGGACAATAATGCTGTGCTTCCCCTTCATTTCTTACCAATTCCGTGTGACACTCCGGACAATGTGTAATATAAACGGTTTTCTGCGAATCTGACTTTCTTTGAGTTGTATCTACCCCAATGATCTTAGGTATAATTTCCCCCCTTTTTCCACAAAAACAGTATCTCCGACTCTGATATCTAATTTTTCGATCTGATCGGCATTATGTAATGACGCTCTTTTCACGATAGTTCCGGCCAACTGAACCGGTTCTAAATTTGCAACCGGAGTTATAGCACCGGTTCTTCCTACCTGATAAGCTATAGAATTTAAAACTGTTACAGCTTGCTCTGCTTTAAATTTATAAGCAATAGCCCAACGAGGAGACTTTGCCGTATAGCCTAATTCTTCCTGATATTGAACCTGATTCACTTTTACCACCACTCCGTCTGTTTCAAAAAGCATGTCATGACGATGGGTATCCCAATAATCGATAAACTCAAAAACTTCTTCTACAGATTTTACTAATTTTGACTGTGTAGGCACTTTAAATCCCCAGTCTCTGGCTTTCTGTAAGCTTTCAAACTGAGTGCTGATCGGTAAATTATTTCCTATTAGCGAATACAACAAACAATCTAGCGGACGTTTGGCTACTTCTGCCGAATCCTGTAATTTCAAACTTCCGGATGCTGTATTTCTCGGATTAGAATATGGTGTTTCACCGATTTCTATCAAATCCTGATTCATTTTTTCAAAACCCGCTAACGGCAAAATAATTTCACCGCGAATTTCAAATCTATCCGGATAATCTCCTTTTAAACGAATCGGTACCGATTTGATCGTTTTTACATTATTCGTCACATCATCTCCCTGAAAACCATCACCTCTGGTCAATGCTCTTTTTAATTTTCCGTTTTCGTATAAGATACTGATGGAAGCACCATCATATTTTAATTCGCAGGTAAACTCTAACGGAACATCACCTAATATTTTCTGACATCTGTTTACCCAATCCACTACATCTTCTTTCGAATATGAATTATCCAGAGAATACATGCGATACTCATGTGCAATTGTTTCAAAATTTTTAGTAATAGCCCTCCTACTCGCTGCGTAGGCGAATTCTCATCAAAATATTCCGGATGCTGAGCTTCTAAATCCTGTAATTGTTTTAATTTTTGATCAAATTCAAAATCAGAGATCGTGGGATTATCTAAGACATAATAGTTGTAATTATGCTGATTTAACTCTTCTCGTAAAGCTTTAATTCTAGCTAAAACATCCATAAATATTTATTGATTTAAAAGAAATTCTAATTTAGTAAACAATTCTCCCTTACTGATTATCCCTCCTTGTTTAATGATCTCAAACAAAGAGCCATTCCTGTCTATAGAGATATCTTTTTTCCCTTTTTGTATCTCCACTTCACTGGTCGTTATGTTCTCACTCAGCCAATTGATCCCTTCAGCACTTAAAAAATTAACGTCTTGACTTGTTGCATTGATCACGTAAGAAAAAACAGTTGTCCCCACACATTTAAACAGAAAAATATAATCTTCAGAGAAGTGATCTATAAAATTAATATTAGTCAGTGCTCTATCCCAGATCAGATCCGAAAACACATCTATTTCCTGTTCTGCTATTTCCGGTTTGGTTTCTTTTAGCACATCCCACTCTTTTTTATCAATAGACTGAGTAGCCAAAAAAGTTATAAATTCAGGATGTAGTTCTTCCAGTTGTTCTTTGGTTAATCTTATATATTTCATAAAAAAGAGGCTTTTTCTTGGTAAGAGAAGAACAATTTCCCTCCAAACTATAGTATAAGGTTACAAAAGGTAAATATAAAAAAAGCTCCGCTAATTGCGGAGCTTTCAAAAAATATTTTATTATGAATTATGCTTGTTCAGCAACAATTTCATAAGGCAATTCTACAACTACTTCTCTGTGTAATCTTACAGTAGCATTGTATTTACCTAATCTCTTAACGATACCGCTAGTGATGAATTTTTTCTCAATTGCATGTCCGTTACCTTCTAAAACTGCAGCAATATCTGCATTAGTAACTGAACCGAATAATTTATCACCACCTGCTTTAGCTGTAATTTTAATCTCAAGAGCTTTGATAGCTTCAGCAATAGCCTTAGCATCAGCGATCAATTTAGCTTCTTTATGAGCTTTTTGTTTTAAATTTTCAGCTAAAACTTTTTTAGCAGAAGGTGTTGCTAATACTGCAAAACCTTGTGGAATAAGGTAATTACGACCGTAACCGTTTTTCACAGTTACAACATCGTCTTTGAACCCTAAATTTTGTACGTCTTGTTTTAAAATAAGTTCCATGTTGTTGTCCTTATAATTAGTAGAAGTTAGTCCCGCTGCAAGCGAGACAACAACCTATAATATTAATATTATTTTAATAAATCAGCCACATACGGCATTAAAGCTAAGTGACGAGCTCTTTTAACTGCTACTGACACTTTTCTTTGATATTTCAAAGAAGTACCTGTTAAACGACGAGGTAAAATTTTACCTTGCTCATTCACAAACTTCAATAAGAAATCAGGATCTTTATAATCTACATACTTAATACCTGATTTTTTGAAACGACAATATTTCTTTTGTTTGTTAGTTTCAATATTTAGTGGAGTAAGATATCTGATATCTCCCTCTTTTTTTCCTTTTGCAGATTGCTCTAAAGTTGACATAATTAGTTTGATTTAGATTTTAATTTTGCTCTTCTTCTCTCTGCCCAAGCTACAGCATGTTTGTCTAATGCTACAGTTAAGAAACGCATAATGCGTTCGTCACGACGGAATTCAGTTTCAAAAGCAGCAATAATTTCGCCAGGTGCTTTGAATTCAAATAAGTGATAAAAACCACTTTTCTTGTGTTGGATCTCGTAAGCTAATTTTTTTAAGCCCCAATCCTCTTTCGATACCATCTCAGCTCCTCTTGAAGTAAGAAAATCTTCAAACTTGCTTACTGTTTCCTTTATCTGTTGCTCAGACAAAACGGGATTTAAGATGAAAACAGATTCATATTGATTCATACAAAAAATAATTAAATTATTTAAAATTGGCTGCAAAGGTAATGGTTTCTATTTAATATCCAAAGCACCTTTATATTTTTTCTTATTTTTTTATTTATTTGCTTTAGTTTGTAAAATAAAAATCACTATATTTAACAGTAAATTTATATGCCTATGAAATTGAATTGTATCGTTGTTGATGATAGTGCTATTCAAAGAGTAACTATTACAAAACTTGTTAACGAATCGCCTAATCTTCATTTGATAGGTGATTTCGCCAATGCTCTCGAAGCTAAGAATTGTATTAACCATAATACTGTAGATCTCATTTTCTTAGACATTGAAATGCCGTTGATCAACGGCTTTGATTTATTAGACGGATTAAAAATTAAACCTCAAATTATTTTTATCACATCAAAAGCAGATTATGCTGTAAAAGCTTTTGATTATGAAGCTACTGATTTTTTACAAAAGCCTATTTCAAAAGAACGTTTTTTAAAAGCGGTCAAAAAAGCTCTGGAATTACACCAGTTAAGAACCGATTCGCATGAAGATCTCGGAGAGGCTATCATCATCAAGAGTAATCTTAAAAAACTAAAAATTTACACCGCTAAAATAAAATGGGTAGAAGCCTTCGGTGATTATATTAAGATCATTACAGACGATGACAACCACTTAGTCCTGTCGACTATGAAATCTTTTGAAAATGAACTTCCGGACGGCAAATTTGTACGCGTTCACAAGTCGTATATTGTCAATGTGGAACGCATAGACAAGTTCAACAGTAAATTTGCAGAAATCGGCAGCACAAAAATACCAATCAGCAGAAACAAAAAGGACACAATCACTAAAGCTATAGAAAGTCTTTAGTAATAATCTACATTAGCCGAAACTTTTATACTTCGGTAATGTGAAACCGCTTCAAAACTATTCAAAATCTTTTGGATAGTTTTTTTTGTTTTTCCCAAGTGGTTCTCAGCCGGAATTTTAACCAAAATAGTTCTCAGGTATTCGTTTCGAATCTTACTCACCATTGGTTCCTCCGGTCCTAAAACAGGAATATTCAAATGTTGTTTCAACACATTATACATCCAAAGCGAACCTTCTTTCAATTTATCATAATCCTTGTGTTTCAAGGTTAATCGGATGATGCGATAAAAAGGAGGATATTTAAAATTCTTTCGTTCGTATAGTTGTTCCTGAAACATTGCTGCATAATCATTATTAACCACTTGCTGTATTGTATTGTGATACGGATTATAGGTCTGGATCAGTACTTTCCCTTTTTTCTCTTTTCGCCCTGCCCTGCCCGATACTTGTGTCAATAGCTGAAAAGCTCTTTCATAAGCTCTAAAATCGGGCTGATTCAGTAAGTTATCCGCATTCAGTATACCGACCAAAGTTACATTATCAAAATCCAGACCTTTGGCTAACATTTGGGTTCCCACCAAAATATCAAATTCTCTGTTCTTGAATGAATCGATTATTTTTTCAAAACCAAACTTTCCTCTGGTTGTATCTTGGTCCATTCGTCCTATTTTTTTATCCGGAAATAGTCGTACCAATTCTTGTTCTATTTGCTCCGTTCCGAAGCCTTTTGCATTCAAATCTAAAGAATTACAACTATGACAATGGGTCGGATTAGCGATATTATACCCGCAATAATGACATTTAAGCTGGTTTTTATACTTATAGTACGTTAAACTGACATCGCAATTCGGGCAATGCGGAACATGTCCGCAGGTTAAACATTCTACATAAGGAGAAAAGCCTCGTCTGTTTTGAAACAAGATCACTTGCTCTCCGTTATGAACCGTCTCTTTTATATTTTCCAGTAAAACATCCGAAAAATGCCCTGTCATTCGCTTTCTGAAATATTTATCTTTCAGATCGATTAGCTGAATTTCAGGCAGCACAACATTTCCGTAACGTTCTTTCAACTCCACTAAACCGTATTTCCCTGTTTTCACATTGTAATACGATTCTAGGCTTGGTGTAGCACTTCCCAATAAGACTTTTGCATTGTGCAATTTAGCTAGAACGACAGCAGCATCTCTGGCATGATAACGCGGTGCCGGATCTTTTTGCTTAAATGTTTGCTCGTGTTCTTCATCTACCACGATTAACCCCAGATCAGAAAAAGGCAAAAATAAAGCACTTCGGACCCCTATTACAACCCGTGCATTTTCAGAATTCTGTAATAAATTATTCCAGACCTCTATCCTTTCATTGTTAGAGTATTTTGAATGAAAAACAGCAATCTGATTTCCGAAATAAGCCGTCAGCCGTTGTACCAATTGAGCTGTCAAAGCAATTTCCGGCAACAGAAACAACACTTGCTGCTGTTCCTCTTTTAAGAACTGCTCTATAAGCTTGATGTAAATCTCCGTTTTACCGGATGCTGTAACGCCATGCAATAGCATTACATTCTGTTGCTGAAATCCTTTTTCAATGGCTGAAAAAGCGGCAGCCTGTGCCAAACTCAATTCAAAAGAAGCATCTTCTTTTTTCTCAAATTGTACTCGATCTTCATGAATATAATATTCTTCAAATACATCTTTATCAATTAAGGCTTTTATCACTGCTATACTAGCTCCTGAACTCTCTATTAATTCTTTAACAGCAATAGGTTTTCGCTCTCTTACATGCAATTGAAAATAATGCAGAACCAACTCTCGTTGCTTAGGCGCTCTTGACAGTATTTCCAGCAATTCCACCAAGTGCTCTTGTTGATGGTAAATAACGTGAAGCTTAATATAGCGAACCAATTTAGGCTTGTATTGCTCTGTCATTTCTTCATGTAGCGCAATTGCCCCTTTTGACAATAACGAGTTAATTGTCGGTATTACTGTTTTTTTCCCTAAGATCTTAACAACTTCCTGTAACGTTATAGATGACTGATGTCGTAACGCTTCCAGAATAAGATACTCATCATCCTTTAATTGATGATCCGGAAGGTTTTCTACTTCTTTAGGCAGTAGTTGTGTTTCACTTTCCAGAATAAATCCGGACGGCACCGCCGCTTTAAACACATCTCCTATAGTACACATGTAATAATCCGCAACCCAATTCCAATGTTGAATTTGTAATTCATTTACAATAGGTTTCTCATCTAATATCTGATGAATTTCTTTGGGTTGATATAATTGCGGTGGTGTATTGTGTTTTCCGACGATCAAAGCTGTATAAATTTTGGTTTTACCAAAGGGGACAGCAACCCGCATACCAATTTGTACGAAGTCAAACTCTGCTTCGGAAACCTGGTATGTAAAAGTTTTGGCAACCGCCAATGGCAAAACTACTTCTATAAAATACAACATTTAACAAAGGTAGTTTTTAAAAAAGAGAAAAGAAAAACAGAGGAAAAGATTTTGGATAGCAATAGTACATTTTACAGAAAAAGCGTTCTCAATTAAGAACGCTTCAGATTATCTTTTATACCAACAGGTTTATTTTCCCAACATACCTGCTTTTAAATTTTTATCAGCCGGCTTATCGCATAACCAGATTCCGAAAAGCGCTTTTTTAAAGTCATGTCCATCGATAGAACCTTTTTTAACACCATTTTTATATACTACAATTCCGGTTCCCGGTACGTTGACAATTAAAAACTGATCTCCTTTCTTAATTTCTTCACTAAAAAAAGACTTAAATTTTTCAATTTTTGTTTTTATCGATGCTGTATTTCCTTTTGTTGCATTTTCAAATCCTTCATTAACGGCATTGATCATTTTTTCAGAAGTAATCATTCCTGAAACAATCGTTAATTTTATTGCTGCGCCGTCTGCACTTGCCATAATATCATTTGCACTGTTCGATTTTTTAGGAAGATACAACGCCCCTACATACAAGTCTATCCATAACTTCTCTCTCAGCCCGGCTCCGTTTAAGATCAAATCCTGTCCGTCAATTGAAAGTTTACCATCTACCTTTACTCCGCTAATCGTAGTTTGCGCAAAAGACATAAGTGACGAACTTATCACTAACAACATTAAAGCAATTTGTTTTTTCATAATTTTTGATTTTAATTTTTGCTAAATATATAAATTTTTTCTTTTTAATTTACTAATTGTGGCGTTTAACTCAAATCCGAGTAATAAAACCATACAATTGATCCAAATATAAAACATCAGTACAAGAAGTGTACCAATTGAACCGTACAGTTCATTATATCTAGCAAATTTTTCTACATAAATACCAAAAATATAGGATGAAATAACAATCAGAATCGTAGTAAAGACTGCTCCATAACTAATAAAGGAGATCGAATAGGTTTCTTTGGTTCCGAATTTATACAAGATCGAAGTGGTTATCAAAACCATCAGCAATACAAACAGATAACGTCCCCAAACAATAAGTTCTACATCGTCATTGATGAGTCCCTGTAATTTAATTTTTTGAATAACCACTTCAAATGTAACGATAGCCGCTACTGTAAACAGCAAAATAAATGACAGACTTAAGGATATAGCCAAAGCAATGAAATACTGCCTGAAAAAGCCTCTGGTTATAGTAATATGCGTTGACATTTCGAAACCTCCCAGAATAGCATTTATTCCATTAGTCATCAAGAAGATAGACAAGATAAAACCGGAAGACAATAAACCGTTATAACTATTGTTCAGAATATCGTAAATAGTATTTTTAATAGCATCAAACGTATTAGGCGGGACATTCTGAGACACAAATTCTAAAAAATCATCCTGAAAATTATCAATCGGAATATAAGGAATCAGGTTTAGTATAAATAAAGCAAACGGAAACAAGGCCATAAAGAAACTGAATGCAATAGCACTCGCCCTGTAAGAGAAAGCACCTTTTAAAATTCCCATTACATAAAGCTCTACAATATCATAAAGGGAAAGTCCTTCTAATGATTTCAGGGTTATCTTTTTTGCAATAGCCACCAATTGTTTGACTACAGGAATTTTGTTCAGTTTATTTTCAATTGCTTCCGACATTTCTTTAAAAAGCTTTTAAACTTAAATCCATATTATATACTGAATGGGTTAAAGCTCCGGAAGAAATATAGTTTACTCCACAATTTGCATATTCCCGAATTGTTTTTTCATTGATATTGCCGGAAGACTCTGTTTGGCATTGGTCTCCTATTAATCGTACTGCCTCTTTTGTCATTTCGTAATCAAAATTATCCAAAAGGATACGATATACTCCTTGCGACTGTAATATTTCTTTTACTTCCTCTAGATCCCGGGCTTCAACTATAATCTTTAGATCTTTTTGATATTCTTTCAGATAATTCTGTGTTTTTTCAATTGCTTTTGTAATACCTCCGGCAAAATCAATATGATTATCTTTTAGCATAATCATATCATACAAAGCAAAACGATGGTTCTCACCGCCGCCTATTTTTACAGCCCACTTTTCTATAGCTCTTATTCCGGGAGTCGTTTTACGAGTATCTAAAACCTTTGTTCGGGTACCTTCTAACAAATCTACAAAGGAACGCGTTTTAGTAGCAATAGCACTCATTCGCTGCATAGCATTTAATACTAATCGCTCTGCCTTTAAAATAGATTGTGAACGACCATGAACTGTAAAAACAATATCACCATATTTAACCGGATCACCTTCCTGAAGTAAGGTTTCCATCTTTAGGTCTTTGTCTACATAAGCAAATACCATTTTTGCAAATTCGATTCCGGCTATAACTCCTTCGTCTTTAACTAATAATTTAGCTTTTCCCTGTGCTGTTTCGGGTATACAAGCCAGAGAACTATGATCTCCGTCCCCAACGTCTTCTCTAATTGCATTGGTGATAATAATTTCTAATTCTTTTTGAAATTGCGCCTCTGATATCATGCTTTATTTTTTTCTGTTGCTAAGGTAGCAATTCAATTGTATTTATAAAACAAAACCACGTTTTGAAACGTGGTTTTTGAGCATCTTTTTTATAGTTGTTCTTATTTGTAAACTGATTCTTTTTTGAAATGTTTCGCTAACAAATAATAGAATACAGCTCTGTATTTGTTTTTATTAGATTTTCCGTATTGCTCAATCACTTTTGCAATAGCACTATCTAATTCCGATCCGTCTTTTAGTCCTAATTTTTTGATCAGAAAATTATTTTTTACGGTAGCTAATTCTTTTTCATCTGTTCCTGAAACAGTAGAAGAATCAGCATTATAGATTGCCGGACCACAACCGATCGTTACTTTAGTAAGCAAATCCATATCAGGAGTTACTCCACATTTATCTTTTAGATCGGCAGCATATTTTACAATTAATTCATCTCTCTTACTCATATTTTAGAAATTTATAGTTGTTTATCCTTCCAAATATAGAGATTTGTAAATTAAATAACAAAATTTTGACTACAATTTTTCTTTTATAACAATTTCTTAAAATACTCTTTTAAAATCAAGTCATTTTCTTTTTCAGGTGTAAAGACTTCTACGATTTGTGGCTTGGTATTTTGCTGAAACATCTTATCCAACACCACTTCGAATTCTTCTTCATTGGCAGCTTTTTGGTATTGGAATCCAAACATCGCGGCAAGATGCTCGGCTGTTAAATGGTGAGAAGTTTCAAAATATCGGTTGAATGTTTGTGTCTCTTTGTGTCCGGGCAAAATCCTGAAAATCCCTCCTCCACCATTATTGATCAGGACTATTTTAAAATTTTCCGGAATGTAATTATTCCACAAAGCATTACTGTCATAGAAAAAACTAATATCTCCGGAAACCAGAACTGTCGACTTATCGGATGCAACTGCTGCTCCTATGGCTGTTGTTGTACTGCCATCTATTCCGCTGGTTCCCCGATTACAAAAAACAGAAACAGAAGGATCGATATCAACTAATTGTAAATAACGGATTGCCGAACTGTTGCTCATTTGCAAATTGACTGCTCCTTTTATTTTTTGACTCAAAATATCAAAAACCTTAAAATCTGAAAATGGAATCTGCCCTATATATTTGTTATGCTTTTGAGCGCGATACAATTGAATATTTTGTATTTCCTTCTTATAACTACTTTCCGTTTCTTCTGCTTTCAACATTAAAACACCAAAGAATTCATCAGGAGTCGTTGCAAAATGAGCTGAAAGACAAGCATAGGTGTCATACGCTCTTAAAGGGTCTATGTGCCAATGATGCACAGGTTGATACTTTCTCAAAAAAGCTTTGATCCGTTTTGAAACAACCATTCCTCCGAAAGTCAGTAAGAGTTCCGGCTGAAATTTCAGGAAATCTTCCTCGGTAAATGGTGTAATGATGGTATCTATATTAGAAACAAAAGCAGGATGATGCAAATTAGAAGTCTTTTCGGTAAAAACAACCACGCTGTTATCCTTTGCCAGCCATTCTACTATTTTACTTTCTAAACTATCCGGGAATAATTCTCCGACTAACACTAATTTTTTAGCACTTTTATTCCATATAGAACTAATCTCTTCTGTTAATTCAAAAGTTTTCTTTTCTTCTGTTCTTTTGCTAAAATGAGGTGTAACGGTTAACGTTTCGACCGTATCATATAGAGGCTCTTCAAAAGGAACATTAATGTGTACCGGTCCTCTTCTTAAAAATGCTGTATCAATAGCCTCACAAATTTCCGTATCATTAACATCAGAGGCTTCTTCCTGCAAATTAGCATTATACAAAATATGATTTGCATATACATTTTCCTGACGGATCGTTTGCCCGTCACCGATGTCTATTTTGTTATGAGGTCTGTCTGCACTAACCACTATCAACGGAATCTGGCTGTAAAAAGCTTCTGCTATAGCCGGATAATAATTCAGTAAAGCAGATCCTGAAGTACACAGCATTGCTACCGGTTCTCTTTTTTGTTGTGCAATCCCTAATGCAAAAAAGGCTGCACATCGTTCATCAACGATACTGTAACAATTAAAGAAGGGATTATTAGAAAAACCAATCGTTAAAGGTGCATTTCGGGAACCCGGAGAAATTACAATATTTTGAATTCCTTTATTTTTAAAAATCTCTAAAACACTTTGAGCCAAAGGAATTTTGGGATATAACATAGCTTAGTAATAATAAAAAACAAATTTACAAAAGTTGGACTGCTTTTAGTACATTTACGTTATAAAATAATTGTGCTATGTCTTTGCAAATACGAAACTACACTTCTGATGATTGTCAAGCCATCTTAGACATTATTAATTTCAATATTCTGCACTCTACTGCTTTATACGATTATGCTCCGAGAAAACTTGAAAATCAGTTCGCCATCTTTGAAGACAAACTAACCAAAGGTTTTCCTGTTATTGTGGCTGAAAAGGACCAAAAAGTGGTAGGATTCGGTTACTACAGTGAATTTCGTTTCAGAGAAGCCTATAGGTTTACCGTAGAACATTCTGTATATGTCCATCAGGATTACCAAGGTCAATCTATCGGCAAACGTATTTTAGAACACTTGATCATTCTGGCACAGGAACAAAAATTACACACCATGATCGGGGTTATTGATTCCGAAAATAAAGGTAGCATTTTCTTCCATGAAAAAATGGGATTCAAGACCGTTGGTGTCATTAAAGAAACCGGATATAAATTTGACAGATGGTTGGATTCTGTTTTTATGCAGTTGATCCTTTAATCTACATTTGCACCGGTAGCCATCTTATTTTCATTTCGGGACCATTCACTCCACGAACCTACATACAGTTTCGGATTGCCTAATCCTGCATAATCCAGTGCTAATATAGTATGGCAAGCGGTAACTCCTGAACCGCAATGTACAATAACGTGCTCAATACTTTGCCCCTTCAGTAGTTTTGTATATTTTTCTTTTAATTGCACTGGTGTTAAAAAAGTCCCATCGGGATTCAAATTTTCCGGAAAAGGAAAATTCACAGCTCCCGGAATATGTCCGGCAATTTGATCTATAGGCTCTGAAATTCCCAAATAACGGTTTTCTTCTCTTACATCAATAATAAGGTCATTTGTTTTACGAATTTCATCCATCTCCACAAGAGGTAGTTCCCATTTTGTAAACGGATAATCTGCAACCGGAACAGGCTGTACTTTATGGTTATTTACCGGATAACCCGATTGCTCTGCCTTTTGTATACCTCCGTCTAAAACCTGAACTTTTTTATGCCCGGCAGCTTTTAACATCCACCAGAATCGGGCTGCGGCATTTGCACCGTTCTTGTCATCATAAATAACGACATGTGTGTGCTTTGAGATTCCTATTTTTCCTAAAATTTCTGAAAAATCTTCTATCTTCGGCAAAGGATGTCTTCCACCCTGACTAAAGTTGTCTTTTATATCTGCTAACTGAGAATTCAAATCCACAAATATAGCTTTGTCTAAATGTTTCTTTTCATAATTGTATCGTGCTTCTTTTCCATTGGAAACGTCGACAATTACCAAATCTTTCTCTTTTTCTGAGATTTCTTGCAACTCCTGTACTTTTATAATCGGATTCATCCTTTGCTTCGTAATTTGCATTTATTTACCTTCTATCCAATCAATGATCTTTGAATCATTCGGCAACGTTTTCGGACTAATTACCATTTCCAACTGTCCTTTTTCATTTAGAAGGTATTTTTGGAAGTTCCACTCCACCTCGTTGTCTTCCAAACCGTTCTCAGATTTTTGAGTTAAAAATCGATACACAGGGTGCATATCGTCTCCTTTTACTGAAATCTTACTCATCATGGGAAATGTCACTCCATAATTCTTTTTACAAAATGTTGCAATTTCCGTATCGGTTCCCGGCTCTTGTTCCATAAAATTATTCGCAGGAAAGCCTACAATGATAAAGTTCTTGTCTTTATATTTTTCGTATACAGCTTCTAATTGCTCGTATTGAGGTGTTAAACCACATTTTGAAGCCGTATTCACTACCATTATTTTTTTTCCGGCTAAATCACTAAATCGGAATTCGTCTCCGTTGATAGCTGTAACTGTAAACTGATGTATCGATGGTTTTTCCATAGTAACCGTTTTTTTATTTGTATCTGTATTTTGTTGGTTTTGCTCTTGCTTACAAGCGAATGATAAAGAAATTACCGCTAATACCAGGATTAAAATTTTAATTTTCATAATTTTCTTTTTTAATTTAACCAATATACATTTTCTTTATAATATGTTATCTTAAACAAATATTAAAAAATATCTAATATTTTTGTGAATAATTTATTATAAAAAATAATTCTATGTTCTTCTTTAAAACTTTAATTTCTTTTTTACAAGATGATGAGTATCGCGACCTGCTGATCACCACTATCATCATTATCATTATCGGAACAATTGCTTACCATTATTTGGAAGGATGGGGATTGCTTGACTCTTTATATTTCTCCGTTGTAACTCTTACAACAATCGGATTCGGTGATTTTACTCCAAAGACAGACGGCGGTAAGATCTTTACTATTTTTTACATCGTTATGGGAATCGGAATGATTCTGAGTTTTATCAATACGGTTCAACATCATTTTACCATTATGCGTCATCAGGAAAAAAGAGATTTAGTTAAACAGTTTAAAAAAACATCCGACACACTCCCTGATACAAAAAAAGACAACGATTAATGTTGTCTTTTTTTGTTGTTATTTACTTTTCAAATGTTTTCGATATTGTGACAGTGCTAACAATCCTATAGCAATTACAACTATCAGAATATAGAAATAATAAGTCACATTTTGTCGTTCACCGGAAGCGTAGGAATGTAATCCACTCAAATGGAAGTTAACTCCCACGTAAGTCATCACAATTGATGCAAATGCTAATACACTCATAAAATTAAAAGCCCATCTTCCTCTTAAACCGGGAACCAAACGAGCGTGTATCACAAAAGCATAAACCATAATACTGATCAATGCCCAAGTTTCTTTCGGATCCCAACCCCAATAGCGTCCCCAACTTTCATTTGCCCATTGCCCTCCTAAAAAGTTTCCGATCGTTAACATCACTAAGCCTATAGTTAATGCCATCTCATTGATATAGCTCAATTCTGCTATAGCTAATTTTATTTTGGATTTGTTTTTACTATTTGTAAAGATCATTAAAAATAAAGCGACCAGCCCTAAGATCATTCCTAAAGTAAACGGACCGTAACTTGCCACAATAACTGCTACGTGGATCATTAACCAATACGAATTTAAAACCGGTTGCAGGTTTCCGATCTGAGGATCTAACCAGTTTAAATGGGCTACCATTAAGATCATTGATGCCACAAATGCTGTAGAAGCCACTGTCATTTTAGATTTTCCGAATATCAATCCAAACAACATTGTTGCCCAGCCAACATAGATCATACTCTCATATGCATTACTCCACGGTGCATGTCCTGAAATATACCAACGGGCGATTAACCCTAAAGTATGCAGTATAAAGCAAATAAAAATGAAACCGTGAAATAGGTTTGTTCCAGCATTGATCCATTTTTTAGAATAGAACAATTGAAGAATGGTAAAAACCAACATTATAATTCCTCCAAAAAGGTAATAATAGTGTAGCTTTTTAAAAATATCATACTTATTGTACAATACTTCCGTTTCAATCTTTTTATCAGACAACATTACCTGTGCTCCATAGGTTTTTTGATATTTTTGCAAACCTGTCAACAGACTATTCGGTAGCTTATAATCTTTAGAAATAGCTGATTTTGTAACAGCGTCTAAATAAAACGGCACAATATTTTTAATTGAATCCAGTTGCGTTCCTGTCGGTTCATTGATTTCCAGAAAGGAAACCCACTTATTATTCGGGTCGTTCGGAATCGGAAAAACTTTTAAAATATCACCGCTCAAAGCTGAATGTAATAGATTCACTTTTTGGTCGGCATCGATAAAATCCTTCTGAAACTGGTTAGGCACAGCCTCTCTGTAGGCGTCGTCTAAAAACGATGCTAATTTATAATTGCCTTTTTCGTCAAAAAAATCGATCAACGAAGCATATTTTGCACCCTTCTCTACTCCTATTATTTTACGAATACTATCATTTCCTCTTTTTAGATAAATGACCGGCAATGAAAACCAATACTGCGGAAATTGTGTCATGGAAATAAAGGCCTGATCTGCATCCATACCTTTATATGTATCGCTTTTAGAAACTTTACGAAGCAATTCTGAAGCAAATGTATTGATTGGCTTCATTCTTCCTCCCTGGTCTTGAATTACGACCTTACCGAACTCTTCAGCATGTTCCGGAGAAACCTTATATTTCTCTAAAAGTTCCAAAATCTTTTTCTCATCACTCGGAATATGTTCATGAGTACCCTGAGCCTGAACCCCTAATGTAAATAATGAAACAACAACTAAGGTTAAAGCTTTCTTTTTATTCTTGATCTGTTTGATTTTTCGTTTCAGATCACCAAAACGAGTATTTTTTCCGAAAAGAATCATAATTAATCCGAAATACAATAAAGTATATCCTATATAGGTTATCCATGTTCCCCAAAAATCGTGATTTACAGAAAGGTTTGTCCCTTTTTCATCCGGATCAAAACCAGCCTGAAAGAAACGGAATCCTCTGTAATCTAAAATATGATTCATAAACACGCTATCTTTAAATACTTTATTTTCTTCATTGTCCGTTATTGACAACTTACTTTTATAAGCGGAATAACTCTTTTCCGTTCCCGGGTATTTATCTGCAATAAAATCTTCTAACTTGATTGAGAACGGTAATTCATAAACCTTGCTTCCGAAGAATAACGTAAAATCTAATTTCCCAAGAGTAACCGTTTGTGGTATTCCCATTTTTCCACGGGATCCTACAAGAGTAAATTTTTCTTCCTGCCCCTGTGATTTTACTTTTACCATTAAAATATCATCCGATTGCTTGTCCTTAAAGTTATTGTTAGAAACATAGGCTACTTTTCCTCTTTTTGCCATTTCAGGAAAAACGAACTGCGCACCGCCAACATTATATAATGAACGTAAAAACAATACCTGAACAGAGTCTTTCGGAAGATTTCCTTTATATTGGTCTGCCATTCTCATAAAATCACCTTCAAAAGGCGACTGGATAAAATAAGCATCATTTTGCAGTGTAACATTAATTGCTCCTTCTGTATATTTATTAAATGCAAATAATACATTATGGATATTCTGTACTTCTCCTTCTTTCAAAAAATGGTCGTGACGGCTTCCCCCTCCTGATTCCACCATTTTAAGATACAACTCACCGTTTTCATCTTCCTCAATGGTCTCGGTTCCGTTCATGACATAATCTTCGTATTCAATCGTAAAGGGAATGCTATTGAAATCGCCTTTAACCGTAAAATTATTATGGGTCACAGGAGAAAGATATAATGCTTTCTCATACGTTTTACGCTTCATTTCGCCCTGATAATCGCCATCGACAAATGCTGTTAAATACGGTTTATCAGAATACACTCTGCTTTCCGTTTCTCCTTCACGGATAGGCATCATTCCTTCATAACTAATATAACGAGTAATAAATGCTCCTATTAAGACAAAAATGAAGGCTAGGTGTAATAACAGAACAGACCACTTCTCTTTTTTATACAATTGATACCTTTTTATATTCCCTATAAAGTTGATCACAAAAAACACCATGATCGCTTCAAACCACCAACTATTATAAATAATTATCCGGGCTGTATCAGTATTATAAGCATCTTCAATAAAAGTTCCGGCTGCCATGGCTGCTGCAAAAACTAAAAATAAAACAGCCATTAATCGGGTAGAAAACAAAAAAGAGAATATTTTTTTATCCATTTGGAGTATATCGTAAAGTTAGTCTGGATGCAAATGTACTTAAAAACAAAAAAAATACCTGTAATTTAACAAAGCTTTACTAAGTTTTAAGAAATACGTTTCTTTTAATAGTACATTTTAACTTCTTTCACATCAAAAGTTCTCACAGAATCATCTTCAAGCTGTATACACAACTTTCCTTCTCTGTTCACCTCCTGTATAATCCCCATAAATTTACCTGATTCAGCGCTCTCAAATACAGTAGGAACTCCTTTTCTAAACAGAAAATCGTGGTATTTGTTCCAGATCTCATCCTCATTCAGTTCTACAGAATCTGAAAAAAAAGACTGCATTTGCTCCATGATTGCTAGTAATATTTCTTCTTTAGAAAACGTTCTATCCTTAATCATTTTTAAAGAAGCTGCTTGTGGCAAATGAGGAAAATGATCCTGATTTACATTCAATCCTATTCCTATTACAGAATATATACTGCCATTACTTCTGAAAAAATTTTCAACCAAGATACCGGCAATTTTCTTATTCCCTGACAAAATGTCGTTTGGCCACTTTACTTTAACATTCGGTATGTCAAACTTTTTTAGTGCCTCAATCACACATAGCGGGACTATAATATTCAACAGAAACAGATCGTGATGTTGCTGTACAAAATCTTTCAAAAACACACTGAATGTAAGGTTCTTACCTTTTTCAGAAGACCAACCGTTACCTCGCTGTCCTTTTCCTTTAAACTGATCTTCCGTAACCACAACCGTTAAATTATCTACTTCATTATGAAGAGCCATCTCTTTTAAAAAAATATTAGTCGAAGCTGTGGCATTGAGTTTGATGATATTCATCTTGGTAAAAAATGAGAGAATTTATTTTAATCTTATGTTAAGTTTCAAAAGTAAATACAAAAAATGATAACTTTGCATAAACTTAAAAATTTTAGATGACGAAGCAAAATTATAGTACAGACGATTTATTAGCAGTTATAATCAAAGGGATTGAAGATGTAAAAGGAGCTGATATCGACATTTTAGATTTAAGAGAGATAGAAAATACAGTTTGCGATTATTTTATTATATGTAACGGAAACTCAAACACTCAAGTTGTAGCAATTGCAAACTCCATCCAAAAAAGTGTTTCCAAAGAATTAAAAGAGAAGCCTTGGCATGTAGAAGGAATGGAAAATGCCGAGTGGGTTTTAATTGATTATGTAAATATCGTAGTACACGTTTTCCAAAAACACATTCGTGAATTTTACAGCATAGAAAGCCTTTGGGGAGATGCAAGAATAACTTCAATCGACAGTAAATTTTAATCATGGCAGAAGACAACAAGAATAAGAATAACAACAATAAAAATAATCAAGGTTTCAATTTCAAATTTAATCCTTGGATATTTTATGGTTTTTTCATCAGTATCTTTATCATCATTTTTGTATTTGGTAATGGTCTGAATTTTAACAATCCGAGACCCATTTCTTTATCTAAATTCTATCAGTATTTAGATTCTAACCAGGTTGATAAAGTAAGTTTTTCGAATACAAAAGCAACAATTTATCTTAAAGAACAAGCTTTACAAGATTCAGTTCATAAACTAGTCAGCAAAGATGTTTTCAATAAACTGAATACAAAAGGACCGCATTATTTCACAGAAATCGGCGATCTGAAAGATTTTCAGGAAACGCTTAGAAAAGCACTGGAACAAGGAAAGATCTCAGAATATACCAAAGAACCGGAAAGTATGTGGGGAGAATTATTATCTATTCTTCTTCCGTTTTTACTGATCGGGGCTTTATGGATCTTTATGATGCGACGAATGTCGGGAGGTGCCGGAGGAGGCGGTGGTCAAATTTTCAGCATAGGAAAATCGAAGGCTAAACTGTTCGATGAAAAGAACGATGTCAAAGTAACTTTTGCTAACGTTGCCGGATTAGAAGGAGCCAAAGAAGAGATTCAGGAAATTGTTGAATTTTTGAAAAATCCTGAAAAATATACCTCTATTGGTGGTAAAATCCCTAAAGGAGCATTATTGGTAGGGCCTCCGGGAACCGGGAAAACTCTATTAGCAAAAGCTGTAGCCGGTGAAGCTAAAGTTCCTTTTTTCTCTTTATCAGGTTCTGATTTCGTAGAAATGTTTGTAGGTGTAGGAGCTTCACGTGTAAGAGACCTTTTCAAACAAGCTAAAGAAAAAGCGCCTTCCATCATTTTTATTGATGAGATAGATGCTGTAGGTAGAGCCAGAGGTAAAAACAACTTCTCAGGTTCAAATGATGAAAGAGAAAATACTTTAAACCAGTTATTAACTGAAATGGATGGTTTCGGTACCAATACTAACGTAATTGTATTAGCCGCTACCAACCGTGCCGATATATTAGACAAAGCACTACTGCGTGCAGGACGTTTTGATCGCCAGATCTATGTTGACCTACCGGACATCAGAGAGCGTAAAGAAATATTTGAGGTTCACTTAAAACCTATCAAAAAAGCAGAAGACATCGACACTGAGTTCTTAGCTAAACAAACACCTGGTTTTTCAGGAGCTGATATTGCTAATGTATGTAATGAAGCAGCATTGATTGCTGCCCGAAAAAACAAAAAATCAGTTGACAAGCAAGATTTCTTAGACGCAGTTGATCGAATTATAGGCGGACTTGAAAAGAAAAATAAGATCGTTACACCGGAAGAAAAAAGAGCTATTGCCATTCATGAGGCCGGTCACGCCACTGTAAGCTGGATGCTTGAATATGCAGCTCCACTGGTTAAAGTCACTATTGTTCCTCGCGGACAAAGTTTAGGTGCAGCCTGGTATTTACCGGAAGAAAGACTTATTGTCAGACCGGAACAAATGCTGGATGAAATGTGTGCCACTATGGGCGGTCGTGCAGCTGAAAAGGTAGTTTTTGATAAAATTTCAACCGGAGCTTTAAGTGACCTTGAAAAAGTAACCAAACAAGCCCGTGCCATGGTTACGATCTATGGTTTGAACGACAAATTAGGTAATATCACGTATTATGACTCATCAGGTCAAAACGATTACAACTTCTCAAAACCATATTCTGAGGAGACCGCTCAGGTAATTGACAAAGAAATTTCTACTGTAATTGAAGGCCAATACCAAAGAGCAATTGCTATCCTTACCGAAAATAAGGACAAATTAATCGAATTAGCTGATATTTTGATTGACAGAGAAGTTATCTTTAAAGACGATCTGGAAAAAATATTCGGCAAAAGGCCTTTTGAAAAAGAGGTACATTCGGCTGAGACTGATATCAATAGCAGAATAAACAATGCTACTGAAAACACAGAAAAATCAGAATAATACAAAAAAATCACAAAATTTTAAAAAATCTTGATTCTTACTATACTTTGAATCAAGATTTTTTTATCTTTGAATTTCACAAGAGAAAACACTCCAGCTAAAAATACATGAGTCTTTTTAGAAAAATTTTCGGTTCAACAAGCGATACATCTAAGAGTAATAAGGAAAAGGAAAAAGAAGAAGAAAAAAGCCCTTATACTCCTGAGGTGAAATTGCCTATTGATGAAATGTTTACCTATCATTTTAAGAAAAACGGCGGTAAGTTTATCTATTGTGAAAACCTTGAAGAAGTTTCTGAAAACTTTATTAATATTTTAGAAGAAAACGATTGGTTTGAAAAAGAAGCGCTATGTTTTGACAATCGGCTGAATTATCTTTTAGACGAAAATAAACTTCCTCATACCAATACTAAGAATCCTGCCTTTATCTTATCGTCTTGTGAAAACCTTATTGCAGACGAAGGCTCTATTTTATTCTCATCCAACCAGTTTAAACATTTTAAGCCAAACGAATTACCGACTGACATGGTGGTTTTTGCAACAACCAGCCAACTGGTCAATACAAAAAGTGACGGTCTAAGAGGAATTAAGCAAAAGTATGATCGGGAATACCCTACCAATATCACAACTATTAAATATTTTGAAGAAGTAAAAGAACAGGACTTCTTACATTATGGTAGCTGCCATAAAAACCTGTATTTACTTTTACTTGAAGATCTTTAGAATGAATGAAACTTTAAAAAGAGGCATTACCGGTGCTGTTTATGTTACCTTACTTTTAAGTTGCGTTTTGTACTCAAAAGAAAGCTTCTATTTATTGTTCGGTTTTTTTTTACTCGTAGCCGTTTTTGAATTTTGCCGATTAGTCTCTATCAACAAATGGATTCCTTTAGTATCATCATTGCTCATTTATAGTTTTTTCTATAATGCAACGTTCAATCCTATACTAGATTCTATCATAACCGGTTTTACAATAGCAATATCCATTCGCTTATTACGATTCCTATTCAATGAAAATGCTCAGGAATTATCCATTTTCTCTAAATACTATTATCTGTTCGGATATGTTATTTTCCCTTTTGTGTTGTTGACCAAAGTACCTTTGGGTGCCAGTGGGTACAACCCGAAAATATTAATTTCGATTATTGTTTTGATCTGGACCAATGACACTTTTGCATACCTGATCGGAAAAAATTTCGGAAAAAGAAAATTATTTCCTAGTATTTCACCTAAAAAGACTATTGAAGGATTTATTGCCGGTATCCTGTTCTCAATCATATGCGGTTATTTTTTGGCAAAATTCTACATACATACCAAACAATTCTACTTTTGGATCATTATAGCTTTAATTGTTAGTATTTTCAGTACTTTAGGCGACTTAATCGAATCAAAATTTAAACGTATCGCCGGAGTAAAAGACAGTGGTAAAATAATGCCGGGACACGGAGGTATACTAGATCGACTAGATAGTATTATATTTGTAGTCCCGTTTATATATTTATTTTATTTAATTTTAAATATTTTAAAAAGTTATGTTTCATAAAGAAGGTGGCAAAATTATTTTCATAACGCTATTAGTCGTTGTCGGTATTATTTTCGCTAGTGATTACCTGATTGCTATAGAATGGCTTAAAAACAGTATTATTGTTTTAGCAATTGTATTTTTAATTTTAATCTTACAATTCTTTAGAAACCCTAAAAGAGAGGTAGACAACAGCGACAATCATATTTTAGCTCCGGTAGACGGAAAAGTAGTCGTAATAGAAGAAGTTTACGAACCGGAATACTTTAAAGACAAACGGCTGATGGTTTCCATCTTTATGTCGCCTTTAAACGTACACGTAACCCGTTATGCAGTAAATGGTATTGTTAAATACAGTAAATACCATCCGGGAAAATACTTAGTAGCTTGGCACCCGAAAGCAAGCGAGGAAAACGAAAGAACCACTGTGGTAATCAACAATAGAATTTACGGAGAAGTTATGTACCGCCAGATCGCCGGAGCATTAGCCCGCAGAATCGTTAATTATGCTGTGGAAGGTATGCGCGTTATTCAGGGAAAAGATGCCGGCTTTATCAAGTTCGGTTCTCGTGTTGATATTTATTTACCCCTTGGCACTCCTGTAGATGTTAAATTAGGACAAAAAGCAGTAGGTGCTAAGACTGTTATTTGTAAAAAATAGAATGAGTACAAAAGATTTAGATACTTTATTTGATGAAGCATTTGAAAATGCCAATTTAGTTCCGAAAGAATCTGTTCCTCAGGACGTTCAACTGGTACTCTACGGGCTCTACAAACATGCTATTTCAGGAAGAATTAATGAGTCTTCATCTAATGATGTTAATGATCTCGGGGAAGATTTAAGAAATGCTTTTAAACTGAATGCATGGATGCAGATAAAACATCTGAGCATTGAAGAAGCCAAACAACGTTATATCGATATCATTAATCAGTTGATGAGAGAAAGAGGATTGCTATGATCAAACACATACTAATGGCTTTATGCTTTTTATCTTTACTTTCTTGTAATGATAACAGCAATCTAGTTGAAGTTCAGATTCCGGAACCGGAAGTCATTGTCCAAACAAATTTTGCTGATCCCCGTAGTTTCAAAGCCACAGGATTACCTTTTAAACTAAGTCCCGTGGAATATTCATTTGATACTTTCCCTGATTTTATAGACGGAAAAACTTTTGAATTCCATTATTCCAATATCTACTTAAGTTATACCAATAACCTCAACAAACAAGTAACTGAAAAAAATTGGGAAACTAAAAAAGCAAGTCAGATTTGCAAAGAAATCAATCCCGAAGATACTACTTTCCTTAATTTTGCCGGAGGATACTATAACCACAGCTTATTTTTCGAGACACTATCTCCTAAAAAAGATACTAACCCGTCAGAAAGTTTAAATAATGCCATTGATGAAAATTTCGGCTCCGTTGAGAACTTCAAAAAACAGTTCATACTAAAGGGTATCAACACAAAAGGATCAAACTGGATTTGGCTTGTTTTAAACAACGATCAAAAATTAGAGATCACGATCACGCTAAACGAGGAAAATCCGCTAATGCAAAAAAGCACCGTCAAAGGTTTTCCCCTACTCTGCTTAGATCTGTGGGAACATGCCTATTTACTAAACAACAACCCTAGCAAAAAAAATTATATCGAAGCCTTTTTCACTTATGTAGATTGGAATAAAGTTTCAGAAAGATACGAGCAGCTTACTGCTGTTAATCCGCAATCATAGCGGATTTCTTTATAAAATGAAGCCTCTTTTAAACGAAATAAAAAGTTGTACGATTTGTAAAGACAATTTGCCTTTAGGTCCTAACCCCGTTTTAACAGTACATCCTAATGCAAAAATAGTTATTGTAGGACAAGCCCCGGGAATCAAAGTACACCAAACAGGCATACCGTGGAATGACGCTAGCGGCAAAGAACTGAGAAGATGGTTACAAATAGGCGAATCTTTATTTTATGACGAAAAACAAATAGCAATTATTCCTATGGGATTTTGTTATCCGGGAAAAGGAAAATCCGGCGACCTACCACCACGCCCGGAATGTGCATTGCATTGGCACAAACCTTTATTTGATTTACTCTCCAATGTAGAACTAATTCTTTTGATCGGTCAATATGCTCAAAACTACTATTTAAAAGATTCAAAAAAAACCTTGACGGAAAACGTTAAAAACTATCAGAATTTTTTACCGCGATATTTTGTTTTACCACACCCCTCACCTCGTAATCGAATCTGGATGAAGAAAAACTTTTGGTTTGAAGAAGAAGTGATTCCCGTTTTAAGAGAAAAAATAAGTACTATTCTAAAAAAATAAATCCCGATTACTCGGGATTATTTTTATTTTTCAAATTCTTGAAGTGTTTTCGTAATAATAGAGATACAATCTAGTAATTGCTCTTCCGTCATAACTAACGGTGGTGCAAAACGAATGATATTCCCATGAGTCGGTTTTGCCAATAAGCCGTTTTCAGCCAATTTTACACAAATATTCCAGGCCGTTTCGCTTTCTTCAGTATCATTAATCACAATAGCATTCAACAAACCTTTTCCTCTTACCATAGTAACGGTATTACTGGTCTTAATGTAATCCTTTAATTTTTCTCTAAAGATCACTCCTAAGCGTTCAGCATTATCGGCAAGTTTTTCTTTTTCAACTACATTCAATGCTGCAATTGCTACAGCAGCCGCTAGCGGATTTCCGCCAAATGTAGAACCATGCTGTCCGGGTTTGATTACGTTCATAATAGCATCATCTGCCAATACCGCAGAAACCGGATAAACACCACCAGAAATAGCTTTTCCTAAGATCAATACATCCGGCTGAACATTCTCATGCTGAACAGCTAACAATTTTCCGGTACGCGCAATTCCGGTTTGAACTTCATCTGCAATAAACAAAATATTATGCTTTTCACACAACGCTTTTGCTTTAGCCAAATATCCTTCTGACGGCACATAAACTCCGGCTTCACCTTGAATCGGTTCCACCAAGAAACCGGCTATATTTGATGAAGACTGAATCGCTTGTTCCAATGCTTCTATATTGTCATACGGAATTTTAATAAAGCCTGCTGTATACGGACCAAAATTCTTTCTGGCATTCTCATCATTTGAGAAAGAAATGATCGTAGTCGTTCTACCGTGAAAATTGTTTTCGCATACAATAATCTGTGCTTCATTTTCATTGATTCCTTTTTTCTCATACGCCCATTTTCTACAGATCTTGATAGCGGTTTCAACAGCTTCAGCTCCTGTATTCATCGGTAAAACTTTATCAAAACCGAAATAGTCTGCTACAAACTTCTCATAAACACCCAATTTATCATTATAAAAAGCTCTTGAAGTCAAGGTTAAGGTTTGAGCCTGATCTGTTAATGCCTCTATAATTTCAGGATGACAATGTCCTTGGTTCACCGCAGAATAAGCTGAAAGGAAATCGTAATATTTTTTTCCTTCCACATCCCAAACAAAAACACCTTTTCCTTTACTCAATACAACAGGTAACGGGTGATAATTATGGGCACCGTATTGGTTTTCCAAAGCAATAGCTTCAGCAGAGCTGATTTTTTCTAAAACTGACATTTTTTTAATATTTAATTAAATAAACTGCAATTCCTTCTTTATTCGGAGAGAAATCATCCTTGTTGTTAGCAAAAATACAAAAAATAAGATTGCTTTTTATAGATAAGTGAAGGCATGTATACATTTTTTATTCTAAAAAATATTAATATCAAAAGCAATACTTTATTTTTGCGTTATGAGAAAGAGACGTAGCGAAAAAATTGTTTTCGAAAATATAGAAATTTTAGATGCAGGCGCAAAAGGAGTTTGCGTGGCAAAAGCTCCGGATGGTAAGGTAATTTTTGTACCGAATGTTGTTCCGGGTGACATCGTAGACATTCAAACGACTAAAAAGCGTAAAGCGTATTACGAAGGAAAAGCGACTCAATACCATGAACAATCTTCTTACAGAGTAGAACCTGTTTGCCAGCATTTTGGCTATTGCGGCGGTTGCAAATGGCAAAATATGTCCTATGATCGTCAGCTTTTCTACAAAAATCAGGAAGTAGAAAACAACCTGAAACGTATCGGTAAGATCGAACTGCCGGATTTCGAACCTATTCTTGGTTCTGAAAAACAATTCTTCTATCGCAATAAAATGGAATTCGGATTCTCTAACGCCCGCTGGATGACTGATGAGGAAATCAAAAGCGGCGTGGAATTTGAATCTAAAAATGCTCTAGGATTTCACATCCCTAAAATGTGGGACAAGATTTTGGATATTGAAAAATGTCACTTGCAGCAAGATCCGTCAAACGCGATCAGAAATGAGATCAAACAATTTGCTACGCAACATGGCTTAGCCTTTTTTGACGCGCGCAATCAGGAAGGTCTTTTGCGTACTTTAATGATCCGAACAGCTTCGACCGGTGAGATTATGGTTTTGGTTCAGTTTTACAAAGAAGACCAAAATGATAGAGAATTACTTTTAGATTTTATTGCTGAACGTTTCCCGGAAATTACCTCTTTATTGTATGTGATCAACAGCAAAGCAAATGATACGTTGTATGATCAGGATATAAAACTATATAAAGGGCGTGATTATATCTTAGAAGAAATGGAAGGCTTGCATTTTAGCATTAATGCAAAATCATTCTACCAGACCAATTCTGAACAGGCTTACGAATTATATAAAATTACCCGGGAATTTGCCGGATTAAGCGGAGAAGAGCTCGTTTATGACCTATATACCGGAACCGGAACTATTGCGCAATTCATTTCCAAAAAAGCTAAAAAAGTGATTGGTGTAGAAGCTGTACCTGAAGCTATTGATGATGCAAAAGCTAATGCCGAACGCAATAATATTACCAATTGTGAGTTCTTTGTAGGAGACATGAAAAACGTATTCAATGATGAATTTATAGCTACTCACGGGCAACCGGATGTCATAATCACTGACCCGCCCAGAGACGGTATGCATAAAGATGTTGTTGAACAAATTTTGAAAATTGCCCCGAAACGTGTTGTTTACGTAAGCTGCAACAGTGCTACACAAGCCAGAGATCTGGCTTTGATGGACGAAAAGTATAAAGTGATCCGTGTGCGACCGGTAGATATGTTTCCACAAACGCACCATGTGGAAAATGTTGTACTTTTGGAGAAAAGACATTAAAAAAACAGGTTTTAATATACCGTAGATGAAGAAATATAGTATTATAAGTTTAATGATCCTTTTTGCTGTTTCATTCTGGAATTGTGAAAAAGACGACCTTTGTGCTGACGGAACAGTTACTACCCCTCAATTAGTTATTGAGTTCTATGATGCCACTAACACAACCGAAATAAAAGAAGTTACAGGTATTGCTTACTTCGAAACCTCCGTGAACGATACCCTCTCGGAATCTTCCGTAACACAGATCTTGCTTCCGTTAAAAACCAATGCCGATCAGGTCACTTTTAAACTCATTTTAAACGGTAATGATGAAGATACTTCAGATGATATTGAAGATATTCTTACGATAGATTATACCAGAGAGGATATTTACATATCAAGAGCCTGTGGTTATAAAACTAATTTTAACCTCACCGGAGTTACTCTTAATTCTACTAATTGGATTAACAACTATACCATTGAACAATCCAGCATAACTAACGAAGATGAAGTACACCTTAAATTATATTTTTAGTTTTATCGCACTTATTTTGGTCACACAGATCAATGCACAGGACTCCATTAAAACGTATCCTCAACGTTACGGATTGCGTATAGGAGTTGATTTACATCGTTTATCAAAATCTTTCTATGATTCAAATTATAAAGGTTTAGAATTAGTTGGAGATTATCGCCTGACCAATAAATTCTACATTGCAGGTGAAATCGGTAACGAAGAAAAAACCGTTGATGACGACCGTTTTAACTTTACAACAAACGGTTCATACTTTAAGATCGGTTTTGATTATAATGCTTACGAGAACTGGCTGGATATGGAAAATATGATCTATACCGGAATGCGGGTAGGTATCAGCACTTTTTCACATACTCTGGACAGCTATAAAATATATGATCCTCTTAATTATTACGGAGAGAACATTGTTACTCCGGGACAAAAATTTGATGGGTTAAGTGCCAGTTGGATCGAAGTTATCGGCGGTATTAAGGCTGAACTATTTAATAACGTGTTCTTAGGCTTTTCTGTCCGCTTAAATTATTTGGTTTCCAATAAAAAACCGGATAATTTTGATAACCTTTTTATTCCGGGCTATAACAGAACCTATGAAGGTAAATTCGGAGCAGGATTTAATTACACATTAAGTTATTTCATCCCTATTTACAAGAAGAAAAAATAATTTTCATATTCTCAAATGATAGAGATCAAAAGTTTTCAGCCGGAATATAGAGAAGCTTTCAAACAATTAAATCTTCATTGGATCGAAAAATATTTCAAAGTCGAAGACCCCGATATTAAAGCACTCACCCATCCCGAAGAATATATTCTAGAAAAAGGAGGTGAGATCTTTACCGCTCTGTACAAAAAAGAGCCGGTGGGAGTTGTCGCTATTATAAAAGTCGATGACACTACCTACGAATTAGCTAAAATGGCTGTAGCAGAGAACCATCAGGGAAAAAGCATTTCTAATTATTTAATTCAGGCTTGTATTGCTTATGCTAAAGATCATAAGGCACGTAAAATCATTCTGTATACGAACTCTTCTTTAAAACCGGCCATTCATCTTTACAAAAAATTCGGTTTTACGGAACACCCCATTGAAAATAATCAATACGACAGAGCAGATATTTATATGACGCTGGATTTATAACTTTTATCCGAATACATTACTTAGACTCCTTAAAAAATATCTTTACTGTAAAAATTACAGAGTATTATTACCAAAAAGTTAACAATCTACATTTATCCGTAATTAATCATTAAAAAATATTAAATTTGAGGCTATCCCAAAAACTTTATCTAATGAGTAACCTGGCAAAAATTAATATTTTCAGAAGAAAAATAACGAAAGGATTAACCCGGAATATCGGTAAAAATCGATTTATCGTTAAAGGTGTTACCCCTAAAAAAATCCTGATTGTCAGACCTAATCACCGTCTTGGAAATACATTACTTATTACGCCTCTTATTTTGGAAATATCAAAGCAGTTCCCGGACAGTAAGATAGACTTATTCGTTAAAGGTACGGTAGCCAATGTTCTTTTTGAAAATTACACTCAAGTAGATCAAATTCTATGTCTCCCTAAAAAACATTTTAAAGAACTTTTTTTATATTTCAAAACCTGGTTCAGACTAAGGCTAAAAAAATATGACTTGGTGATCAATACAACAAAAGGTTCGTCATCCGGAAGACTGGCGACTAAACTTTCCAGAGCTCCTTACAAATTTTACGGAGAAATTGAAGACAATCCATACAACAAACTACCGGATTATGAACATTTTGCTAAATTTCCGGTCTACAATTTCTGGGCGTATTTAGAACTTTCCGGAAGAGCAATCCCGGAAAAAAACATTCCTGTTTTATCGTTAAAACTTTCTGCTGAAGAGTTGCAAAACGGACAAGAGAAACTACATGAAATCATTCCCGACAAAAACAAACCTACTATTGCCATTTTCACTTTTGCTACAGGAGACAAATGTTATTCCGAACAGTGGTGGGAAAAACTATACCAAGCTATGTTGGCAGAATTCAAAGATTACAACCTGATTGAAATTCTTCCTGTTGAAAACATTTCTCAGATCCAGCATAAAGCACCTACTTATTACAGTAAAGACATCCGTGAAATTACAGCCGTAATGGCTAATACAAGTATCTTTATCGGTGCTGATAGCGGTATGATGCATTTATCCGTTTCTAGTGGTACCACGACAATCGGTTTATTCCATGTAACTGACCCGACCCGTTATGGCCCTTACGGCAATAAAAATTGCAGTTTAAACACAACCGGTTTATCTACTGAAGAAATTATAAAAGAGATCAAAGATCGATTATAGATCATAGATTATTACTTCACTTCTTTAATTCCTTTGACAAACAACCATTTCATAAATATCTTATCTCCTTCAGCTGTTTTGAGAAACTGAAATTTAGGAGACAAGAAAAGGGATACTGCAAATGCTATTATCTTTGGCCAAAAATCTTCCATTTTAAGAAGATTTGCTCCTATGAACCATGTTGGCACAAAAAAAGCGATAAAGCCTGCCAAATTATATAAGAATGCTTTTGTCTTTTTACTCATAATTCTATTTTTCTTCTGAGAGCTTAATTAAACTTTGCTTTCTTGCTCCCCTCGTACATTTCATATTTTACCAAACGAGCTTCTAATTTCCCGTTGAACAGCTTTATTTTTCGCGAAGGTCTTAAGCCTACAAATTTTAAAGCTTCGAGATTTGAAGTAATAAACCACGCATTAGTATTAGGATAACCTTGTTTCAACGTGTCTCCTATTTCTCTGTAAAAACGTTCCATGTCAATATCCAGACGTTCTCCGTAAGGCGGATTAAAGACCATGTGCAACGGTCCGTCAGTCTCTTTTTTCGTTTCAAAGAAATTAGCCTGACTTATCGTTACATAATCGTCAAGATTGGCATTTTTCAGATTGTCTTTTGCTTTATGAACAGCACTAGGCGCTTTATCATATCCCGTAATGGTATAGTGAAACTCTTTAGTCTTTTTCAATAATGATTCTAAAATAGTATCAAACAACTCACTGTCCCAGTCTTTCCATCTTTCAAAAGCAAATTCTTTTCGGTTGATATTAGCCGGTATGTTACATGCTATCATAGCAGCTTCTGCCAAAATAGTTCCGCTCCCGCACATCGGATCCATAAAATGAGAATTACCATCCCACCCGAAAGCAATAACATTCCTGCTGCCAGAACCTCATTTATAGGGGCTATGTTTGTAGCTGTTTTATATCCTCTGTGATGCAAAGAAGCTCCTGAGGTGTCTATAGAAACCGTACACAGATCACGATCAATATGCACATGAATACGCAAATCCGGAAATTCTTTATCAATACTCGGACGTTTCCCTACCGATTCTCTAAACTGATCCACCACCGCATCTTTAGCTTTTAAAGCTACAAACTGGCTGTGATTGAATAATTCCGAATGTAACGTTGTCTCAATCATGAACGTTTGATTCTCATTCAAATAATCAGACCAATCAATACTTTTTACCCCTTCATACAAGCTTTTTTCGTTGAAAGCTTTAAAAGTTTTCAATGGTTTCAGGATCTTTAAGGCAGTTCGCAAAGCCAAATTGGCTTTATACATAAACCCTTTATCTCCTAAAAAACTAACCATACGGGTTCCCTGTACTACTTTTTGGGCTCCTAATTGTTGCAATTCTTTCGCTAAAATCTCTTCAAAGCCAAAAAAAGTTTTGGCGATCATTTTAAAGTTTTCCATCTGTTCGACCGTAAATTCAATACCCTGCTTAAATTCAAATTCTAAATACCTGTATCTTATATCAGAGTTGTGCAAAAATACATTAAATTTGCAAGACTAATCGGCTAGAGAAAGAATAATGACTGAAAATACAAAATCAAACACTCAAAATTGGTTTGCATCTTGGTTTGATACGCCTTATTATCATATTTTATACAAAGACAGAGATTATAATGAAGCACAGCACTTCATGGACAATCTAACGCAATATCTGAATTTACCTGAAAATGCTAAAATATTAGATCTGGCCTGCGGAAAAGGCAGACATTCTATTTATTTAAACTCTTTAGGTTACGACGTTACCGGTATTGATCTTTCAGAAAACAGTATCAAAGAAGCATCAAAAGCTACTAATGAAACTTTGCATTTTAAAGTTCATGACATGCGTTTACAATCTGACGAAAAATACGATGCTATCTTTAATTTGTTTACCAGTTTCGGATATTTTGAAGATGACACTGACAATTTAAAAACCTTAAAAGCTATTCATAATAGTTTGAACGAAACAGGATTTGCCTGTATTGACTTTATGAATGTGGATTATGTGATTGAACATTTAGTACCGGAAGAAACCAAAGTAGTGGAAAACATTGAATTCCATATCAAAAGATATGTAAAAGACAATCATATTTTTAAAGAGATTGACTTTTTTGCAGACGGCTATCAGCACCATTTTGTAGAAAAAGTACAAGCTTTACGTTTAGAAGATTTTGAATCCATGATGGAAGAAGCCGGAATTTATCTATTAGATATTTTCGGCAACTACAAATTGCAAAAATTCTTTAGAAAGCAATCAGAACGTTTAATTATGATCTTTAAATAAAATATGCCTTACTCAATTTATATATTCCCCTTATTATCCGTTCTATTAGGATATGCCGTTGCCCTGTTTTTAAAGCCTAAAAATAAGCGCAATCTAAAACTTTTATTAGCTTTTAGTGGTTCCTTTTTATTATCCCTTACTGTAATGCACTTACTTCCGGAGGTCTATGAATCTGATTTACAACACATCGAAGGCCACCACCATCACCACCATAGTGCTGTGGGTATTTATATTATGATCGGGATTGTATTTCAAATCATTCTGGAATATTTGTCTAAAGGTGCCGAACACGGTCATGTACATACTCATGATCATCTTCACAAAATGCCTTGGTTATTATTTTTCAGTTTATGTATACATGCATTATTAGAAGGAATGCCTATCAGTAATGACAATCATTTGGCTTTCGGCATTGCAATACACCACTTCCCTATCGCTATAATTTTGACCTCCTTTTTTGTGAATGCCCATTTAAAAGCTAAAGCAATTTTCTTCTTTATGTTCGTATTCGCTTTTATGACTCCCATAGGAACTTATTTAGCCGAGAACCTTGAATTCCTAACCCATTATTACACTCAGATCGCAGGAATTGTAATTGGTATTCTATTTCATATCTCATCTACTATTATTTTTGAAAGTAGTGAAGGACATAAATTTAATCTTGCAAAATTGAGTGTCATCATTTTAGGAATTATTTTAGCCTATTTTATGTAAACAGGAAACAAGTATAACCGTTTTTATTGATCTTCAATCAAAAAACATTTCTATCATATCACTCAAATCAAATTTCTTTGTAAATTAGCTACCAAACCGAGCTGACTTATGAGTTTTACCAAAACTACCGAACAAACTTCAAAATACAACCATTTGGAAAAAATGTCGGTTGCTGATGTATTGACAAATATCAACAATGAGGATAAAACCGTACCGTTTGCTGTTGAAAAAGCCATTCGTCAGATAGAAAGCTTAGTGACAGCTATAACTGAACAGATGAGAAAAGGAGGGCGTTTATTTTACATCGGAGCCGGTACTTCCGGGCGTCTGGGAATTGTAGATGCTTCTGAATGTCCGCCTACATTTGGCGTTCCCTTTGATCAGGTTATCGGTTTAATTGCCGGAGGAGATACCGCTATAAGACGTGCTGTTGAATTTGCCGAAGACGATACCGAACAAGCCTGGGAGGACTTACGAGCCTGTAAAATAAATGAAAATGATGTTGTCATTGGAATTGCAGCTTCCGGAACTACTCCTTATGTGATCGGTGGACTGGAAAAATGCAATGCAAATCACATTACAACAGGATGTATCACTTGTAATCAAGGTAGTCCTTTAGCTCAAGTTGCTAAATTCCCTGTCGAAATAGTAGTAGGTCCTGAATTTGTTACGGGAAGCAGCCGTATGAAAGCCGGAACAGCTCAGAAACTAGTCCTGAACATGATCTCTACAACCGTTATGATACAACTAGGTCGTGTTAAGGGCAATAAAATGGTAGACATGCAACTGAGCAATACTAAATTAGTCGACAGAGGTATTAAAATGCTTATAGAGGAACTAAACATTACTTATGAAAAAGCACAGACGTTGTTAGAAAAACACGGTAACGTTCGCAATGCGATCAACCATTATCAATCTTTAAAATAATTTAATAAACCCTATATCAATATGAAAACTTTCTTATTTGCCCTTTGTTTCCTTTTTACAGGATTAGCTTTTGCTCAAGAAATCAAATACGAGGACAATAAATTTTTTGTCAATGACAGTTTGGTATATAAACATGAGATCAAAAAAATATTAGCTGCGAATGAAGACGCTTTAAAACTTTATAATAAAGCTAAAACAAGACAATCAATAGGAGGTATATTATTAGCTTCCGGTTTAGGATTGTGTGTTGCTGATGCTGTAATGGGATTAACTACGGACAACAGAAGTTACCCTAAAGCTCTGACTGTAGCAGGTGTGGTCGTTGCAGGTATATCTATTCCTATTTTATCAGGAAACAAAAAACGTATTGAAGAAAGTATCAATACTTATAATGCTGCTTTACCTGAAAAAGAAAAAACCTTAGGCTATAATTTTGATGTTAAATTAATTACCAATCAGAACGGAATTGGTTTCCATATTAATTTTTAATGGCTACAAATAAAAAAATACTATTAAAAGGTATTAGAGTCTTAGCACTGTCTTTACCCTTACTCTTCATCGGACCTGTGGTAATTAACAGTGCTTTTAAAAACAAAGAGAATCCTTTGTATCCTTACGTTTTAGGATTAGGAATTATTATTTGCGGATTTTCAATTTTTTTGATTTTCAAAGGCATTAATACCCTGATTAAAAGCTTATTTGATGGCGATAGATCCTAAGAATTATACCGAAAGTGTTTATAAGCAAATGTTGTATTACAAGGCACTTGCCGAAAAAGCCATGGAACAAATTTCTGAAGAACAATTATTTGTATCGTATAACGACAATAGTAATTCTATAGCATTAATTATAAAACATTTAGCCGGTAATATGCTTTCCCGTTGGACAGATTTTCTTACAAGCGACGGGGAGAAAGAATGGCGTAACCGGGATGCTGAGTTTGAAAATGATATTAATTCTAAAGAAGCAGTAATGGCTCTCTGGAATAAAGGCTGGAACGTTTTTTTAGACACCCTTAAAAGTTTAAAACCGGATGATCTGAGTAAAATTGTTTACATCCGCAATCAGGGACATACTGTTGTTGATGCAATAAACAGACAACTAGCTCATTACCCTTACCACGTGGGACAAATCGTGTTTTGTGCTAAATTGCTTAAAGAAACAGAGTGGAATAGCTTATCCATTCCGAAAAACAGATCAAAAGATTACAATGCTGAAAAATTTTCAGAAGAAAAAAGGATAAAGCATTTCACTGATGATGAATTAAAGAACTTAAAATAGCCTGAGAACCTTATCTTAAAAATGAAAAAACTTCTACTACTTATACCTTTTATTATGGCTTCTTGTTACAATCAGAAGCGCAATTGTACTGACTTTAAGACCGGTAAATTTGAATTTTCACAGGAAATTGACGGTAAGACCGAAACTTCCGTCTTTGTTCGTAACGATTCTTTGCAAATAGAAACGTTCAGAGGTAAAACAGATACCTCTGCTGTCAGATGGATCAATGATTGTGAATTTGTCCTGCAAAAATTACACCCTAAAAACAGAGCTGAGAAAAAAGCAATACACATGAAAATAGTGACCACTAATGAAAACGGTTATATTTTTGAGTATGCTTTTATAGGTGATACTAAAAAGCAACGGGGAACTGTAAATCGGCTAAATTAAGAAAAGCATAATCAATTAATATAAGCTTATATCTAATAAAAGAAAAACCCACAAGATCACTAAGTGTACCTTGCGGGTTTAAAAAAAATAACAACAACAAAACGTTTACTTTAACCCGTCGGTTAAAGTATGTAAAAACATTACTAAATTTTCTTTTTCCTGAGAAGTTAACTGCAAATTATCAAAAGGCAAAGTCTGGTATTCCAGATCAAAACCTAACCCTTGTCCGCCTCCTTTATTATAAAAATCAATTACTTCTTCTAAATTCGTATAAACACCATTGTGCATATAAGGTGCTGTTTGAGCGCTGTTGCGTACCGTAGGCGTTTTAAAAAAATATTTTCGCTGTTCAGTTTTAAACAAGTTGTATCTTCCTTTATCATCATCTAAAACCGGATGTATCGTATCTTTTGTTTTAGGCACTCCTAGTAATTCCAGTTCTGATTCTTTATAAGCCATAGGAACAGTTCCGTTAAACAACGGTGCAAAATGGCAGGTTGCACATTTTCCTTTTCCCATAAAAACATTAAAACCGTTTATTTCTTGCGGAGTGAGAACAACTTCTTCTGATTGCATACTTTGATCAAATTTTGAACTAAAAGGACTCAATGAAGCGATATAAGATGCTATTGCTTCACGGATCAGAACATTTGACACCTCTTCGCCAAATACCTGTTGAAATTTTTCCTGATACGTTTTATGCTCCTTTACCTTTGTTTCTACCGTATTTAAATTCGTATGAAACTCATTCGGATTCTCCACTACATCTATAATTTGTCCTTGTAAACTTCCGGTGCGCTTGTCGTGAAAGAAGCCTTTTTGTAAAGCTGCATAAAAAAGTGTCGGAGAATTTCTGTTCGTCCCCGGTGATTTTGCTAAACCATCCGTTAAAAAAAGCTCTTGTTTATGGCAACTTGCACAACTTAACTGACCATTACCGGAAAGTGTCGAATCTTCAAAGAGCATTTTTCCTAAAGTGACTTCTTCCTGTTTTAACTTAAAATCAGGCTTATCCATAAAATAGCCGACATTAAATGTTGTGTTCGCAAACAAATTATCTGCATCATACGCTATTGCCTGCTGAAACGGGAAAGTCACTTTCCAGTCCTGAACCGTTTTTTGCCATAACTTCAGCTTTGAGTGTACGTCATCCTTATAATACTGATAGAAATTAAAAGTATCAAATTGAGACGTTGCTAATTTTTTTTGTGTCCCCTCAATTTGGCTTTGCCAATTTTGCACCAATTCTTTTTGATTAAATTCGGAGGTATAAACTGTAATGATCTTTAAAACTCCGTCGTATACCCAACTTACTTCCTGTAAAGTTTGAGCACTTTCAGGCACATCAAATGCTGTAACACCTAAAAGAGAAGCCCGTAAAAATCCATCCCGAATCATCCATAATACCTGATGCGGCTTGACAAATTGCAGGGAATGATTTTTTCGCAAAAATTTTACCCTTTGACTGGTTTTATAAATTAGTTCTTTCAAAGCTTTTTCATCGGGGTTATCACCATATAATGATTCCTCTATTACCTGAAAGCCAACCGGGTTTTTAATTTTTATATCTGTCGCATCTTCTTCGTCAATCTTTAGCAAATTGGCCTGATTGAGATAATTGTAATTCTCAAAATCCAAAAAAGCTAAAATCGGTTCAATTGTTTTAAAAGCTTTTCTTGCTTTCCAGAAATGTTCTTTTTTTTCAGCTATATCTTGTGTCAATACTATTGAATCTAACTCTTCAAAAGTATTTTCTAGCTGCTGCTTATAAAATTGTTCCAACACAACCTTTTCCTCTTGCGGTTCAAACTCCTTTCGATCTGTACAACTCACAAAAGATGGGAAAAGGCTATATAAACATATAGCCTTTAAGGAAAAGGAAATAATTAACCTTTTTTTCATTTTTATCTTTCTAATCCTTTGATTATATGCAAAATACTACCCTCACTTGAAGTTGAGTTAGGATTTGCATTCACATCTGTAAAGGCAGGATCTGTCCAACCGTGGTTTTGTGTAATGATCAAGAATGTCCCTTCAATTCCTACAGTATCAGAAATGTCGATCATCCCTGTTAACTCCCAAACACTTGAAGCAGAACCATAACCTGCAGCTTCAGCAGTATTCTGATCACATTCTAAAACAACTTTTAAGGCTCCTGTTTGAATATTATATTGGTACAATTGTGCAAAGTGAGTTTTATCTGCTGTATCAAAATAACCGTTCGGATCTTCCTGGATGTACACATAATTATCCGTTACACATAAATTATCAGGACTGTGGAATTGTTTTGCAGCACCTGTAGCATTATCTCCGTCTAACACACAAGTAATCGTACCTGCCAACGGACTGTTAGCATCCAATACTACTTTATAGATACGCCCGTAAGAAGTTCCTTTACCCACTAAGCCACTACTTTTACGACCGGTAACGGCAAAGTAAAACTCTCTGTTATTTGCTCCTGAACCTTTTCTGTAATCAATGTCTTCTACTCTTGAGAATCCCATGATTCCTAAAGCTGCTGATTCATTCTCTAATTCGTTATAAGTTCTCTCTGTATATTCTACGAATTCTACGTCATACGACTGACCTTCCTGCATATCCATTTCGTAAGTAACACCTGCTGTAGTCACTTTTAATCCATATAAGTTTCCTCCAGCCAAATCACCTCGGTTCCCTACATACATTGCTAACTGTCCTTTCGGTGTGTTATTATCTGCCTTATCGTCTCCGATAATCACTACTGTTTTATCCGTAAAAGCATCTTTTCCCAGTGGTACTGCATTTTCAGTATCCCATTGACCTAAAGCCGGTAAAACAGTACCTAATTCAGCATCTTCAGCATTTCTGAACGGATCCGTTGCAAAAACGTTTTTAGAAGAACCACCCCATTCTCCACCTGATAGATATAATGGTCCGAAACCATGTTCTTCCGGAGTAATTAAAGTTCCTGAACACATTGCTGTATTAGCTGTAGCTGCTGCATTCAATATGTATTCTCCTTTTACAGGTTTAAAAGTTTTGTCTAATGAAATTCTTGAAATAGAATAATCAGCTTCAATATTGTTGATTAAGGTAAAAGTCCCGTCATCATTCTTAAGCAAACCCGCTCCGTCAGCCATTGAACCATAAACGAAGTTAGGTGAATCTACTAATTGATCTTCTGAACTTAATAAAGAGTAGATCTGAAGGTTTTCAAATCCTGTTTTTTTGGTTAAGAACACCGGTGTTTCTGAATGACTGGCTAAAACCGGTTGTAAGTTAGGTTCTGTTGTAGCAGATGAATCATCATCGTTGTTACATGATGCCATAATCCCCGCTAATGCTAAGATCGACAATAATTTTGTGTTGGTTTTCATAAGGCTTTTATAGTTTGATTAATTGTCGCAAAACTAAATCTCAGAGATTAAATCAACATTTCCTTATTCTTACAAAATAGAAACTAAAACATTACGAAAAGGTTATCGTAAATATAATTTGTAAACTTATCTTTAACAAAAAGAAAAACCCGAATTACTTCGGGTTTTTCTTTTTGTTATTCATCTAAACTCAAGGTTATTTGTCCATCGTCTTCTAAATCCGTTTTTATTTCCTCAGAAATATTCTCTTCATTTTTCACCTCTAACTCTTCCGGTTTAGGTTCCTCCGGTTCTTCAAAAGGTAACGGATCTAATAAATTAATCTGCCTTACTTTGTCTGTTGTTAACTGATTTCCTAAGGCTTTTATTCCTTTTACAGCAATAAACTGTTCCAAATCTACAGTAATAGGTTCCTTTTGTATACCTTTTACTTTTGAAAAAATTATTTCAGCCATCGGACGCCAATCTGTCGAAACGATCTCTAACTGGGACTTTTCGTGTTCAGTAATAAAGGTTTCTTCTTTGTTTTCATTTTCTACCAGAAAACGTTTTACGTAGTAACGCTCTTTTTCCCCGTCATAATAAATAGCTGAAACAGGTTTATGAGGTTTCCATTTTTCCAACACGATCATATTCTCGTCAAAATGTGTAGTCAATTCAGGAATAATTGTTTTTACTTTACCTGATTGTGTAATGACCAGTAAGCGATCATTCGGCTTAAATTCGCCTAATAATTCTCCTCTTCCGTCTACATTTAAACGTTGTACAGTATCGTCAAACCAGATTTTACGCGGACGAAGTGTTGAGATTCCTCTTTCTTTTAATTCAATTCGCTTAATCGGATATTTTGCAACCGTATTTCCTTTAGAACTTCTTCCTTTAATAAGGATATCTGCAAAATCAATATCCCATTTCAGTTTTTTCACACTTCCTACCTGACGTAACAAAATGGTTACCACCTCTGCCTCACCGTTAGGATTAGCGGAAAAATATAAGGTTTGACTTCCTGCTTTCCCCTGTGTTAAGTCGTATTCCCTATCACGCGTAACACCGGACACATTAAAGCGCTTTATGAAAGAACTACCACTTTTGCCATCGCGATAGATCATATTGTAGATGGTTCTCTTATCGTTCTTATCAAAAACAGCTATGTGTATAATATCTTTTCCTATGAACTTTTTATCATCTACTTTGGTTACCATCATTTTACCGTCGCGTAAAAAGACAATAACATCATCTATATCGGAACAATCGAAAACGTATTCATCTTTTTTCAAGCTGGTTCCTATAAAACCTTCTTCCCGGTTTACGTATAATTTTGTATTGCGCAACACTACTTTTGTTGCTTCAATAGTATCAAAACTTCTCAGTTCAGTTTGTCGCTCTCTGCCCTTTCCGTATTTCTCTTTTAACTTGGCAAAGTAAGCAATGGCAAAATCGATCAGATGTTCCAGATCGTGTTTTACCTGTTCTATTTCCGCTTCCAATTTTGCAATAGCATCATCGGCTTTATCCGAATCAAATCGCGTGATACGAATCATCGGGATCTGTGTTAATTTCTGTAAATCATCATCTACAATCTCCCGGATCAATTGCTTTTTGAACGGCTCAAAACGTTTGTACAAATAGTTATACAATGATTCTTTGTCACTATATAATTTGAAATCGATATACATTTCTTCACGAATGAATATTTTTTCCAAATTTGCAAAATGCCATTTGTTCTCTAATTCATCCAATTGAATTTCCAACTCTCGTTTTAAAATTTCGACTGTACGGTTCGTTGAAATTTTCAACATATCGGAAACACCAATGAACAAAGGCTTATTACAACTCTCGATCACACAACCTAAAGGTGCTATCGAGGATTCACAATCCGTAAAAGCATACAAAGCATCGATCGTTTTATCGGGAGAAACACCTGCCGGAAGATGCACTAAAATTTCAACTTCAGCAGCTGTATTGTCTTCAATTTTCTTGATCTTAATTTTCCCTTTATCATTCGCTTTTAGTATACTATCAATCAATTTTGTCGTATCTGTTGCAAAAGGGATCTGGGTAATTACCAATGTTGATTTATCAAACTGTGAAATCTTGGCACGTACCCGAACACGTCCGCCTCGCATTCCCTCATTATAATTCGATATATCGGCAATACCAGCTGTCGGAAAATCGGGATATAATGTAAAAGGTTTTCCTTTTAATATTTTGATCGAAGCGTCAATCAGTTCATTAAAATTATGTGGTAATACTTTTGTTGACAAACCTACCGCAATACCTTCACCTCCTTGTGCCAACAATAACGGGAACTTAACCGGAAGATGTATCGGTTCGTTCTTACGTCCGTCATAGCTCAACTGCCATTCCGTTACTTTAGGAGAAAACAAAACGTCTAACGCAAATTTGCTTAAACGTGCTTCAATATAACGCGGTGCTGCCGCTCCGTCGCCGGTTAGGATATTCCCCCAGTTTCCCTGACAGTCGATCAATAAATCTTTTTGACCGATATTTACCATAGCATCACCAATACTGGCATCACCGTGCGGGTGATATTGCATGGTATGTCCGATGATGTTTGCTACTTTGTTATAACGTCCGTCATCCAATTCTTTCATGGAGTGCATAATACGACGCTGAACGGGTTTAAATCCGTCTTCAATAGCCGGAACAGCACGTTCTAAAATCACATAAGAAGCATAATCTAAAAACCAGTCTTTGTACATTCCGGTTACTTTGGTAATCGAATCGGAATTTTCGACTTGCTCCTGATTTTCAGGTTCAAAATTCGGATTATCATCCGGGTTTATATGTTGGTTCTCTTCGCTCATATTTCAGTTGTCAGTTACTCGTTAACTGTCATTATTTCATCAATTCTTCTGCTGTATCTAATTCTACCTTCAAGTTGTGAATGATAAACTCTTGTCGGTCCGGTGTATTTTTCCCCATGTAAAATTCCAAAAGCTTTTCAATCGACATGGCTTTGTCCAGCATTACCGGATCTAATCGGATATCCTGACCGATAAAGTGTTTGAACTCATCGGGTGAAATTTCCCCCAACCCTTTAAATCGGGTGATTTCCGGTTTCGGTTTTAATTTTTCAATAGCTGTTATCCGTTCTTCATCGCTGTAACAATAGATCGTTTCTTTTTTGTTACGCACACGGAACAATGGGGTTTGTAAAATATACAAATGCCCTTCTTTAATCAATTCCGGGAAAAACTGTAAAAAGAACGTAATCAACAACAAACGGATGTGCATTCCGTCCACATCGGCATCGGTTGCAATTACAATGTTGTTGTACCGTAAATTTTCATAATCTTCCTCAATATCTAAAGCGGCTTGTAGCAAGTTAAACTCTTCATTCTCATACACGATCTTTTTACTCATTCCGTACGAATTCAAGGGTTTTCCTCGTAAAGAGAAAACCGCCTGTGTATTTACATCGCGACTTTTTGTAATAGATCCCGAAGCCGAATCTCCCTCAGTAATGAACAACGTACTTTCTAAATATCTGGGGTTTTTAACATCTGTTAAATGCACACGACAATCGCGCAACTTTTTATTGTGTAAGCTTGCCTTTTTAGCCCGTTCACGTGCCAGTTTACGGATTCCGGAAAGCTCTTTGCGTTCGCGTTCTGCCTGAAGGATCTTTTTCAATAAAGCATCTGCTACTTCCGGATTTTTATGCAGGAAATTATCCAGCTTGTTCTTAATAAAATCATTGACAAACGTACGAACGGTAGGTCCTTTAGGTCCCATTTCGGTAGAACCTAATTTAGTTTTGGTTTGCGATTCAAAAACCGGTTCTTCAACTTTAACGGCAATTGCCGCTACAATTGATTTACGGATATCTGATGCTTCAAAATTCTTATTATAGAATTCTTTTAAAGTTCGTACTACTCCTTCTCTAAAGGCTCCTAAATGTGTACCTCCCTGCGTTGTATTTTGTCCGTTAACGAATGAATAGTATTCTTCAGAATACTGTGTTCTGCTGTGTGTCAAGGCAATTTCGATATCGTCACCTTCCAGATGTATTACCGGATATACAGTATCTTCTTCAACAATATTGTCTTGTAATAGATCTTTTAACCCGAATTCCGAATAGAATTTCTCACCATTGTAGTATAGTGTTAATCCACGGTTCAGATAGGTATAATTGCGAAGCATCTTTTCAACGTACTCATTGCGATACTTATAATTCTTAAAGATCGTATCATCAGCAATAAAAGATACTTTGGTACCCCGACGTTTAGTCGTTTCCGTTATGTCCTCTTCCGTTGTTAGATTTCCTGCAGAGAACTCTGCTACTTTTTGCTGGTTATCACGTACGGATTCTACACGAAAATAGGTTGAAAGTGCATTTACCGCTTTGGTACCAACCCCGTTTAGACCTATCGATTTTTTGAAGGCTTTGGAATCGTATTTTCCTCCAGTATTCATTTTAGAAACCACATCAACCACTTTTCCTAACGGAATACCACGACCGTAATCACGGACAGTTACCAGTTTTTCTTTTATGGTCACTTCAATGGTTTTACCGGCACCCATAGCAAATTCATCGATACAATTATCGATAACTTCTTTTACTAAGATATAGATACCGTCATCGGGTGTGGAACCGTCACCTAATTTTCCAATGTACATTCCGGGACGCATACGGATATGCTCTTTCCAGTCGAGCGACCGTATATTGTCTTCGGTGTATTGATTTTGCTCTTGCATAGACAGACTTCGGATTTTGTGCAATATACCATTTCTGCCTAAAAAATAAAAGTCACTACTGTAGAAGTTATTGACAATTTGAAGTTTAAATCCCTCTCTTTTAACACGGTCAAATTCTCCTAAAAGTGTACTTTTAGTTATAATGATGAAAAATACCGAAATCAAAAATGGTCCACAATGCCGCTTTTTGATCCGCTGCTTTTAAAGCCTGATTTACCCAGGTATTACAAGTATAAAACAAACTATACCTCCCTTTTGCCTTGTAAAAAACATCATGAATACCATAAACAGCATTGGTCCGGATCTTAGAATATGTATCTTTCTCTACCTGAAATGAATTTTGTATAAAACGAACCAGTTTTGAGTAATTACCTACTGAAAGCCATAATTTTACACAATCTTTACCTTCCTTTATCCCTTCATAAAAAGTAACATGCATTGCTGTAGTATTGAAGCCCGAAACAGCTTTAAGAGCCGTACTCGTTTTTAGATCAGCCCAAGTAGGTGTGTCTAAATAAAAGCCTTTATCACCCCAACCAAATGCTACATACTCATACTGTCTGTTTTTAGCTCTCACATCTTCAAATTTTACTTTTTGAGACCAATCGAAAATTTCATTTTTAACAGGAACTACAATATCCGTATGAACACCGTTTGACAAAATGTAAACCGGCACTTTATTGCCTGACATTTTCAACACTATTTCATCGTTTACCGGAATATAGGAGACTGCTACTACAGATATTAAGTATAGCACTAAAAACAGTAACAGAAAAGTTGTAAGCCTTATCGCTTTTTTAAAAATTTTAATCATCTTAGGTATTTCAAAACTTTATATAAACAAAAAAACCACAAAATATTTTTGTGGTTTTCTATATTTCTTTGCTATGCAAAAGTATTATACATTAAATCTAAAATGCATTACATCACCATCTTTTACGATATACTCCTTACCTTCTACTCGAAGTTTTCCGGCTTCTTTTACTTTAGCTTCCGATCCATAGTTTGAAAAATCTTCAAAAGCGATTACTTCAGCTCTGATGAACCCTTTTTCAAAATCGGTATGGATTACTCCGGCAGCTTTCGGCGCTGTATCTCCGACTTTAATAGTCCAGGCACGAACTTCTTTAACACCTGCAGTAAAATAGGTTTGAAGATTTAACAACTTATAAGCTGCACGAATTAAAACTGCCGAACCAGGCTCTGTTAAGCCTAAGTCTTGCAAGAACATTTGACGTTCTTCATAGCTTTCTAATTCATTAATATCAGCTTCGGCTCCAACAGAAAGTACAATTACTTCTGCATTTTCATCTTTTACTAATTCACGAACTTGTTCTACATATTTATTTCCGCTAACCGCAGATGCTTCATCTACATTACAAACATACAAAACAGGTTTTGCTGTAATTAATTGGAAATTTTCGAATAGCGCTTCTTCATCAGCACCTTCCGGAACTACGGTACGAGCTGATTTAGACTGTAATAAGGTTTCTTTAATCCTGTTTAACAATGCCTGCTCTACAAGAGCCTCTTTATTTCCTACTTTAGCCGCTTTATTCGCTTTCTCTAAACGTTTTTCAACCGTTTCTAAATCCTTTAATTGCAACTCAATATCGATAGTTTCCTTATCTCTAATAGGATTTACATTTCCGTCAACATGAACAATATTATCGTTATCAAAACAACGTAACACGTGAATAATAGCATTACACTCGCGGATATTTCCCAAAAACTGATTCCCTAAACCTTCGCCTTTACTGGCTCCTTTTACTAAGCCAGCAATATCCACAATATCTACTGTAGCCATCTGAACACGTTCCGGTTTAACGAGTTCTTCCAAACGGGCAATACGCGGATCCGGCACATTTACTACCCCGATGTTAGGTTCAATTGTACAAAACGGAAAGTTTGCACTCTGCGCCTTAGCATTTGACAAACAGTTAAATAAAGTTGATTTTCCTACATTCGGTAAGCCTACAATTCCTGCTTTCATAATTCTATTTTTGCCGTTAACTATTTGGGTTAACTATTTGTTTTTTTAAGTGTGCAAATATAAATATTTGAACCAATATTTCTTGCTTTTTAATCTGAAATGTAAATTATATAATACTTCCTGTGAATTTCATAACGCATTTCTACAAGGTGCTAATTAACTTTGACTTATAAAAATTTAAAAAGAAATGATTATGAAAAAGACAATGATGTTATCCGTATTATTTTTGAGCGGTTTTACGCTATTTGCTCAAAACACGAATGTTTTAAAAGAAACCGAGACTACAATCACTACGATCAAAGATTCCAAAGGTGAACGAAAGATTGAAAAGGTTACAGAGATAAAAGAAACTCAGCCTGTAGAATTAGAGATATCGGAACAAAAAGGAAAAAACATTCCCATGAAAGAGAGTGTTCCTGTAAATGTAGCCACAACCACTAAAGTAGCTGTTGACGGTCAAACAGAATATGTAGATGTAGATCACTCTTCTTATTATATGTATAACGGTGAAAAGTATGAAATTAAAAATGATGAAAAAGGCTATATTTTTTATCGCAACGGAAAAGAAACGAACAGTATTTTACGTAAAGCTTCGGGAGGTTACTACCTGTATATCTATAAAAATGATGTATCAATAGCTCGATTTGACAAAAACGGAGATTTAGTCATAGAATCTTATGACAAAAAGAAAGATACGGTAACTATTGAAAAATATACGGTTTTAAAACCATAAATACGCTTTTTGCCCCTAAAAAAAAGAGACCCGATAAAAAATCGGGTCTCTTTTTTATTCCGCTAACATTGTAATAATTTTTCGTTCTTCCACTGTAGGTGTCAATCCCGACTCAAACTCCCAATAAGGCGTAAAAACAGTTGATCTTTTATTAATAAGCGACTTATCTTTAAAGACATTCTCTTTTGTGTATCCGAAAATTTCAGTATCAAAATTCGTTACTACCATATAGTTCCTTACTTCAATTTTTCGTTTTTCTTTTTTGTATTTCTTTTCAAATCCAATCACTTCTTTAGAACTGGTCAAATAATACAAACTGCCATCAATCCTGAACATGTTCTTATATTCCAGTGTATAAATATTAGTTTTGTTAAAGAACGATTCTTCCATAAACATCATTCGGGAAGAAGGTATTGTAGAATTAATCTCTACAATGAGTTTTTTAGTACTGTCGTATACTATATAAAAATTAGACAAAACTCCTTTTGCTTCTTCCAAGGGCGAGATCTTTATGGCTAAATAATTTTCATTTTGCGGAAAGGTCTTTACCTGAAAGTCATAGTCTTTCAGAGCCTTCTTATTCAATACTTCATTCAAATACTTGAACTGATAATAATTTTCCATAATGTTGTTAAGATTATATCCTAAAACATCTTCGTTAATATCACCGTCTAACAGACCAACAGTCCTGTTCTGTTCTATTAAAATATCCGTTTTAATCTTTTCGGGCGAACCCAATATCTGGAAATTCAGCAAACCGTCGTTAAAGAATACATAATTATCATTCTTTTTATAGAACTCTCTCAGATACACCTTTAAATTAGCCGGAACAGTTACGTGCTGCATGGAGTTTTCCACCAGATCCTTTAATATTTCCTGCGGATGTCTTTTGGTCAAGATCACTTCTTCTAACAGTCTTAGATTACTTTCCAGATAAATGACATTCTCTTTCTGGTTTAGAGAAGCATAACGTACAATCAAGGGTTTATAGGAAGAGTGAACCAATTCCAGATCGGATTTTCGTGAGAGGTTCACTTTTGCGACTCCGTCACCGTTTGTCAAAAAACCTTGTCTGGTTTTCAAAGCTGTTATAGTTACCTCATCTACAGGAGTATCCGTATCAATATCTTTAACAATAATAGTAAACTCTGTAGCTTGAGAAAAACCTGTGGTATAAATAGCAGCAATAAAAAACAGTAGTAAAATTTTTCTCATAAACGATACAATTTGGGTTTTGGGTAGATTTGTTTTGGGCTTTTGTAATTTTGACTAAAGTAAAAAAAAAAGAGGATTTTTTAACAAAATCCTCTTTAAATTATTGTGTTTTTTTCTTATTCATTATGCAGGAATGACTGACGGTTCAGCAGCGTTTCTTCGCTTTCCACATGCTCCTCGTCTGGCACACAACAATCTACCGGACAAACAGCTGCACACTGAGGTTCTTCATGAAACCCTTTACACTCGGTGCATTTCCCCGGAACAATGTAATAAATATCGTCAGAAATAGGTATTTGGGCAGCTCCGGCATCCACTTCAGAACCATCCGGTAACATTACTTTACCTGATAATTTTGTTCCGTCACTATAACGCCAATCGTCAGCTCCTTCATAAATCGCAGTATTCGGGCATTCCGGTTCACAAGCTCCGCAGTTAATGCACTCATCTGTTATTTTTATAGCCATTTTTAATCTTTTTAAGTTTATTTAAAGTAAGGGTACAGAAGATTTTTGAATAAAAAATTTCCCATAACAACTTATTACGTACTTTTGCAAAAGTACAACGTAAACCCTATAAAAACAAGTTACAAATGTTACAAAATGAAATTAACGATTATTTTGTTCAATTAGGACTTTTCTTAAAACAATTTGATACTGAATTTACCCGAAACAGTACTGTTTTACACAATAACCTTTTCTTTGACGAGTTTGCTGAAATCATTGAAAAACAACAGTATCAAAACGGTTGGTTCACTAAAGATCAGGTAACATTTGCTTTGCAATCGTGGGCTAATGCCTTAACATATGAGAACCTAAAAAACTGGACAAAACCTTACGAATTTCCGAAAGATTCCGAACCAAAGATCATCGGTTTAATTTTAGCCGGGAATATTCCTTTGGTCGGGTTTCACGATGTGCTTTCAGTAATTATTTCCGGAAATATTGCTAAAATAAAGTTGTCTTCCAATGACCAACAGCTTTTAAAATTCATAGCCAAATACCTTACAACTCTTAATTCTGAATTTTCTGAAAGGATACTTTTTGTTAGCGAAAAACTTGAGAATTTTGATGCTGTAATCGCTACCGGAAGCAACAATACAGCCAGATATTTTGAATATTATTTCAGAGACAAGCCTAATATCATTAGGAAAAACCGAAATTCGGTCGCAATCTTAACCGGCAACGAATCTAAGGAAGATTTAATAGCTCTCGGTGAAGATATCTTTCGCTATTTTGGTTTGGGATGCCGAAACGTTTCTAAAATATTCATTCCTAAAGATTACGACTTCAAGCTCTTTTTTGAAGCAATGTATGAATACGGAGATATTATCCACTACGACAAATATGCTAACAACTACGATTACAACAAAGCCGTCTTTCTGATGAGTAATTTTAAATTGTTGGATAATGAGTTCATGACCTTAAAAGAAGACGAAGGATATGCTTCACCGATTTCTTCTGTTTTTTATGAATATTATGACACTGTTGATGCTGTGTTACAGAAATTAGAAGCAGATGCCGAGAAAATTCAATGCATTACTTCCAATAATCTTACAAAAAACAGTATTCCTTTCGGAAAAACCCAAAAACCGGAACTTTGGGATTACGCTGATAATGTGGATACTTTAGATTTTCTACTAAAAATATAAAGCATTATTAAATTCTCATCGTTTTTTATTAAAGAACATTAATTGTTGATAACAATGTGAAATTGTTCATGTTTTTTACCCCTATTTGTTATATTATTTACGAAATTTGTAACGCTATTTAGTTAATTTCAACATAACAATGAAAAAACACAATTTTAGTGCAGGTCCTTGTATACTACCGCAAGAGGTCTTTGAAAAATCTGCACAAGCTATTTTAAACTTTAACAACTCAGGACTTTCAATCTTAGAAATCTCACACCGCAGTAAAGATTTTGTTGCTGTGATGGACGAAGCCAGAGAATTAGTACTTGAGCTATTAGATCTTAAAGGGAAAGGCTATCAGGCTCTTTTTTTACAAGGAGGTGCCAGTCTTGAATTTTTAATGATCCCTTACAACTTAATGAAAGAAAACGGAAAAGCAGCATATTTAGATTCCGGTACTTGGGCTTCAGGAGCTATTAAACAAGCAAAATCTTTTGGGGAAACTGTGGTTGTTGCGTCATCAAAAGACGAAAATTACTCCTACATCCCTAAAAATTACGAAATTCCTTCGGATGCCGATTATTTTCACTGTACTTCCAACAATACTATTTTCGGAACGCAGATCAAATCCTTTCCGCAAACCGACATTCCTGTAGTTTGTGATATGAGTTCGGATATTTTTTCCAGAGTTTTAGACTTCTCTAAATTTGATATTATCTATGCAGGAGCTCAAAAAAATATGGGACCTGCAGGAACTACACTGGTTGTTGTAAAAGAAGAAATCTTAGGAAAATCAGGAAGAACGATTCCTAATATGTTGGATTATCAACAACATATTGCAAAAGAAAGTATGTACAATACACCGCCGGTATTTGCTGTATACACTTCTTTACTTACTTTACAATGGTTAAAGAATTTAGGTGGTGTACCGGCTATTGAAAAGTTAAACAATGAAAAAGCTGCTCTTTTATATAATGAGATAGACCGAAATCCTTTATTCAAAGGTGTGGCTGCAACTGAAGACCGTTCGAACATGAATGTTACTTTTGTACTGAACAATCCGGAACATCAGGAAACATTTGACAAAATGTGGAAAGAAGCCAATATATCCGGCATTAACGGACACCGTTCTGTAGGTGGATATCGTGCTTCTATTTATAATGCGATGCCGATAGAAAGTATTCAGGTTCTGGTTGACGTAATGAAAAAATTAGAAGAAAACGTTTAATCGGTTTTGTTGCCAAATCAACAAAATTAAATTTTATACAATATGAAAGTATTAGCCAATGACGGAATTTCTAAAAGCGGTATAAAAGCTTTAGAAAAAGGTGGTTTTGAAGTCATAACAACTAAAGTAGCGCAAGAACAGGTAGCCAGTTATATCAACACTAATGATGTAAAAGTACTTTTAGTAAGAAGTGCTACCAAAGTACGTAAAGATATTATTGACGCTTGTCCGGGATTAAAAATCATCGGAAGAGGAGGCGTTGGTATGGACAATATAGATGTAGATTACGCACGCCAGCAAGGAATTCATGTTATCAACACCCCGGCATCTTCTTCTGAAAGTGTTGCCGAATTAGTTTTCGCGCACTTATTCTCCGGAGTTCGTTTTTTACACGATTCAAATCGCAATATGCCTTTAGAAGGAGATACTCGTTTTAACGAATTGAAAAAGGCTTATGGTGGCGGTGCCGAGTTAAGAGGAAAAACATTAGGTGTGATCGGTTTCGGAAGAATCGGTCAGGCCGTTGCTAAAATGGCATTAGGACTGGGAATGAAAGTAATTGCTGCCGACAAATATGTTGACAATGCAGTTATTAAAGTAGATTTCTATAACGGTCAGTTCATCAATGTAGACATTAAAACCGAACCGATGGAAGAGGTTTTAAAACATTCTGACTTTATTACACTTCACGTTCCGGCTCAGGACGGTTACGTTATTTCGAGAGAAGAAATTGATTTAATGAAAGACAATGCCGGAATTGTCAATGCTGCTCGTGGCGGAGTAGTTGACGAAGTTGCTCTTGTAGAAGCTTTAGACTCCGGTAAATTGCGATTTGCAGGATTAGACGTTTTTGAAAATGAACCGACGCCTGCCATGAAAGTATTGATGAATTCAAAAATTTCATTAACACCACATATCGGTGCGGCAACAGATGAAGCACAAGACAGAATCGGTACGGAATTGGCGGAGCAAATCATCAGTTTATTAAAAAACGAATAATAAACCTTAAAAAACTGTAGAACTATGGCAGGAATTTTAGATTTAATCAATAGTGATTTAGGCAAACAAATCATTGGAAACATTTCGGCGCAAACCGGAATTAGTGAAACTCAAGCTTCTGATGTTGTTTCTTCAAGTGTTCCTGAATTATTGGGAGCTATGCAGGGCAATATGTTAAGCGGTGATAGTGCAAACGGCTTATTAAATGCTTTAACAAGCGGTAAACACAACGGAAGCATTTTAGATAATGTAAGTGGCTTTTTAAACGGTGGCGATTTTTCCGATGGTTCTAAAATCCTGAATCATTTATTAGGAGACAAACTAAATGCCGTTTCTACCGGAATTAGTAATAAGACCGGTGTCAGTTCCAGTATCATTACTAAAATTTTACCAATGCTCGCTCCTATCATCATGGGATATTTAGGGAAACAGACTCAAAAAGGAAATGTTTCCAGCGCATCTGATTTAGGTGGATTACTAGGAGGTCTATTGACCGGAGTTACCAGCGGAAATGGTGGCGGAGGAGACATCCTCACCTCTGTTTTAGATCAAAACGGAGATGGTAAATTAGATGCCAGTGATGCCATTTCAGCCGTTACTAAAAAGAAAGGCGGTTTAGGTGGATTATTGGGCGGACTTTTCGGAAAATAATTCCAAAATATTTTTTATGTTAAAAGCTCTGAATATTTCAGAGCTTTTTTTTATCTTTAAACATTCTAAATAAGATTGTTTTGCGTCATTATCTTTATATTACGGCTCTTGTTTTCGGATTACTTTTTTCTTGTAATTCCAATAAAGAAGTTGTGGCTAAAGATCAGCACAATGACAAGCCTAAATTGGAAAGCGATACGATCAGAATAGCAAATGACGAGATCGAATATGAAATCATCATTATAGATCCCGGATTTACATCCTGGTTTAATTCTTACGCCAAACCAAGAGGTTTTTACACGCAAAGCTATTTAGAAGCCAGAAATATTTTTTGGGTAACCGAATGGAACAGAAGAGTTATAATGTCATCGCAATATGATCCGAGCCTGTACGAAATGCAGATTAACTACAATTCTTATACAAATTACGGATATGAAGTGAATTATATGCTCTACAACTATTTGGTTTATTTTCAACTAACAAATAAGCAACGTTTGGGCGGATTTCCCCCAGAATTTAAATATGAAGAAACTCAAAGAACGCTGGAATATTAAAAGCAATTTCCAGTTTGTCATCATTTTTATTGTTTTTGCTATAACCGGTTCTACTGCTGCTTATGTTTCACGACCTATTTCTGATGTTTTGGGAATTCAGAAAGACAATTTACCCTACTGGATATACCTTCCGGTTCGTTTAATTATTATATTCCCTTTATACCAAATTTTACTTATTGCGATCGGTACGCTATTCGGTCAATTCAAATTTTTCTGGTGGTTTGAAAAAAAGATGTTACGCGGTATGGGGCTAGGATTTATCGCTGATTTTTTTGAACAACTAACACCTAAAAAATAATCCGCTTTCAACAATCATCGTTTGAATTTCTTAACTTTGCGCTATGTTAAGAAGTGTATCAACATATAATAATGAATTAAAACTAAAAGGCTTTAATGTTTTTCAAATTGAAAAAGATGGCAATGCCACTAAAGTCTACAGCAGAAAAGATTTCTACAAAATCTGTTTAACTACCGGTAAAAGTCGAATCCATTATGCCGAACGTAGCTTTGAGACCGAAGGAACCATCTTGTTTTTTGGAAATCCGAATATCCCCTATTCTTGGGAAACGCTTTCTACTAAATATGTTGGATACACCATTTTATTTTCTGAAGATTTTTTTGTTTCAGGAAAACATTCAATTAATCTTCAAAAATCGCCCTTATTCAGTTTAGGCGGCACTCCAATTTTAGAAATATCAGAAAGCCAACGTTTGTTTCTAAACAGTCTTTTTGAAAAAATGATTGAGGAACAACAATCTGATTATAAATTTAAAGACGATTTAATTCGCAATTATATTGATTTAATTTTACATGAATCGTTAAAATTAAAACCTTCCGAAAATTTCAATCAAGAAAAAAGCAGTGCATCACGTTTAACAAGAGTTTTCATGGAACTTTTGGAAAGACAATTTCCTATTGAAAACCCTGAAAATCCTTTGCAATTAAAAACTGCTAAAGATTATGCCGATATACTTTCTGTTCATGTTAATTCGCTAAACAGAGCTGTAAAAGAAGTGACTGGCAAAACAACAACAACACTTATTTCGGAACGAATTATCGGCGAAGCCAAAGCGATCCTACAAAACACCGATTGGAACATTTCAGAAATAGCTTACGCCTTAGGGTTTGAATATCCAACCTACTTTAATAATTTCTTCAAAAAACAAACAGGAATCAGCCCAACTTTGGCTCGAACTGAAAATGTTTGATTTTCTTAATTACCGGTTTGAATAGTTTTAACAGACCGTTCATTTTCAAAAGTACATTTGTACCATTATTTGATACAAATAAAAAATGAGAATGAAAACAATACTATTCGCAAGCTTATTATTCACTTTTACAGCTTGTTACAATAATAAAAACCAGAAAAAAATGAAAGAAGAGAACAATTCAGCACTTTATCCTAAAGGGCAAAAATTACCAAACGATTGGTTTTCAGGAAATGCTTTTTTAACTCCGCTTGTAGCAAAAGACCATAATAACGAATTCTCTGCCGGAAGTGTAACTTTCGAAATTGGCTCCAGAACCAATTGGCACACGCATCCAAAAGGGCAAGTATTATTGGTCATAAACGGTAAAGGAATCTATCAGGAAAAAGGTAAACCGGCAAAGTTGATCAAAAAAGGAGATGTGATCAATATTCCTGAAAATGTTGAGCATTGGCATGGAGCTACTGCTAATACAACTATGACACATATTGCCATTACCAATTACAAAAACAACGAACAGGTAACTTGGTTAGATGCAGTGACAGATGAAGAATTTGATGAAGCAAATACAAATACACATCCATAATTAAATAAAAGATGAAGCCTTTTTCAACACTCGTATTTGTTGGCATAATACTTTTAATCTCTTGTCAGTTCAATCAAAAAAACGAAGAACAAACTCAAAAAACAGAAAAAATGAACACAAAAGAAGAACACTATACATTTGAATTAAGTGATAATGTTTCACGTCAAAAAGTAACGTTTAAAAATCGTTATGGTATTCCACTTTCAGGCGATTTATACCTTCCAAAAAATAGAGGAACTAATTTTCCGGCATTAGCTATTAGCGGACCTTATGGCGCTGTAAAAGAACAAGCTTCAGGTTTGTATGCCAATCAAATGGCGCAACGAGGTTTTGCTGTATTAGCTTTCGACCCTTCCTATACAGGGGAAAGTGGTGGCGAACCGAGAAACATCTCTTCCCCCGATATTAATACGGAAGATTTCAGTGCCGCGATTGATTTCCTTGGTTTGCAACAAAATATAGATCGAAACAAATTAGGAATTATTGGTATTTGTGGCTTCGGTGGTTTTGCTTTAAATGCTACTGCTGTTGACAAACGTGTAAAAGCAGTTGCCACAACAAGTATGTATGATATGTCAAGGGTAACTTCAAAAGGATATTTCGACTCCATGACACCAGAACAACGTAGTCAAATGCTAGAGCAAATGAGCCAGCAACGTTGGATAGACGCCAAAAATGAAACTCCTGAATTATCAGGGCAAGGTTTACCAAATGAATTAAAAGAGGATGAACCAGAATTTGTACAAGGTTATTTCGACTATTACAAAACCCCAAGAGGTTTTCACGAGCGTTCAATCAACTCTAACGGTTCTTGGACAAAAACCAATTCTTTTTCGTTAATGAATATGCCTATTTTAACGTACATCAATGAAATATCACCAAGACCAATTTTAATTATAGCGGGTGAAAATGCACATTCTAAATATTTTAGCGAAGATGCTTTTAAAGTAGCCAATGACCCCAAAGAACTAATGATAATTCCGGGCAAAGTTCATACTGATTTATATGATAAAATTGATATCATTCCTTTTGACAAATTAGAAGTTTTCTTTAAAGAAAATTTAAAATAAAAAAAGCGGCAAATGCCGCTTTTTTTATTCTTCTTTTTGAATAAAATACGTATAAAGCCAAGTCAATGTAAAAGTCGGAATAATATCGATAAAAGGAATTAGCTCTTCAATCGTACCGATAATACCAGCCACTTTACCTTTAGTTCCTTTATACATCAACATTAATAACAAACCGGAAATAGGAGCCCAGATTACATCAACAGCCTCACCAAATACAGGCACCAAATAAGACATCATTCCTATCAGGTCAAAAATAATGCTCAATACTAACTTTGCTTTCTTATTAGAAGATTTAACTTCAGGTTTAACTATTACCTCTTCTCCCATTATATCTTTTTTTATTCAACTATCTCTATACAAACAAAACTAATGCCAATATAGTACTTCAGAATTGAAAATACTCATTATTTTAATTTGGAATGGTAATATTTTCTCAATTTCTCCAACTTTGGTGCAATAACCATCTGACAATAACCTTGAGATGCATTTTGACTGTAATAGTCCTGATGGTAATCTTCTGCCGGATAAAATTCAGATGCCGGAGACACTTTGGTTACTATAGGCTTAGTATACAATTTTTCCTTTTCTATTAACTGAATATAATGCTCTGCCTTTTCTTTTTGTGCCTGTGTATAGTAAAAAATTTCACTTCTGTATTGTGTCCCCACATCAGCTCCCTGACGGTTTAAAGTAGTCGGATCATGAGTACCGAAAAAAATCTCTAATAAATCTTCGTAAGCCACTTCTGTCGGATCAAAAGTGATTTGAATTGCCTCCGCATGTCCGGTTGCACCTGTACATACTTCTTTGTACGTGGGATTTTTAGTCGTTCCGCCGATATAACCGGATACTACTTTTTTCACTCCTTTTACTTCCTGAAATATGGCTTCTGTACACCAAAAACACCCTCCCGCAAAAGTTGCGATCTCATTATGTTTATCCATTTTTATAACAATAGGTTCTTTATTTTTTTGTTCTTCTTTTTGTTTTTTTTGCCCCTGACATCCAGTCACGATCAACAAACTTACTACTAAAACTATTTTCATTTTTGCAATTTTTATCCCAAGTTAGCCATTAATTATTTTTTAAATAAACGGTTTAACTAATTTTTATCACATTTTTTGTATTTCAAAATAGTTTGATTTCCTCAAAATAAGTTACTTTGTAAAAAATTTGTCATGATAAAAGCCTATAACATTCATAAAAGCTATGGAACGCTTCATGTTCTGAAAGGAGTTAATTTACATATCCAAAAAGGAGAGATCGTTTCTATAGTAGGTGCTTCCGGAGCTGGGAAAACAACCTTATTACAGATTTTAGGGACATTAGACAAGCCCAATCTTTCTGATGACTCCTCACTTGTGATCAACAATGAAGATGTTTTAAAAATAAATGACAAAAACTTATCTCGTTTTCGCAACCGGCATTTAGGTTTTATTTTTCAATTCCATCAATTGTTACCGGAATTCACGGCTTTGGAAAACGTCTGTATTCCTGGTTTTATTGCCAACAGAAACAAAACAGAAGTGGAAGCAGAAGCCAAAAAACTTCTGGATTATTTAGGGCTTTCACACCGTATCGATCACAAACCCGGAGAACTTTCCGGTGGTGAACAACAAAGAGTAGCGGTTGCCAGAGCTTTGATCAACAAACCGGCTGTTATCTTTGCCGACGAACCTTCAGGAAATTTAGATACTCATAGTGCCGAAAATTTACACCAGCTTTTTTTTAAGCTTCGAGACGAGTTCGGACAAACTTTCGTTATTGTTACCCACAATGAAGATTTGGCTGATATGGCCGACAGAAAACTGACCATGGTCGACGGAAATATTGTATAATTATGAAAATTTTAGAGACCGATCGATTAATACTACGGGAATTTGAACCTGATGATGCAGATTTTCTTTTCCTGTTAAATCAAAACTCTAACGTTATCCGATATACAGGCGACGCTCCTTTTTTATCTGTAAAAGAAGCTAACGATTTTATTAAAAATTATTTAGATTATAAAATATTCGGTACAGGAAGATGGTTGGTTATTGAAAAAGAAAAGAACACTTCTATCGGTTGGTGCGGGCTCAAAAACCACGATCATGAATTCATTGATCTGGGCTTTCGTTTTTTAGAAGAGACTTGGAATAAAGGATATGCTACCGAAGCTGCTCAAGCCTGTCTTGATTATGGTTTTAATCAATTACATTTTACGGAAATTATCGGAAGAACAATGCCTGAAAATACCGCCTCGCAACGTGTTTTAGAAAAAGTAGGAATGCAATTTTCCCATCAGGAAACTGTTGAAGGTTTACATGAAGCACTAATCTATAAAATTTCTAAATGACTTCTACAGAGCTAAAAGATTTCTTAGATGAAAAAGCCGATTTATACAATCGTCCTGATTTTATAACAACTGATCCTATACAAATCCCGCATTCCTTTACGGTCAAAGAAGATATTGAAATTGCGGCTTTTATAGCTGCTATTTTAGCTTGGGGAAATCGGAAAATGATTATCAGAAGCGGACAGCGGTTTATGGAAATTATGGGAAATTCTCCTTATGATTTTGTCATGACCCACAAGGAAGAGCACTTAGAAACACTAAATACCTTTGTACACAGAACTTTCAACGGACAGGACGCTAAAACATTTATTAAAGCGTTGCGCAACATATACCAAAATCACGATGGTTTGGAAGCGGTTTTTAATCAATCCCAAAGCAATGGAAACCAAGTAGAGAGCATTTCCAATTTCAAACGTATCTTTTTTGAAATCCCGCATTTGCCAAGAACTACAAAACACATTTCCGATCCTTTGAATAAATCAGCTGCCAAACGGATCAACATGATGTTGCGTTGGTTAGTTCGTCAAGACAATAAAGGAGTCGATTTAGGAATATGGAAATCTATCAATCCGGCTCATTTATCCTGTCCCCTCGATGTACACAGCGGAAATGTTGCCCGAAAACTTGGTTTACTTACTCGTAAACAAAACGATGCTAAAGCTTTAGTAGAGCTAGACACCAATCTTAGATTATTGGATCCCCAAGATCCTGTGAAATATGATTTTGCACTATTTGGTTTGGGTGTTTTTGAAGGTTTTTAAATGTAGACTATACTCTAATAGTAAGGTTTTGAAACATTTTTACAAAATCATGTAACACATCAGTAAGCTTCACAACCTAACTTTGTTTTATCAAAAAAAGATACTAACCTTTAAAAATATAAAACTATGTTACGCTGGACTATTATATTCATAATTCTTGCTATTGTTGCCGGAATTTTAGGCTTTGGAGGTATTGCTGCCGGAGCCGCTCAAATTGCAAAAATCTTATTTTTCATATTTATCGTCCTTTTTATTCTTTCTCTTATAAGAGGAAAAAGGTAAAACAAATATGCTACAACAATCTTATAATTACGTTTAGTTTAAGTTTTGAGTTTTGGTTGAATTAAAAAATCCCGATCGGTCAGATCGGGATTTTTTGTGGAGAATATCGGGCTCGAACCGATGACCTCTACGCTGCCAGCGTAGCGCTCTAGCCAACTGAGCTAATCCCCCTTAGACGATATCCGTAAACCTACAGTTTTTTTCAATATGTTTTACAAAACTCTAAAAAAATAAATACACTTTAACAAAGTCAGGGGATTTAAAAATAAAATTGTAACAAAAAGGCTCAAGTTCCGTCTTACACAGAAAGAAGTTATCGGCTTTTTAAAAACCAACTAAATAAAACTATTTTGGAAACAATTCTTACTATTCGAAACTTAGACAAAGTGTACAACAATCATGTACATGCTGTTAAAAACGTTTCGTTTGAAATAAAGAAAGGGAATGTTTATGGTATTTTAGGACCTAACGGTTCAGGGAAATCAACTACTTTAGGTATCGTTCTCAATGTCGTTAATAAAACTTCAGGAGAATACCAATGGTTTGACGGAACAGTACCTACTCATGATGCTTTAAAGAAAGTAGGAGCTATTATTGAGCGTCCTAATTTTTATCCCTATATGACTGCTGAAGAAAACTTGTCATTAGTTTGTAAAATTAAAGAAGTTCCGCGTGAAAAGATTGCAGAAAAACTGGAATTAGTAGGTCTATTAGATCGCAAAGACAGTAAGTTCAAGACATTTTCTTTAGGGATGAAACAACGCTTGGCCATTGCCTCTGCCCTTTTGAACGACCCTGAGATCTTAATTCTGGATGAACCGACCAATGGCCTTGATCCGCAAGGGATACGTCAGATCAGAGAATTAATAAAATTGATCGCTTCTCAAGGAACAACTATTCTCTTGGCATCACACTTATTAGATGAAGTAGAAAAAGTATGCAGCCATGTAGTTGTTTTACAAAAGGGTGTCATGCTTTACCAGGGAACTGTAAATGAAATGGTTGCTAACGAAGGGTTTTTTGAATTGAAGTCTGATGATATTGTACATTTGGAAAGTATCATAAAGGAACATCCGGCAGTTGACAAAACAAGCCAGGAAGACGGAAAACTGATTGTTTATCTAAACTCCGGTTTAGAAGCTGCTGAATTAAATGATTATTTATTCAAAAAAGGAATTGTTCTTAGCCATTTGGTTAAGAGAAAACACAGCCTTGAAGAACAATTCTTACAATTAACCAATCATCAATCCTAATGTTATGTATCGTTTACTTTCTATAGAATTTCAAAAAATATTCAAGAACAGAGCCAGTAAAATCTTAGTTATACTCTATTTTTCTCTTTTATTCTTATTGTTCTTAATTAGTAATATCGAATTTGATCTGGGACCTATTCATGTTAACATTGCCGATCAGGGAATATTTAACTTCCCGTTTATCTGGCATTTTAATACTTATGTAGCAGATTATTTCAAAATATTTTTAGCTGTTGTTATTGTATCTATGATGGCTAATGAATATACCTATAACACTTTAAAACAAAACCTAATAGACGGATTAAGTAAAAAAGAGGTTATTTTAAGTAAATTTTTGACGGTTATAATGTTTTCATTGATATCGACTCTTTTTGTTTTTCTCATCACATTGATTTTAGGGCTTCGCTTTTCTTCATACAATGAATTTTCAATTGTTTTTTCCCAACTAGAATATGTATTAGGCTATTTTATAAAATTAGTAGCTTTCTTTTCATTCTGCTTATTTTTAAGTGTTTTAATCAAACGTTCCGCTTTTGCTCTTGGTTTTTTGATCTTTTGGTCAATGTTTGAATTCTTTAGTCACGGAATTTTAAAATATGTTATTCTGAAAGAGAACAAACAAGACGATACTTTAATTGATAAGATTTATGATTTCTTTCCGCTTGAATCCATGTCTAACATCGTTGTTGAACCTTATTCCCGATTGAATTTTGTAAAAACTATCGGTACTCAGGTAGGAATAGAAAACACGAAAGACTACAGCGTTCACTTTTCAAACATCCTGATCGCCTTAATCTGGATCTTTATCTTTATTTTCCTATCCTATAAATTGCTTAAAAAACGAGATTTATAGTATCTTTGCAGGTACTATGAAAATGAAATTTATTTTTGGCTTCTTAGTGCTTTTTACAAGCATGCCTCAATTGTATGCCCAATATATTACGGTTGATGATACTTACACTGCCGAAGACTTAGTCAATGATGTCCTCTTCTCTAATTCTTGTGCTTCTGTAAGCAACGTTTCCGTTTCAGGCGGTAACTTTGGTAACGGACAGGAAAGTTGGGGCTTTTTTAGTGATAACGGAAGTAGTTTTCCATTTCAGAACGGTATTATACTTAGTTCCGGAAAAATTGACAATGCACCAGGACCCAATACGTATATCTCAGATGATGGCGGCGGAAATATCAATTGGGGAGGCGATTCAGACCTTAATCAAGCTCTGGGTATTTCTAACTCACTAAATGCAACAGTTTTAGAATTTGATTTTATTCCGATAGGGTCGCATATCAGTTTTAACTATATCTTTTCTTCTGAAGAATATCACGGAACGGCAACCTGTACCTATTCAGACGGTTTTGCATTTCTATTACGGGAAGCAGGTTCTACTGCTTATCAGAACTTGGCCGTTATACCAGGGACTAACACTCCCGTAAAAGTAACTAATGTACATCCGGATATTCCAGGAGGATGTAATGCTCAGAACGAACAATATTTTGATGCTTTTAACGGAACGAATCATCCTACGAATTACAATGGTCAGACCAAAAGAATGATAGCCGAAGCGGATGTTACTCCCGGAGTTCAATACCATATTAAATTGGTCATAGCCGACGAAGGTAACTATCGCTATGACTCCGCTATTTTTCTGGAAGGAGGAAGCTTTAATTTCGGTTTAGATCTGGGAAATGACAGAACCGTTGCTAACGGCAACCCAATCTGTTCCTCTGAAAATCCTTATACTATCGGGCAAACTATTCCGGGAGCCACTTACCAATGGTTCCAAAACAATTCACCTTTGACCGGTGAAACCAATGCTACACTTGATGTAACTTCTGATGGTATTTATAAAGTAGAAGTTTCAATCGGAGGGTGTATAATTGATTCTGAGGTTGAATTGGAATTTGCACCGAATTTAACTGTTAATCAAACTGATTTTGAAAGTTGCGATGCTGACGATAATCAAGATGGTATTACCGCTTTTGATCTAAATAATATCGCGACACAACTATTCAGCAATCTACCGTCTAATTTCCAGATCTCTTTTTACGAATTAGGCTCTAATACGGCTTTACCGTCAGACTATACTAATACAACAGCGTACCAACAAACAATACTTGCCCGAATTTCCAATATCAACTGTTATAGCGATTATCCGATAAACTTAACAGTACACACTTTTGAAGAAACAATTAATGATGTAACTCTCGGACTTTGTAATGGAAATACAGAAACTCTACAGGCAGACAGTGGTTTCAGTAGTTATCTTTGGGACGACGGTTCAACTACCGAATCCATAAATGTAAATTCAGCCGGAAACTATTCGGTTACCATTACTAACGATCAAGGCTGTTCTAAAATTAAAACCTTTTTTGTCATTACTTCAGAAGCTGCTACCATAACAGATATTGTTATTCATGATTTTGATTCAAATAATACTGCAACGATCTTAACATCCGGAAATGGCAACTATGAATATTCTTTAAACGGCATCAATTATCAGGATAGCCCTGTTTTTGAATATCTGGAAGAAGGAGAATATACGATCTATATTCAGGATAAAAATGGCTGTGGTATCACTATCGGAACGTTTTACATATTGAATTATCCTAAATATTTCACCCCTAACGGAGACAACTACAACGACTATTGGAATATTAAAAATCTGGATAAAAGAGGGCTGCAAGCCAGTAAAATTTTTATATTTGATAGATTTGGAAAACTTCTAAAACAAATTAGTCCGGAAGGCACCGGTTGGAACGGAACTTATAATGATCAACCTCTACCTTCTTCAGATTACTGGTTCGTTTTAGAATTAACCAATGGCAAAACCATAAAAGGGCATTTTGCTCTAAAACGATAACAGAAATTATAATGGTAAGAAGTTTGTTTTTTGTTGCACTGGGAGGCGGATTAGGAAGTATCCTAAGATTCCTGACCAATGTTTGGGTATCCAAAAATATGGTTGGAAAACTGTATAGTGCCACGTTTATTGTAAATATCCTTGGCTGTTTTTTAATCGGTTTTTTAACGGGTTATCTTCAAAAGCAATTTTCCGGTAATGAATCTTTAAAACTACTTTTAGTCACAGGCTTCTGTGGTGGTTTTACTACTTTTTCCACTTTTGGACTTGAAAATTATAATTTTATACAATCCGGAAACTATATGACTTCTATTTTCTATACCTTCTTAAGTATCGGATTAGGAATCATATTTGTCAGTCTGGGACTTTTATTAGCAAAATAATCTATGTTTACAACCACAGAAATCAAAAAATTAAAAGAAATACTCTCTCACCCTAAAAAAATCAGCATTGTTTCACATAGAAATCCTGACGGAGATGCAATGGGTTCCTCCTTAGGATTACTGCATTTTTTACAACAGCTGAATCATGAAGTAACCTTTGTATCCCCTAATGACTTTCCTGATTTTTTAGCCTGGCTGCCCAATGCTAAGAACACTGTAATCTTTGAAAAAGAAGAGGAAAAGGCAAAAGATATCTTAAACAGTTCCGAGCTTATCTTCACATTAGATTTTAACGCTTTACACCGTACTGGACACCAAATGGGAGCCTATCTGGAAACGTTAACCCTTCCGATGGTTCTGATTGACCACCACGAATTACCGGATGATTACCCTGCTTTTACATTTTCCGACACCAATTACGGTTCAACTTGTCAAATGGTATACGACTTTATTAACGCTCTAGGGTACAATCACTTGATCGACAAAGACGTTGCTACCTGTATTTACACCGGAATTCTTACAGATTCGGGCGGATTCCGATTTCCTAAAACCACGCCGGCTACGCACCGTTGTGTCGCAGAATTAATCGAACGGGGTGTTAATAATTCAGAAGTTTATAATTTATTATACGATAACTCCACTTATAACCGTTTACAACTATTAGGCAGGGCATTACAAAATTTGAAAGTTTTACCGCAATACAATGCTTCCTACATCACACTGAGTCAAAAAGAACTGGACAGTTTCAATTATCAAAAAGGAGATACAGAAGGCATTGTAAACTATGGTTTAACAATTAAAGGAATACACCTTACAGCGATCTTTATTGAAAATAAAGAAGAAGGAATTGTTAAAATTTCTTTTCGTTCACAAGGAAGTTTTGATGTCAATCAATTTGCTCGTAACCATTTCAACGGCGGGGGACATATTAATGCTGCCGGTGGAAAATCTTTTTCAAATTTAGAAGAAACTGTAAACCAATTTATTGCTATTTTAGCAAAAGAAAAAGCTTAATATGAAAATTATTTTAAAATCAATTGCTCTTGGTTTCCTAGTCGCTGCTTGTTCACAACAGCAAGCAAGAAAGCCGATCTCCCATACTGACGGGACTTTTATAAAAGAATCTATTGAGCGAAACAAAAAATTAATTGCCAACGAAGAAAAACTGATCGAAGATATCATAAAAAAAGACACATTAAAAGAATACTTAGCCTCTTCAAAAGGCTATTGGTATAAATATGATGTTAAAGTAACGGATGCAACATCAAGTCCGCAGCGAGGAGATATCGCGTTTTTTGACTATGAAATAAAAGATATCCGAAATCAGATCATCTATTCTGAAGAAGAACTCAAACCTCAAAAATATTATGTCGATAAGGAACATATTATGATGGGACTTCGTGACGGGATTAAATTGATGAAAAAAGGAGAAAAAATAACTTTTCTTTTTCCGTCACACATGGGATACGGTTATCACGGAGACGATAATAAAATCCATTCGAACCAGCCTTTGATCTGTACGGTTACCCTGAATGATATTCAAAAAGATACGATCCATTAAACAAACTGATTTACATAAATGAGAAACATTAAAAAAGCATTTATTGCATTGGCTACTTCGTTAATTCTGTTTTCATGTAACGAAAAGTATGCCGATTTAAAGGATGGTTTATATGCTGACATCCAAACTTCAAAAGGAGACATTCTCGTTCAATTAGAATTTGAAAAAGCACCTATTACAGTTGCTAACTTTGTTTCCTTAGCAGAAGGTAAAAACCCTTTCGTAGAAGAAATATTCAAAGGAAAACCTTTTTATGACGGACTACTGTTTCACCGTGTTCTTTCAAATTTCATGATTCAGGGTGGTGATCCTAACGGTGATGGTTCCGGCGGTCCGGGATACAAATTCAAAGATGAATTCCATGAGGATCTAAAACATGATGCTCCCGGAATTTTATCCATGGCTAATTCCGGTCCGGATACAAACGGTAGTCAGTTCTTTATCACCCATAAAGAAACTCCTTGGTTAGATCGTGTACACACCGTTTTCGGTCATGTTGTAGAAGGACAAGATGTTGTCAATGCTATTGTACAAGACGATGTTATCGAAAAAATAAGCATCATCCGAAAAGGAAACGAAGCTAAAAAATTTGATGCCGTAAAAATATTTAAAGATTACTACAGTATTGAAGCTGAAAACCAGAAGAAAGCTGCTGAAGCATTAGAAGAGATAAAAAAAGAACAAGTTGTAAAGATCAACGCATTAAAAATGAGCGGCACCAAAACAAGTTCCGGTTTGGTCTACAAGATTGAAAAAGGCGAAGGAAAAAAACCGAATAACGGACAGGAAGTCTATATTCAATATTCCGGTTTTTTAACTAATGGAGAACTGTTTGATTCGAGTGTAGAAGCAATAGCTGAGAAATTCGGAAAGTTAAACCCTAGAAAAGCTGCCGCTAATGCCTACCAGCCTTTACCTTTTAATTACGGCACAAAACAAGGATTGATCCCTGGGTTCATTGAGGCATTGGATTTGCTTTCTTTCGGAGACAAAGGAACCTTTTACATTCCGGCGATCTTAGGTTATGGCGCACAGGGTTCCGGAAATGTTATTCCGCCTAACGCAGATATCGTATTTGAAATTGAATTATTAGAAAATCTTCCAAATCAATAAAAAATGAGAATTACAAAACACTTTACCATTTACTTCTTATTGCTGACGTCATTATTGATAGCACAAAATAAAGAAGAGGGATTATTTGCTGAAATTAAAACGAATCAAGGAACTATCTTACTATCATTAGATTTCAAGAAAACACCTGTCACAGTTGCTAACTTTGTTAGTTTAGCTGAAGGAAAAAATGATTTTGTAGACGAAAAATTAAAAGGAAAACCTTTTTATGACGGACTAAAATTTCATCGTGTTATTGCTAACTTTATGATTCAGGGTGGTGATCCGGATGGAACCGGTGCCGGCGGTCCCGGTTACAATTTTACAGATGAAATTACCGATCTGACTCATGAAGGTCCCGGAATTTTATCCATGGCAAATGCCGGTGCAAATACAAACGGAAGTCAGTTTTTTATTACTCACAAGGAAACACCTTGGCTTGATGGAAAACACACCGTTTTCGGACATGTAGTAGAAGGACAAGATGTTGTTGATAAGATCAAACAAGGAGATGTGATTGAGAAAATCACAATTATCAAAAAAGGTAAAGAAGCTAAAAAATTCAAAGCCGAAAAAGTATTCAAGGCTTATATGAAAGATAAAGAAGCTGAAGACAAAAGAATTGCAGCTCTTAATGACAAAAGCAGAGAGAATTTTGCTAAAGTACAGGAAGAGAAAAGAAAAAAACAAGTAGCACTAGAGGAACAAAGAAAAAAGAACAAGAAGCTAAGATCAGTGCCATTTGTACAGAAAAATCGGTTTACTTCGCTCATCTAAAAGAAAAAGCTACCCAAACTGATTCAGGTTTGTTGTATGTAATTACTCAAAAAGGAACAAACCAAAAACCGGAACCGGGAACTAGTGTAAAAGTTGCCTATTCTGGCTTTTTTAACGATGGAAAACTTTTTGATTCCAGTAATCCTGAAGTAGCAAAACTTTTCGGAAGATACGATCTAAGAAGAGAACAAAGCGGTAATTACGGACCTATCGAATCTACGATCGGTCAACATCGTTTTATTGCCGGATTTGCTGAAGGTGTAGATTTGTTACATTACGGAGAAAAAGCAACTCTTTTTATTCCTTCTAAACTGGCTTACGGTGAAAAAGGTGCCGGTGGTGGCCTTATTCCGCCAAATACAGATTTAGTTTTTGAAATTGAATTAGTAAAATAAATTCATAAAAAAAGCTCTGAAATTTTCAGAGCTTTTTTTATTTATAAGCTTGCTAAGCTTTAAATTTCCAGTCAAATTCATCCTTTTGCGTAAATACTGCTCCTATTTCAATTGTAACCAACACTCCGTAATCAAAATGCAGAAAAACCCAGTTTTCTTCATTGAAAAGCATCGTAACCCCGTCATTCACTTCCGTTTCCCATTGGGTAATCTTATTCGCTTTTAATACTTGTAAAACCTCTTCCCGGCTTTTACCCATTACCTTTTCTCCGAACAATACTGCCTCCGGATTTGAAATGGTAATATATCCCAAACGAAAACCTTCTTCTTCATAAAATGTCAACCGGGATTTCAGATCGTTATACCCTAAAATAACATTTTGTTCCTCATCTTTATATTGAAAATCAGCTTTTCCGTAAAGTGTTTCAACATGATTTTGCTTCATCCCGAAAAGCAATTCATCAAATCCGAATTTTAATTTTATCTCCATATTTTCTAAAATAAAAAACCACGAATCAAACAAAGTTTACAAATTCGTGGTTTCTATAGTAATTTCTAAAATTCTTAATCTATTTTGTATCTTTTACGATCATTTTCATTCAAGTAAATCTTTCTTAAACGAAGTGATTTTGGTGTAACTTCAACATATTCATCTTTTTGGATGTATTCCAAAGCTTCTTCCAATGAAAATTTGATCGCAGGAACAATTCTTGCTTTATCATCAGCACCGGATGAACGAACGTTAGTCAATTTTTTCGTTTTAGTTACATTCACCACCATATCGTCACCACGTGAATTTTCACCGATTACTTGTCCTTCGTAAATATCTTCATTAGGATCAACAAAGAACTTACCTCTTTCCTGTAATTTATCAATAGAGTAAGGAATAGCTTTTCCGTTCTCCATTGAAATTAAAGAACCACTTAAACGTCCCGGTATTTCTCCTTTAAACGGTTGATACTCAATAAAACGGTGTGTCATAATAGCTTCACCGGCAGTAGCTGTTAACAATTGATTACGTAAACCTATAATACCACGAGAAGGAATGTTGAACTTAATCACCATACGATCTCCTTTTGGTTCCATACTTAACATTTCGCCTTTACGAACTGTTACAAACTCTACTGCTCTACCTGATACATTCTCTGGCAAATCTACTGTTAACTCTTCAACCGGTTCGCATTTTACACCATCAATCTCTTTGATGATAACTTGCGGCTGGCCGATTTGCAATTCATATCCCTCACGACGCATTGTTTCAATCAATACAGATAAGTGCAATACCCCACGACCGAAAACCATAAATTTATCTGCCGAATCCGTTTCATGAACTCTCAATGCTAAGTTTTTCTCTAATTCTTTGTTTAAACGTTCTTTAATATGACGAGAAGTAACAAACTTACCTTCTTTTCCAAAGAACGGAGAATCATTGATTGTAAATAACATACTCATTGTAGGCTCGTCGATAGCAATAGTTTGCAATGCTTCCGGATTTTCATAATCAGCAACGGTATCACCGATCTCAAATCCTTCTAATCCTACAAGGGCACAAATGTCACCTGCTACTACTTTTTCTACTTTCTTACGCCCCAGACCTTCAAAAGTATGTAATTCTTTAATTTTTGATTTAATTATTTTACCGTCACGTTTTACCAAAGAAACATTTTGTCCTTCTTTCAATTCTCCTCTTTGCAAACGACCGATTGCGATACGACCTGTAAAAGATGAGAAATCCAAGGATGTAATCAATAACTGAGGCGTTCCTTCTGAAACTTTCGGTTCCGGAATATGCTCCAATACCATATCCAATAAAGGCTCAATATTTTCTGTTTGATTTTTCCAGTCTTCCGACATCCAGTTATTTTTAGCCGAACCGTAAACTGTCGGGAAATCTAACTGCCATTCTTCCGCGCCTAATTCAAACATCAGGTCAAAAACTTTTTCGTGTACTTCTTCCGGTGTACAGTTCTCTTTGTCTACTTTGTTGATCACAACACAAGGTTTCAAACCAAGACTGATTGCTTTTTGCAACACGAAACGTGTTTGCGGCATAGGCCCTTCAAAAGCATCTACTAAAAGTAATACCCCATCAGCCATGTTCAATACACGTTCTACTTCTCCTCCGAAATCGGCGTGGCCCGGAGTATCAATGATATTGATTTTTGTTCCCTTATAATTTACTGAAACGTTTTTAGAAACAATTGTAATTCCCCTTTCTCTTTCAAGGTCATTGTTATCTAATATTAACTCACCTGTACTTTCGTTATCTCTAAACAATTGACAGTGATACATGATTTTGTCAACCAAGGTTGTTTTGCCGTGGTCAACGTGTGCTATAATTGCAATATTTCTAATCGGAGTCATGCGATAAATTTTTCAAGGTGCAAAAGTACGCTTTATTTTTGGATAAAACACTATGTAGTAATCCAGTAAATTACAAATAACATAAAAATAATGTATAAAAAAAGCCTTCCGAAAGGAAGGCTTCAAGTTTAATAGTAATTTTATTTCTTACAAAGCAGTAACATGTTTTGTCAATTTAGATTTTAAATTAGCTGCTTTATTTACATGAATAATGTTTTTCTTAGCTAATTTATCAATCATAGAAATTACACTTGGTAATTTAGCAGTAGCCTCAGCTTTATCAGTAGCTAAACGGATTGCTTTGATAGCATTACGTGTAGTTTTATGCTGATATCTGTTTAAAACTCTTTTTTTCTCGTTACTTCTAATTCTTTTTAGAGCTGACTTATGATTTGCCATTTTAATTCTTTTTAATTGTAATAATTATTATAAACTACTAGTTAAAAAAGAAAAACCTCCCACAATTGAAGAACAATCACTTTGGTTTTAACTAATAAAACAAAAATCAGAGACACTTGACTTTTATTTTATAAAACTTATTTACAACTAATTTGTAGCCCGTAGGGGAATCGAACCCCTCTTACCAGGATGAAAACCTGGCGTCCTAACCGATAGACGAACGGGCCTGAGATGAACTTTGTAGTCCGTAGGGGAATCGAACCCCTGTTACCAGGATGAAAACCTGGCGTCCTAACCCCTAGACGAACGGACCATTATTCTCATTGCGGTTGCAAAGATACATCTAATTTTTATTCCTGCAAGACCTCAAAGAAAATTTTTCAAAAAAAATTAATATGCCTTTGCAAAAAGCACTCTCCCTTTTGACGGAGCCCCTGTATAAACACAAGTTCCGGCTTCCTCCACTCTATCCAGAGCGATACAACGAATCGTAGCCTTTGTTAATTCTTTAATCTTTTCTTCTGTTTCCGTAGTACCATCCCAATGTGCTGATACAAAACCTCCTTTGTTCTCTAAAACCTCCTTAAATTCTTCAAAAGAATTTACTTCAGTAATATGAGTATCTCTGTAATTTAATGCTTTTGTAAACAAGTTTTCCTGGATCTCTTCCAACAAATTTTGGATATACGATGCAATTCCTTCTTTAGAGACAGTTTCTTTTGACAAAGTATCTCTTCTGGCTACTTCATAAGTTCCGTTCTCTAAATCTTTAGGTCCTATTGCTAAACGTACCGGAACACCTTTCAATTCATACTCTGCAAATTTAAAGCCCGGACGTTGAGTATCTCTGTCGTCATATTTAGCCGAAATACCTAACTTACGTAATTCTTTAACTAATTCATTTACCTGGTTCGAAATCGACTCCAACTGTTCATCATTTTTATGGATCGGAACGATAACTACTTGGATCGGAGCTAAATTCGGAGGTAAAACCAATCCGTTATCATCAGAATGGGTCATTACCAAAGCCCCATTAAACGAGTAGAAACTCCCCATGAGGTTGCCCATACAAAATCTTGTTTCCCTTCTTTATTCACAAATTTTACATCAAAAGCTTTGGCAAAATTTTGTCCTAAGAAATGTGACGTTCCTGCCTGAAGTGCTTTTCCATCTTGCATTAAGGCCTCGATACAATATGTTTCTACAGCTCCTGCAAAACGCTCATTAGCCGTTTTAACGCCTTTCACTACAGGAATAGCCATAAAATTCTCCGCAAAATCAGCATACACATTCATCATTTGCTCTGCTTCCGCTATAGCTTCTCTTTCCGTAGCATGTGCCGTATGCCCTTCTTGCCATAAGAACTCTGCTGTTCGTAAAAACAAACGAGTACGCATTTCCCAACGCACTACATTAGCCCATTGGTTTACCAAAATAGGTAAATCTCTATAAGATTGAATCCATTTTCTATAGGTATCCCAGATGATTGTCTCTGAAGTAGGACGAACGATCAATTCTTCTTCTAATTTAGCCTCAGGATCCACCTCAATCGATTTTCCGTCCTCACCTGTTTTCAAACGATAATGCGTTACAACAGCGCATTCTTTTGCAAATCCGTCTACATGACTGGCTTCTTTACTAAAATAAGATTTGGGTATAAACAACGGGAAATAAGCATTTTGATGCCCGGTTTCCTTAAACATTCTATCTAATTCTGATTGCATTTTTTCCCAGATAGCATATCCGTAAGGTTTAATAACCATACAACCTCTTACTCCTGAGTTTTCAGCCAAATCTGCCTTAACCACTAACTCATTGTACCACTTTGAGTAATCTTCCGCTCTTGTTGTTAAATTTTTGCTCATTATTATTTTTTTGGCATAAAAGTTGTTTAACTAAATCTTAAGTAAATTATTCGACAAAACTAACTAAATTTGTAATGTCCGACAATAAAAAAAACGCGTTATGAAAACTAAACTACATTTTTCCAGCAAAATCCAAATGATCTTTTCACTTGGAGCATTAGCTGTTTTTGTCGTTTCATGCGGTTCCTACCAAAATTCATCCTATTATGATAACGATGCAATTTACGGAAATGATGAACCCAGACAAGAGACAGTACAGTATAATGATTCGGAAGCAGATCAAAACGGTGAAGCTTATGCTCAAAAATTCCGTTTCATGCAAGATGAATATCAGCAACAATACGATTACTTCACTGATGTTGACCAATACTCTTCTCAAGAGAATGACACAGTTGTAACGGTTTACAAAAATAACTACAATGATTCTAATCAATACGCCGGTTGGGGAGCAATGACCATGATGTAACTATAAATTATTACAACAACGGATGGTATGGTTGGAACAGTTGGTATTACCCTTATTACGGCGGATGGTACGGCGGTTACTACAATCCTAGTTGGTACTGGGGTTGGAATTCATGGTACGGACCTAGCTGGGGTGTAAGTTGGGGTTGGAATTCATGGTATGGTCCAGGATGGTATGGCGGTGGTTATTACCCATATTATGGCTATGGCTATGGTTATCCTTACTATTATGGAGGATATTATCATAGAAACGTTGTTTACAACAGCGGTCCTAGAGGTGGTAGTAATTATTATTATGGCAACGGCGGTCGCTACAGCACTGGTCGTAATGTTAACCTAAACAGAAGTTCAGGAAGCAGAAATACTTATTCAACCAGTAATTCTCGTTCCAGAAACACTTACAGCAATAGTCGAACCAATACCAATTCGACCCGAAATAATTATTCTACTCCTACAAGAAGTTCCAGCACTCGCAGCACCAACTACTCTACTCCGAGAAGTTCAAGCGGAAGTTATGGCGGTAGCAGATCCAGCGGAGGCTTCGGAGGCAGTCGTTCCAGCGGCGGTTTTAGTGGTGGTGGACGTTCTGGTGGCGGAGGACGTGGTCGTTAATTTAATTTTGAAAGTATAGGCTATGAAAAAAATATTATTATCATCCATTTTTTTATTGGGTTTATTCAGTCATGCCCAAGAAATAAGACAAGAAGACGGATTGCGATATGCGATACAAGATTTAACAGGAACAGCTCGTTTCAGAGCTATGAGTGGGGCTTTCGGTGCCGTAGGCGGTGATCTATCTGCTCTTAATGTAAATCCAGCGGGAAGTGCTGTTTTTAATAACAACTATGCCAGTTTTTCAGCTAGTAATTACAATACCAGCAATAAATCCAACTATTTTGGCTTAAGTACAAAAGAAAACAACTCCACCCTTGATATTAATCAGGCAGGAGCGGTTTTAGTTTTTAAAAATACAGATAACGCCAGTGACTGGAAAAAGTTTTCAATAGGGTTAAATTATGAAAACACCCATGATTTTGACAATGAAATCTTTATCGCCGGAACAAATCCTAACAACTCTATTTCTAATTATTTTTTAAATTATGCACAAGGAATTCCTGAATCCACTTTATCCAATTCAAATTATTACGATCTGAATTTTGGTGGGCAACAAGCTTTCCTTGGTTATCAAACGTATTTGTTCGATCCTACTTCTGCCGGAGCTAATACTTACACAAGTAATGTTCCTCCCGGAAGTTATTACCAGGAAAATTATATTACGACTAGCGGTTTTAACGGTAAAGTAACCGGAAACTTTGCTACTTCTTATAAAGACCGTTTATTCATCGGGTTAAACTTAAATGCTCACTTCACAGATTATGTAAGAACAACTAATCTATATGAAAGTAATAACAATAACCCTAATTTAGGAGTTCAGGCTATTTACTTTGATAATGAAGTATATACTTATGGAACCGGATTTTCCTTTAACTTAGGAGCTATTGTAAAAGTAACAGACGCTTTAAGAGTTGGTGCTGCTTATGAATCGCCAACTTGGTACAGACTGCGAGATGAGTTAACACAATCTATAGATGCTTTTTCTAATGATGGTTCTACAACCTACCACGATTACTATTATCCGAATATCACGAACATTTATCCGGTTTATAAAGTACAAACACCCAGTAAATGGACAGGTAGTGCCGCTTATATTTTTGGACAAAAAGGACTAATCAGTGCTGATGTTTCTTATAAAGACTACAGTAGTATTGAGTTTAAACCGAAAAATGAAGATGTATACCAAAATCTGAATATGGCTAACAGTAACTTATTAACAGACGCTATTGAAGTTCGTGTAGGTGGTGAATATAAATTCAAACAATGGAGTTTCAGAGCCGGTTATCGTTTTGAAGAAAGCCCGTATAAAGTAGATTATGCTATGGGAGATCTAACAGGATATACCGGAGGACTTGGCTATAGTTTCGGGGAAAGCAGAATAGACCTGGCTTATTCCAATGCTCATAGAAATTACAATCAATATTTAATTTCTTCAGGGATGAACGATACAGCCCGAATAAGAACTACACAAAACAATGTTACACTAACATATTCGATCAACTTTTAATAAGACAAAACAAGATACACTTTAAACCCGACAGCAATTTACCTGTCGGGTTTCTTTTTTAGAAAAGATTAGCTTGCTTTTCAGTTTTTTACGTAATTTTGCACCCGCTCAATTCTTTCGGTTTAACAGAGCGAAACTAATTTTTAATTCTATGAGAACCAAATCATTAAAGAAAAATAAAATCAATGTAGTTACATTAGGCTGTTCCAAAAACGTTTACGATAGCGAAGTTTTAATGGGACAATTGAAAGCTAATGGTAAAGAAGTTACACATGAAGCAACAAATGACGAAGGGAATATCATTGTAATCAATACTTGTGGTTTTATTGACAATGCAAAGGAAGAATCGGTTAATATGATCTTAGAATATGCCGATAAAAAAGAACAAGGTTTGGTTGACAAAGTGTTTGTTACCGGATGTTTGTCAGAACGTTACAAACCCGATTTAGAAAAAGAAATTCCAAATGTGGATCAATTTTTCGGAACAACGGAACTACCACTATTATTAAAAGCACTCGGAGCTGACTATAAACATGAATTAATCGGAGAACGCTTAACCACTACTCCTAAAAATTATGCTTATCTGAAAATTTCTGAGGGTTGTGACAGACCTTGTAGTTTTTGTGCTATTCCTTTAATGCGAGGAAAACACGTTTCTACTCCGATTGAAAAATTAGTTATAGAAGCTGAAAAATTAGCAAAGAACGGAGTCAAAGAATTGATCTTAATCGCTCAGGATTTAACATATTACGGTTTAGACCTATACAAAAAAAGAAATCTTGCCGAACTTTTAGAGGCTTTAGTTAAAGTAGATGGTATTGAATGGATTCGTTTGCATTATGCCTTTCCTACCGGTTTTCCTATGGATGTCTTAGAGCTCATGAAACGCGAACCTAAGATCTGTAATTACTTAGATATTCCTTTACAGCATATTTCAGACAATATTTTGAAATCAATGCGTCGTGGAACTACCTACGAAAAAACAACTAATTTGTTAAAAGAGTTTCGAAAAGCTGTTCCGGGAATGGCCATTCGTACAACCTTGATCGTTGGCTATCCGGGTGAAACTGAAGAAGATTTTGAAATTTTGAAGAACTGGGTTCAGGAAATGCGTTTTGAACGCTTAGGCTGCTTTACCTATTCGCATGAAGAAAATACCCACGCCTATCTATTAGAAGATAATGTACCTGAAGACATAAAACGTGAGCGCGCTAATGAGATCATGGATATTCAGGCGCAAATTTCATGGGAATTGAATCAGGAAAAGATCGGTCAAACGTTTCGTTGTGTAATTGACCGTAAAGAAGGACAATATTTTATAGGCCGAACAGAATTTGACAGTCCGGATGTGGATAATGAAGTTTTGGTTGATGCTTCCAAATTTTATTTAAAAACCGGTGATTTCATTGACCTTACAATCATTGATGCTACGGAATTTGACCTTTATGCCGAACCGACAACCTTGAATTAAATAAAAAAGCTGATATATTTTTAGAAAATCCTTGCCAAAAAGCAAGGATTTTTTTTGATACATGATAAATATCATATCTTATATTGATCGTTACACTTACTTTTGACCTAAACAAATCGTAACCCGAATATGATTACCAAACATAATTTATCAGATGAATTCCCTGAATTTTCAGAAAGGATAACGTCTTTAAAAGCAACGAATGCCCACTTTAAAAAATTATTTGAAACCTATGATGAATTAGAGCAATCTATTTATCGCATTGAAACTGATACTGAGCCAACTTCAGACAACGTGTTAAATAATTTAAGAATTGAGCGGGTTAGCTTAAAAGACGAAATTTATCAGTTTATAATAAGACATTAGTTCTTTTTCATAAGATTAGCTTTATTAGTTAATCCATAGTTTTCAATCCGAAATCCTCATCATTTTTGGTGAGGATTTTTTATTTTTGAAAAAAATTAAACCTATGTTTTTACGAATCGAAACAACAAAAGCTAAAAAATTAATCGGTTTTTCAACCACCACCTCTTTAGCTGAGGATAAAACAGCAACTATCTGGAAACAATTAATGCCCAGACTAAAGGAAATTCACAATGCTGTTTCTGCCGATTTATTCTCTTTACAGGTTTATGATTTCAAAACTCTGCAGGAATTCACTCCTTTTACTGAGTTTACCAAATATGCTTTAGTAGAAGTTAAAGATTTTGATCGGGTTCCGGAAGGTTTTAAGACTTTTGAACTTCCTGAAGGCGATTATGCTGTTTTTCTACACAAAGGAACACATGCCGATTTTGTAAAGACTTCTCAATATATCTTTGGCGAATGGATACCAGAAAACGGTTACACCGTAGATGACAGGCCACACTTTGAAGTTTTGGGTGATCTGTATAAAAATGACCATCCGGAAAGCCAGGAAGAAGTATGGATTCCGATTAAACGTTAGTTCAGTACCCTGCTGATCTGTGCAAACCTCTTTTTATAATATGCCTCACTTAAAGACGAAATGGTAACACCGCTTGACGTAGATGAATGAATAAATTTTATATCGTGATCCGTTACTTCCGTAATCATTCCTACATGACTGATCCGGCTTTTACTGGTAGTATAGAAAAAAATAAGATCTCCTTTTTGCGCTTCAGTTTTATCTACTTTAAAACCATATCGAGCCATTTCGTAAGAAGAACGTGGTAATTCCATATCAACTTCTCTAAAAGTAGTACACATTAATCCCGAGCAGTCAAAACCTGCTGTTGTGGTACCTCCGCTACGATAACGTACCCCTAAATATTCCGATGCCTTGGAGATCAGAATAGTTGCCTTATCTGAAACCTCTGCCTCATTCCCGGTTTCTGAAACAATATCCTCTTTTTCTTCAGGCACTACTGCAATCTCTTCAATTGTTGTAGAAATGGATGGTTCTCCCCTTTTAATAATTAAATGATAGCCTATTGGTAAATTGCGTTTTACCTCCGGATTCAACTTTTTTAATTCCTTAACTGAGGTATGGTACTTTTTAGCAATTCGGTATAGTGTTTCTTTTGGTTTTACTTCATGGATCAAATCCTGATCGTCCTCCTCCTCATTTGAATCCAGGATCTCTACAACAGAATTATTCGATGTACCGGTTTCTTCATCAGCTATTACATACTGATCTGATTTGAGTTTTACAACGTCTCCTATTTTCAGATCCTCTGCTTTTAAATCAGGATTATACAACTGTAAATCAGATACTTTTAATTGGTATTTTCGGGCTATGCTATAAAAAGAATCTCCTTTAGCAATTGTATGTGTCTGCGGAACAACCAAAACAGAAGACTGATCCTCTTTTACCGGTATAGTCAATACCTTTCCTATGGCTAATGGCTTCTCTTTTATAGAAGGATTAGCATCAAAAATATCTTTTTCTTTGACCTTGTATTTTTTTGCTATCCCATAGACTGTCTCCCCGTAACTAACCTTGTGTTTTAGTTCTTGGGCACAGATCAACTGAATGCTGACCAACAAACATACTACTACAAATAGCCTTTTCATTGTTTAAGAATTGAAGTGGCAAGGTAATAAATAAATTTCCACAAAAACAACCGTCATTAAGTTTTAAAAGAATCCGGCCCGAAATTCTTTAGAATCTTCGGGCCAAAACTCCTTCTATCAACAACCCAATTATAATAATGTAGTAGGACATACATATTCCGAACACGGAATAGTTGTCCTCTCTGCAATTTCTTTAAAACCTCCGATTACGTCGACAAAATTAGTAAAGCCGTTTTGACGTAAAATAGATGCCGCAATCATACTACGATATCCGCCGGCACAGAAAAGGATAACGAATTTATCTTTCGGAAATTGATCCAATGATTGATACAATCGGTTCAAAGGAATATTAATTGAACCTTCCACATGCTCTGCATCATATTCACTTTTCTTTCTGATATCTATTAAAACAGAATCAACTGAAGTCATCATTTCCTGCATTTCTTCTGCCGAAATACGAGATTGTTCACTAACCGGTTTTCCTTCTTTACGCCATTGTTCTATCCCTCCTTTTAAATACCCGATGGTATGGTCATATCCTACTCTAGATAAACGGATCATACATTCTTCTTCCCTTCCTGAATCGGTCACTAATACAATTTTCTGATTAATATCTGAAATCATTTCGCCGACCCACATGGCAAAACTCCCATCGATTCCGATATTTAAGCTTTTAGCAATAAAAGCAGCGGAAAAATCAGAAGCATTTCTCGTGTCTAAGATCAGTGTATCTTCTTGTTGGATCACTTTTTCAAATTCAGTTACCGACAATGGTGTTTTAGCACGTTTTAAAACCTCATCTAAAGATTCGTATCCTTTAAGGTTCATCACCACATTTTTAGGAAAATATCCCGGTGGCATTACCAATCCATTCAATAATTCATTTACGAATTCATCTTCTGTCATATCCGGACGAAGGGCATAATTCGTTTTCTTTTGGTTCCCTAAAGTATCGGTAGTTTCCTTGCTCATTTTTTTACCACAAGCACTTCCTGCACCATGATTAGGATATACTATGAGATCATCTGCCAAAGGCATAATTTTTTCGCGTAACGAATGGTATAACATTCGTGCTAATTTATCCTGAGTCAGATCTGCAATAACATGTTGGGCTAAATCCGGACGACCTACATCGCCAATAAACAAAGTATCACCGGAAATAATCCCATGTTCTTTCCCTGTTTCATCAATTAATAAATAAGTCGTACTTTCTAATGTGTGTCCGGGAGTATGAATTGCCTTGATTTGGCACTTACCCAATTGAAAAACCTCACCATCAGAGGCAATATGTGCTTCAAATCCCGGTTTGGCCGTTGGCCCGTAGACAATAGTTGCACCGGTTTTATGGGCTAAGTCTAAATGTCCCGAAACAAAGTCAGCATGAAAATGCGTCTCAAAAACATATTTAATTTTTGCGTTATCTTTTGCAGCTTTATCGATATAAGGTTGCACTTCACGTAAAGGGTCAAAAATTGCTACTTCTCCGTTGCTTTCTACATAATACGCAGCATGTGCAATACAGCCGGTGTAAATTTGTTCTACCTTCATACTTTTACATCAATTTTGTCTTTGCAAGATAATTCGGTTTTATAGGACAAAAAATGATAAATATCAGGCATAAAAAAACTGCCTCAAAAAAGAGTTATTTCTTTTGAAATTCTATTCTTTAAAAAATTAAAGCTCTTAGAAAATCGGTTTGAAATGACAAATTTTGAGACAGTCTTTATAGATTACAACGGAATGTTTCCGTGTTTTCTTTTTGGTGTGTCTACCACTTTATTTTCTAAAATACTGAATGCTTTTAGTAATTTTCTACGCGTTTGATTCGGTAAAATTACCTCATCAATAAATCCGCGTTTAGCTGCACTATACGGATTAGCAAATAACTCAGCATATTCTGCTTCTTTTTCTGCTAATTTCGCTACCGGATCAGCCGCTTCGCTAATTTCTTTTTTGAAAATAATCTCTGAAGCACCTTTTGCTCCCATCACCGCAATTTCGGCTGTTGGCCAAGCAAAGTTAAAATCAGCACCAATGTGTTTTGAGTTCATTACGTCATAAGCTCCACCATAGGCTTTACGCGTAATTACGGTGACTCTTGGTACAGTAGCTTCACTAAATGCATATAATAACTTGGCTCCGTGCGTAATAATTCCGTTCCACTCCTGATCTGTTCCCGGTAAGAATCCCGGAACGTCTTCTAACACTAATAACGGAATGTTGAACGCATCACAAAAACGCACAAAACGCGCTCCTTTGATCGAACTATTTACATCTAAGCATCCGGCTAAAACCATAGGCTGATTGGCAACAACTCCTATACTTCTTCCGCCTAAACGTGCAAAACCTACAATGATGTTTTCTGCAAAGTTTTTATGCACTTCATTGAAACTGTCTTCATCAATAATCCCTTTGATCACATCGTGCATATCATAGGGTTTATTGGCATTATCCGGAACGATCGTGTCCAATTGTTCACGGATTTCTTCACCTAAGGTATATGGTAATTTAGGTGTTGTTTCTTTATTATTTTGCGGAACGTAACTTAACAAACGTTTGATATCTTCCAAACATTCTACTCCGTTAGGAGAGGTAATATGTGCCACACCCGATTTTGTAGAATGCGTACTTGCTCCTCCTAATTCTTCTGAAGTTACTTCTTCATTGGTTACTGTTTTTACAACATTTGGTCCGGTTACAAACATATAACTGTTGTTTTCCACCATAATGGTAAAATCGGTCATTGCCGGAGAATATACTGCCCCACCGGCACATGGTCCCATAATAGCTGAAATTTGCGGAATTACTCCTGAAGCTTGCACATTTCTATAGAAAATATCAGCATAACCGCCTAATGAGCGAACTCCTTCTTGAATACGTGCTCCACCGGAATCATTTAAACCGATCATTGGTGTTCCTGTTTTTAAAGCCATATCCATTACTTTGCATATCTTTTCAGCATGCGTTTCTGAAAGCGAACCTCCGAAAACTGTAAAATCCTGTGCAAAAACATAAACCGGGCGACCGTTAATTGTTCCGTAACCGGTTACTACACCGTCACCATAATAGGTTTCTTTTTCCATACCGAAATCAGTCGTACGGTGAGTAACTAACATTCCGATTTCTTCAAAAGAGCCTTCGTCTAATAAATAGGTTACACGCTCGCGAGCGGTTAATTTCTTTTTAGCATGTTGGGATGCTATTCTTTTTTCGCCTCCTCCTAATTGGGCTAAGGCTATTTTATCTTGTAATGATTTGATTTTATCTTCCATATTCTTTAAGATGAAAGAAGAAAGAAAAAGAGAAAAGATTTATTTCAAACTTATCACCTATGCTTCTTGCTTCTTGTTCCTTTTTTCTTAATTAGGTAAACGAACTATTTTCTGATCTTCTAAATATTGTTTCAAAGCTACTAATGCCGCTATTTCTGCTTCTTTCTCAGCTTGTACTTTTAATACTTCGCTGTCATAGTATTTTTTAACGAAATTGGTATCAAAATTTCCGCTTCTGAAGGCTTCATGCTCCATAACAAATGTTCCGAACGGCAATGTTGTACTTACTCCTTCTACATGGTACATATCGATTGCCTCTTTCATTCTTTGGATAGCTTCTTCTCGTGTTTTCCCATAAGTAATCAATTTTGACAGCATCGGATCGTAATAAATCGGCACATCCATTCCTTGTTCAAAACCGTTATCTACACGGATACCATCCCCCACCGGAATCTGATAGGTTGACAGATGTCCTACACTTGGCAAGAAATCATTTAACGGGTCTTCCGCATACACTCGCAATTCCATAGCATGCCCTTTAATCTGTAAGTCTTCTTGTTTTACCTGAAGTGCTTCGCCACGAGCTACACGAATTTGCATTTCTACCAAATCCATTCCTGTAATCAATTCCGTTACCGGGTGCTCTACTTGTAAACGTGTGTTCATTTCTAAGAAATAGAAATTTTTATTTTCGTCTAATAAAAACTCAACCGTTCCCGCTCCTAAATAATCACAAGATTGCGCTACTTTAACAGCAGCTTCTCCCATTGCCTTGCGAATTTCCGGTGTCAATACGGATGAAGGGGCTTCTTCCACCACTTTTTGGTGACGACGTTGAATGGAACATTCTCTTTCGAAAAGGTATAAAATATTTCCGTGACTATCTGCCATTATCTGAATTTCGATGTGACGGGGTGAGGTTACAAATTTTTCAATAAATACAGAACCATCCCCGAAAGCTGAAGTGGCTTCTGAAATAGCACGATTCATCTGTGATTCAAATTCGCTTTCTTTTTCTACTACACGCATTCCTTTTCCGCCACCTCCGGCAGAAGCTTTAATCAAGATAGGAAAACCAATTTGTTTCGCTACTTCTTTGGCTTTTGCCACGTCTGTAATAGCTTCATCCAATCCCGGAACCATTGGGATATTGTACTCTTTAACAGCATCTTTAGCTGCTAATTTGCTCCCCATAATATGGATCGCTTTTGATTTAGGTCCGATGAATGTAATGTTATTTTTTTCTGCTAACTCAGCAAAATCGGCATTTTCACTTAAAAATCCGTATCCCGGGTGAATTCCGTCTACATTTAATTCTTTACAAACTTCAATGATCTTATCTCCTCTTAAATACGATTGGTTAGAAGGGGCTTCCCCGATACAAACGGCTTCGTCGGCAAATTTTACGTGAGGTGCATTTCTATCGGCAACAGAATAAACCGCTACAGTTTTAATTCCCATTTTTTTTGCCGTTTTCATAACACGAAGGGCAATTTCCCCTCTATTGGCAACTAATATTTTTTTCATATTCTATTCAGATAAAAGATGTAAGAGTATTACATTGAAAAAAAAGACTGCTGTTTGAGCCACTCTTTCTCATTTCTTTGTTCTTGCACCTTGTTTCTATTTTTATTCGAATTCAATTAATAATTGTCCTTTTTCTACTGCATTTCCTTTTTGAACGGTTATCGATTTGATAACACCGTCTCTTGGCGAAGCAATACTATTTTCCATTTTCATGGCTTCCAGGATCAGTAATTGGTCATTTTCTTTTACTTCCTGTCCGACTTCAACCGAAATCTCCAGAATTAAGCCCGGCATCGGTGCTTTAATAGCATTGATCTGTTTTGATTTTCCGATCTCGAAGCCCATCTCTTTGATAAGAGCATCCAGTTCGTCTCCTATTTTTACAGTGTAGGTATTGTTATTCACCTTTACTGTATAGTTTTTCCGGATAAAATCTGCCGAAACCATTTCGACTTGAAAGGGGGTGTGATTTTTAAGTACGTGATACTTGTTTCCTTCTACGCTAATTGCGTCTAAATGAGAAACTTTTTCCTGATCAGCCTCAAACTGAAAAGTGTTGTTTACGTTTAACTTATAATGATTACTCATATTTTACTTTTTTAAAAAGAATTGTAAAATTAAGTAAAAGAAAACGTTTTCGTGTTCTAAAAAAATACAAATTATGGTAAATAAATATAGCTATAAGACCAGAAGCCCTGCCATCCTTAGGTTTTGCATGGGTTTGGAAAACCAAAATAATTCGAAGTCATCAAAACATTCGTCAAAGCTGTTTTTCCATTCAGAGAGCAATACTTTCTGATTTGACGATGGCGTAAGCAAAGGTAGTTGTTCTAAAAGCCAATCGCCTTGTTCTTTTTCTAAAGTTATTGAAAATGAATTGCTTTTGGTCTCAAAATGTAACATTAAATTATCAAAAACTCTACCTTTTTTCTGTTTTCTAACGTGTTCAGTCTTTGACATAGTGCCTAAAAAGAGTAATCTTGCATTTGGTCTTATTTTAAAATTCTCTTCTTTAGTAATGGAATCATGAATATAGTCCGGATGAATTTTTGTTCCGGGAATTTTAAAATCGAACCAATCTTGTAAATCATAATCAAAACAAATACCGTGCATGTAATTGAACAAGGATTTCTTCAGTCCGAAACTGAATTTATCATGATTGATTCCGGTTTTGTCTTTGAATTGGATATCGTTATTCGCAAATGATATCTCTTTTACGTCGGGAATTACGCCAAATTCTTCCGGGTTCAATCCCACCGGACTATGAGCCGTCATGGCAAATTGATGCCAAAAACCGCTTTGTAGAATACCGAGTTCAAACATTTGACGTACCATTTCCAGGCTATCCACAGTTTCCTGAACGGTTTGCGTAGGATAACCATACATTAAATAGGCATGAACCATGATACCGCTTTCAGTAAAATTTCGGGTAACCTGTGCCACTTGTTCTACGGTAACACCTTTTTTAATCAATTCCAGTAAGCGATCGGAAGCAACTTCCAATCCGCCGGAAACGGCAATACAACCCGACTCTTTCAGCAAAAAACACAAATCGCGAGTGAAACTTTTTTCAAAACGAATATTCGTCCACCAAGTCACAACCAGATTACGACGTAAAATTTCCAAAGCTAATTCACGCATTAAAGCCGGCGGTGCTGCTTCATCTACAAAGTGAAATCCGGTTTCATCTGTTTGTGCTATAATTTCTTCCATTCTGTCGACTAAAATCTTAGCATGAACGGGTTCGTAAACTTTAATATAATCTAACGAAATATCGCAAAACGTACATTTCCCCCAATAGCAACCATGTGCCATCGTTAGTTTATTCCAACGACCGTCACTCCACAAACTATGCATAGGATTGGCAACCTCTATTACTGAAATGTATTTATCTAACCATAAATCAGAATAATCAGGAGCTCCCACTTCATTTTGTTTGTAATCGCGTAATGTTGTATCGTTTTTATAAACTACTTGGTTGTTTTCTAGCAATAAGGTTCTTTTGTATTCTTTTGATGCGATTTCTCCTTCGTCGAAATGACAACTATTGCGATACAATAATTCCACTGGTAATTCGCCGTCATCTAAGGTAATAAAATCGAAGAATTCAAACACTCTTTCGTCTTTTAGATCGCGAAGTTCAGTATTGGGAAAGCCCCCTCCCATTGCTATTTTAATCTCGGGAAAATTGGTTTTTAAAAACTGAGCACAACGAAAAGCGCTGTATAAATTTCCCGGAAACGGCACTGAAAAACAAACTAATTTAGGTTGGATTGTCAGTATCTTATCTTTGAAGATCGAAAGTGTAATCTCATCAATGTAAGTTGATTTTGTATTTAAAACTTCATACAATTCGTCAAATGAATTGGCACTTCGCCCCAAACGTTCGGCATAACGACTAAATCCAAAATTTTCATCAACACATTCAACTATAAAGTCCGACAAATCTTCAAGATATAACGTTGCCAAATGTTTCGCTTTATCCTGCATTCCCATGTTTCCAAAAGCCCATTCCATATCGTCGAGCTGTTGAAAACGAGAAGCTTCCGGCAGGAAATTACCACTGCAGATCTGTCTGGCTAATGAAGGGTTTTTATCTTGAAGGAAGGCGATTACAGCATCTATGGTTTTGATGTATTCTGTTTGTAAAGCAAGAATCCTTTGTGAGTTTTCAGAATAAGCTTCAAAAAAAGTTCTCGACTCCGCCTGAACGGACACTAAATGAAAAATATCTTCTAACCCTTTCTTTGAAAACAATGCTAAAATCACTTCAATTCCTAAATCCATTTGGAACGAAGAAATCTCTTGTGTATTCAAAAAACCTTTTAAATAAGCAGTGGCCGGATACGGAGTATTCAACTGTGTAAAAGGAGGTGTTATCAGGAAGATGTCTTTCAAAATATTTTTCTGCAAAGTTAATATTCCTGAATAATTATAAATATTTTTTATACAGGATGATTTACAAAACTTCTTGTTTTTGTAAAAACCAGCTTCATGAAAAAGCTATTTCCCTTAATAATCCTTGTTTTAATACTGTTTTCATATGATGAAAAAACGCCTATAACCCCAACTTAACTAAGGATAAGAGGCGACATCAAAAAAATTATTGATATTGAATAAGAGATTAACAGTCAGGAAGTAAATACAAGTACGTGAAACGCTTTTGAAATAATCTCTATCCTCAAAAAGAAGTTGCTCCAAAAGAAAAATGGAAAAGTACAAATACTATTGGAGCTCATATGGTTGATTAAAAGAAACTACTATTTATCAAAATTTAAAAGGGTATACTGAAGTTCCTATACGTTATGACTCAAATTCTTTTATTAAGTCTCTGATAAAAATTAATTCAAAAACGACGGTTATTGGTTATTAAAACACATCTCCATTCAAGATGAAATCAAATTGTCACAAGAAATAAAGCCTCGTGAAATAATCTGATTATTCTATCAAACAGTTGGAATAATTTTTAAGTAGTAATCAGATGCCGATTTAGGCTATAAAGGCGGAATTGCAGAAGTCTGTTTTTCAAAATTGAAAACTTTGAGTAAAATTAAAGTTATTTTTTTATCTCTATAAATAAAACAACTGAGTCTACTTTCTCATCTTATTTTTTCTTCTACTTTTGCAAAAATTTTTACAAATATGAACAAATTACTTGCTTACCTTTTATTATTAACCTTAACTTTTTCCTATTCTCAAAATACAACTACAAATCAAAAAAGCGATCTACATTTTTTTAACGGTAAAGTTATTGAAAACAGAAGCAATTTTGACCTGAGCGATTCAATTCAAAGAATTCAATATTTGGCTAATTTAAGAGAAGAAAAAGAAATCAATACTTCTCGAAACATCCCTTTTACAAGATTACAAAGCTCTGTTTTTTTATGTAGTAATAGTAATTTTGAGGAGTTTGAATCCGTTAATAACAATTTTTATTTAAAAGATTACAGCTATGCCACTGGTGATCCTTCGAATCCGATGCAATGTAAACCTATACAGGTACAGGCTAATCAGCTAATTCCTCAATACAACCCGAATCAATCCGGCTTAATGGCTACAACTGTTCCATCCAATTATTACGACGAGTTTATCGGAGAAATTGACGGATTTGATCAATATGTCTTAAAACTAAATCACAAAAATTCATATACTACATCTAGTGTAGTTCAGACAAAAAGGTTTAAAACTAATAATGAAACTGAAGTAAAATTTAACTTCAAAACGGTATTAGAAAGTATTCCCGGTAGTAATCATGATAATGAACAACCTTATTTTAAAGCCAGAATCATTAAGAACGGTTCTATTATAAGTGAGTTCTGTTTGATAGGCGATCCGGAGAACTGTATTTTTACAGAGGCCGGTAGCGGATCATATAACAGTATAATACTTTATACTCAAAACTGGCAATCAGGAATTTTAGATATTTCTTCTATCCCCAATAATGAAGATTTTACTATTGAATTTATGGCTTCCCGATGTGGATTAAGCGGTCATTTCGGTTATGCTTACATTGACGACTTGTGTTTGCTTCACTCTAATGAAAATTTACAAGGAAGCATTGAATTAGATCCGCTATATTTAGATTGTCCTACTTTTCCGTTATCCATTTGCGGTAGCTTTACAATACCGAATTCGGGAGGTATTAGTGCAGACATAGATACTATAACGTTAAATATTAAAGATGAAAATAACCAAATCATTTTTTCAAGTTCTACTCCCTCACAATTAGATCTTACTAATGAAACATTTTGTTTCACTATTAATCAAAATGATTTACCTGCCGCTCCTAATACTTTTTACAATTTAGATGCAGAAATAAACTACAACCTCTCACAAACTACAACTCTTCCTTGTACCGGAACAAGCTTTAACGGAGCTGTTGATGATGATGCTAATCCGGGATGGGACATCTCATTTCTAAATTGTAATGACTGTCCTATTACACTACAAACCACCGATCTTTTTGCTTGTGATTCAGATGGAAACGGTAAAGAATTCTTTAATTTAACGGATTGTGAAAGTCAAATTGTAAGTAATAACAATTATACTTTCAGTTACTTCGCAACTCAAAGTGATGCTTATAATGACACTAATGCTATTACTGTAATCACTAACTCTGAAAGTTACACCAACACTATATTTGTAAGAGTAACTCAAGACAGCACTTGCTATAAAATTACACCTATTCAACTTATTGTAAAGAATCCTTACACTACCATTTCAGGAATTTTAAATGTTTGCAGCGGAAGCACAACTTTAACAGCTTCTCAAGGAGCCAGTTATTTGTGGTCAACCGGAGAAACAACTCAAAGTATTGATGTTTATGCAACCGGAACTTATTCTGTAACGGTAACGGATAGTTATGGATGTTCTTCTACAAATCAAGTTACCATTTTACCCAATCAGGTAGCAGTATTACCTACAATCAGTGTTAGTCAACCGGATTGTTTTAGTCCACACGGAACGATTACCGTTACATCCCCCGCTTCAGAATATAGCTACGATGACGGTTTAACTTGGTCAACAAATGCACAAATGACAAATTTAAGCGTCGGAACTTATTATGTTAAGATAAGAACTATTATGGGATGTGAATCTTACAGTTCACCTGTTACCATAACTCCTTTTTTATCTCCGACACCTAATGTCACTTATACAAATCCTGCTTTTTGCGGAGACACCGGAACGATTACCGTTACAACAGCTTCTACAGAATATAGCTTTGATGACGGCTTAACCTGGACCACAAACAATACAATGAGTAATTTACCGATAGGTACTTACCATATCAGAGTTAAAGATCAAAACGGATGTATCTCAAATCCTAAAACTATTAGTTTTTACGATGTTTTCTTAGATCCTCCTACTTATACCGTTTTTGAACCTTTTTGTTCGTTATTAGGAACTATCACAATTACAACAAATGCAATCGAATATAGTTTTGATGGTGGTAATACCTGGCAAACATCAAATACATTATTCAATGTAAACACAGGTACCTATATTATAAAAATCAAAAATGAGGACGGATGTATCTCTCCGAACGTATATGTAAATGTTTACAACTTTCAGAACATTCAGCCTAATTATACTATTGACCCTGCCGGTTGTGACAAGTATGCTACAGTAACAATAACAACACTTGGTGATGAATATAGTTTTGACGGAGGAGTCACTTGGTCCACTTCAAATACTATGGGGAACCTAAACGGAGGAAATACAGTTACTATCAAAGTCAGAAGAGCTAATTGCGAGTCTTTAAATAGAGTAGTCACAATAAACTCATACTATCTTCCGCTGCCTGTTGTTAACGATTTTTCTACTCTAGTTTGCGACAATCTTAACGACGGACACGAAATTACAGATCTGAATGCCTTCAATAATGAATACATTAACAATTCAAATAATTACACCTTTCAATTTTACAATTCGCAGCAGGGGGCTTTAACAGAGAATCCAAACGACCGAATTAACAATCCAAGCTCGTACGATTTAATAAATACAAATCAATCGATTTATGTTACTATTAAAGACTCTAACGGATGTTTTAGCGTTGCAACTCTCGAACTTGAAATGATCGCTTCTCCTGTAATAGATTTAGAAAACTTATATTACTTATGCGAAAATTTTACAGTGACTATTAGAGAAGATTCTAATTTTGACTCTTACACCTGGTCTGAAGGAACTGTCGGAAACGTTTTAACAGTGGATCAACCCGGAAATTATTCGCTTACAGTAACAGAAGATCACGGAAGTGTTATTTGTTCCGCAACAAAAACTTTTCAGATCGTATTGTCTAATCCGGCAACAATAGTGAATTTTGAGCCCCACGATTGGACTGTTGAAAACAACACTATTCAAATTAATGTAACCGGACTTGGCGATTATGAATATTCGCTAAATGGAATTGATTATCAAGACAGCAATCTGTTTACGGAATTACCAAACGGAGAATATACTGTTTATGTAAGAGATAAACACGGTTGTGGTGTTTCTACCGGCGATATTTATCTATTGATGTATCCGAAATACTTTACGCCTAATCAAGACGGTTATAACGATACCTGGAAAATCAAATTCTCTGATAACGAACCTAATTTGCAAATTAAGATTTTCAATCGCTATGGAAAATTCCTAAAACAGCTAAGTTCGATTTCAGAAGGCTGGGACGGAACCTACCTTGGCCAACAATTACCTTCAGATGATTATTGGTTTGTAGTAATCAGGGAAAATGGCAAAGAACACAGAGGTCACTTTAGTTTAAAAAGATAAATCATAACCCTTTGTTAAAGCTAATTTTGTTCCGTGCATTTTTAGTATTTTAGCAAAAATTTTAACTATGCCTAGCGACTGTATAACGTTTCAAGAATCCGGATATTTTTCAAAACTAATTGTAGATTATCTCAATCAGAAAAAGGAAGTTCAAACGTTATACAATCGCTTTTCTCGTGTAGAAGAATTCGAAGCACAAATTGCCGAAAAAAAAGAAAATTTCTCAGGCAACCGTACTGTTTTGGTTCAGTCTTTAGAAAACCAATACAAAGGGATTCCTATTTCCGAAAGTACAGGTAACAATATTGAAACTTTACGTTCGCAAAACACTTTCACTATTACTACCGGACATCAGTTAAGCCTGTTTACCGGACCGCTGTATTTTATCTACAAGATTGTTGCCGCTATTAAGACGGCAGAAGTTTTAAAAACGCAATATCCTGATTATGATTTTGTACCGGTATATTGGATGGCTACGGAAGATCATGATTTTGATGAGATCAATCACTTTTTCCTGAATGGTAAAAAAATAAGTTGGAACAGAGATGCTAAAGGACCGGTTGGCCGACTCTCAACAGAAGGCTTAGACAAGGTTTTTGACATATTGGAATTAGAACTAGGCATCGGAACTAACGCTAAGCAAATGAAAGAGCTGTTCCGAAAATCCTATTTAGAACACCACAATCTAGCAATTGCTACCCGATATCTCGTAAATGAACTTTTCAAAGATCACGGTTTGGTGATCGTTGACGGAGACGATAAGGAATTGAAACAACAAATGATTCCTTACTTCAAAGAAGAATTACGCAACCAAAAAAGTTTTAATGCCGTTCAGGAAACTTTACCTTTCTTCGAAAAAGAAAACTATAAAATACAGGTTAATCCACGAGAAATCAACTTATTCTATATTGAAGATAACCTGAGAGAACGAATTGTTAAAATAAACGATCATTATCAGGTTTTAAACACCAACCTGTCTTTTTCTGAAGAAGAACTACTAAACGAATTAGAAACTCAGCCGGAAAAATTCAGCCCTAATGTTATTTTACGTCCGCTTTACCAGGAAGTCATTTTACCCAATCTATGTTATATAGGTGGTGGTGGAGAAATTGCTTACTGGTTAGAATTAAAAAACATGTTCAAACAGTTTAAAGTAACTTTTCCTATTCTGTATGTTAGAAATAGTGCAGTAGCCGTTACTGAAAAACAACTCCGAAAAATAGACAAACTGGAATTGAATTGGAAAGACTTATTCCTGAAAAAAAACGAACTTCTAAACGTAAAAACGAAAGAACTGGCTGATTTCCCTTTAGATTTTTCCAAGCTTAAAGAACAGTTATCCTTACAATTTAGTCAATTGTATGAAATAACAGAAAAAACAGATGTTTCTTTTTTAAAAGCAGTTAAAGCTCAGGAGCAAAAACAATTAAACGGACTTTATAAATTAGAAAAAAAGCTTCTAAGAGCAGAAAAAATAAAGCAACAAGACAAGCTGGAACGTATTTTAGAACTTAAAGACTCTCTATTTCCTAATGAAAGCTTACAAGAAAGAATCTTAAATATATCCGAATTATCAAACGAAATTAACACAAAACAATTTATATCTTCATTAAAAAATTATTTTAATTGCTTTAATGATAATTTTACAATTTTTAAGCTCTAAAAATCGATAAAAAGCATCAAAAATCGATAAAAAACATAATTTATTTGATTTTTATCAAAAATAAATCGATTTATTTATATTTTTCACATATTTTTATGTTAATGTTAAATATTGGTTATCTTTGCCGAAATTTAATTTTAACAACTTATGAAAAAAATTACCCTTTTATCATTATTCTTGTTATTAACCTTAATTTTCCTATCTAACAGTTCTGTCGATTTTCCTAACCCTTCTTTAATAAAAGTTGAAGGTGGTTCATTTAAGATGGGCTCAAAAGGATCTGATGCCTTGGCAGATATTGACGAACAAAAAGAACACGATGTTCAAGTTAACTCCTTTTTAATGTCAAAATTCGAAGTTACGGTATGGGAATGGAAGCAATTTGTAAAAGCTAACAAATTGAATATGCCTCCTAAACCTGAATGGGGATGGCATGATAATCTACCTATTAACAATGTTACCTGGGAAGAAGCCGTAGCCTATTGTAATTGGTTAAGCAAAAAAGAAAAATTAACTCCTGTATACAGTAAAAGAGGTCCTAACTATGTTTGCAACTTCAAAGCAAACGGATACAGACTCCCTACCGAAGCAGAATGGGAATATGCCGCTAAGGGAGGAAAGACAAGCAAAAAAACAAAATACAGCGGTGGAGACGAAGCAGACAAAATAGCCTGGCATAAAAGTAATAGTAAAGGAGCTCCCCATACAGTAGGCACAAAATTACCTAACGAATTAGGTATTTATGATATGAGTGGAAATGTTTGGGAATGGTGCTGGGACTGGTATAACCAGGATTACTATTTAATTGAAGCCGGCAATAATCCCAAAGGTCCGGAAATGGGCGAAAGAAGAAGCGTAAGAGGTGGTTCTTGGGATAGTAAAACAAGTTATTTAAGACCTGCAAACCGTATTTCTACTTATCCGAACAAAACTCATGAGTTCTATGGCTTTAGAGTTGCCAGAAGCCTTGTACAATAATTCAGTTTTAACTTGTATTTACTTCACAAAGTGTTACCTTTGCAAAAAATTTTAAAATGGCAAGTAATAGAACTTTTACAATGATTAAACCTGATGCTGTTGAAAACGGACACATCGGTGGAATTTTAAATATGATTACTGAAGGTGGTTTCAGAATCGTAGCAATGAAATTAACTCAATTAACAGTTGCTGATGCTCAACAATTTTACGCAGTTCACGCTGAAAGACCTTTCTTCGGTGAATTAGTAGAATTCATGACAAGAGGTCCGATTGTTGCTGCTATCTTAGAAAAAGATAACGCTGTGGAAGATTTCCGTACTTTAATCGGTGCTACAAACCCGGCTGAAGCAGCTGAAGGAACAATCCGTAAAAAATATGCAACTTCAATCGGTGAAAATGCAGTTCACGGTTCAGATTCTGATGAGAACGCTGCCATCGAAGGTGCTTTCCACTTTGCAGGAAGAGAAATGTTCTAGTATAAAGAACTTCACAATATAAAAAAATCCGCTTTTAGAGCGGATTTTTTTTATTTATACTTTTCCCGGATAGCTTCCACAACTTTATCGGTCAGTTGAAAACGTTCTTTTCGTTCCAATGCTCTTGGCGGCGCTACTCGCTCTTTACAATCAGCAATAGCACAAGTTTCACAAGTTACTCCTACCCTACTTCTCTTCAGTTTTTCATCATTAAAGAACGTAATTTTACTTTGCGAATGTGCCGAGATCATAATTCCTAAAGCAATACTTCTATAATAACCACTTCTAAACGGATCTTTAGTCGCTGATGAAAAAACAAAGTATTCATTATCAGTATGAACATAAGACGAAATCTGTGTGTCAAAAACAGGATTTTCTTTTCCTTCCTGCGCTATCTCTCCCAGTGTTCTTATCGATACCCAACGGCGACAATAATGCTCATTTCGTTCATTTGCATGTGGTTCTAACAAGTTTGTTATATGCAATTCCTTGGTCAACTGATAATAATCACGACCGGCTTTATGGCTGAATCTTAAGAAGAATAAGTTCTTCAGATTAAAATCTTTCGGCAGCACATTGGTCAAACGCTGAAAAAACGTTTCCGGCGAATCCGTAAAACGATACATCAATGTCTGAAATTTTTGACTATTATATATCTTTTCTTCAAAAAACGACTTCAAAGCCGTAACCAATTCTTTTCTCGGAATCAAAAGTGCTCCTGCAAAATAAGAGGCCATAAAATTATTCAGTACCTGATCAAAACTATCAAATTTGATCCAGGAGAAAGTATATAAGCGATCCGTTATATTTAAAAAATTATACGCTATTTCTTTAGCGTAAATAAACAAGCGCTGTGAATCATCTGTTTCAGAAGAGACCAGCAAAGTTTTAGAGCTTGGTACAAAGACCGAACGCAGGTTGTTTAATTCTTTATGCTGTGTTAATTCCTCATTATTAATAGTGTAGCCGTACTCTTCTATTAGTATCTCTTCTAAGTCAGAAACCTTTAACCGTTTTGACAGATCAATGGAATAGGCTTTTGCAAACTTTTCGACCTGAAGCTCAATTTCCTCAAAATAATTATTATTTGCTTCCTGATACGAACGTAAGGCTGCCAGAAAGAAACTTTCCCGAGTTAGATTATAATGTTTGGCTATTTCAAAAAGCGTACTGATAAAAGCATTCACCTTTAACGGTGCTTCTGCAATTATGTCAATCAAATCACTTTCTTTGATCCCGAAAATATCCAATGGAATTTCTTTTAAAATTCGCGACTGCAAAATTTCCCCGATTGGCGCCAGATTTTTATCCAATTTTAAAGAAACCAAATTATCATAACTGGTTTCCAATGCTTCTGCTAAAGTTACAATCTTATCGCGCTTCGGATATTTTTTCCCTTTCTCAATTTCATTCAAATAAGACTTAGACAAGCCCGTAATTTTAGCTAAACCAAACAAAGACAAATTTTTATCTGTCCTAATTTGCTTTAATTTCAGACCAAAAATCAATCGAATGTACTCTTCTTCTATCATTTTCTAATTTTTTATAAAAAACAAAAAATTGCGTCAACGCTTTATTTTACTACTCAAAACAAAGATATAACATTTTTGCGAAATACAATTTTTAATTTTTTTATTCATTTTTGCGAACGTTCGCTTGTTTTGTATTTTTTTATTTTATAATATTGTACGCAGAAAACAAAAACATAAACTTATGGAAACATCAGTTAACAATATTCAGATTAAAGCAATCGCAAAGCACAACGCTATTGTAACCGATGAAGCTTTGGCTTTTTTAGAAGCACTACATCAAAACTTCAATCAAGAACGTTTGACCTTACTTCAAAAAAGAGTTCAACAACAAGAAAAGTTTAACCAAGGGGAAAAGCCTGTTTTTCCGAGTGAAACAAAAGCCGTCAGAGAAGGTGACTGGACTGCAGCTCCGATTCCGGAGATTTTATTAGACAGAAGAGTTGAAATAACCGGACCTGTAGATCGCAAAATGGTCATTAATGCACTGAACTCAGGAGCAAAAATGTTTATGGCTGACTTTGAAGACAGTTGCTCTCCTACTTGGAACAATTTAATGGAAGGTCAACAAAATTTAAAAGATGCTGTTAACCAAACCATTTCATTAGAACAAAATGGTAAATCCTATCAATTAAATGAAAATACAGCTACTTTGCTAGTCAGACCACGCGGTTTACATCTGGATGAAAAGAACATTGAAGTGAACGGAACAAAAATGTCCGGATCATTAGTTGATTTCGGTTTGTTCTTTTTCCATAATGCGCAGGCTCTATTGGCACAAGGTTTAGCTCCTTTCTTCTATTTACCTAAACTAGAACATTACGAAGAAGCCCGCTGGTGGAATGCTGTTTTTGCTTTTGCTCAGGATTATTTAAAAATCCCACAAGGAACTATAAAAGCTACGGTATTAATTGAAACCATTACAGCCAGTTTCCAGTTAGACGAGATCATTTACGAATTAAAAGAGCACATGGCTGGTTTGAATTGCGGTCGTTGGGATTATATTTTTTCCTATATCAAAAAACTAAACCAACATCCTGACTTTTTGGTTCCGGACAGGGATCAGGTTACGATGACCAGCCCTTTTATGAGTGCTTATTCTTTACGCGTAATTCAGGTTTGCCACAAACGCAATGTTATGGCAATTGGTGGAATGGCGGCTCAAATTCCGATCAAGAACGACGAAGAGGCTAACCAAATTGCTTTTGACAAAGTGAAAGCCGATAAAGAACGTGAAGCAAAAAATGGTCACGATGGTACCTGGGTAGCACACCCGGCATTAGTTCCTTTAGCTATGAAAGTATTTAATGAAAATATGCCGACTAAAAACCAAATACATGTAAAACGCAACGAATTAAACATAACTGAAGCTCAATTATTAGAATTACCTAAAGGAACAGTTACTGAAAACGGTGTTCGTAAAAACATCAATGTAGGGATTCTTTATGTGGAATCGTGGTTAATGGGTATTGGTGCTGCCGCGCTTTACAACTTAATGGAAGATGCTGCTACAGCAGAAATTTCGAGAGCACAATTATGGCATTGGTTGAACAAAAAAGTAACACTTGATAACGGAAAGGTTTGTTCGGCTGAACTATATAAAACTTATATTCCGGAAGAATTAGCTAAAATTAAAGAATATGTTGGTGAAGAGCGCTATGCAAAAGGAAAATTTGAATTGGCAACCCAATTATTTACCGAAATGATTTTAAGCGAAACTCTGGACGAGTTCTTAACATTAAAAGCTTACGAATACATACAATAAAAAATGTCGGATGCGGCAACATCCGACAATTTAACTCTAAATAATTAAAAAGAATAACTATCTAAAACATCACAAAATTATGAAAACTCAAGAAAGAATTCAAGCATTAGTTACTGATTGGGCAACAAATCCCAGATGGAAAGGGATTGAGAGAACCTATACCGCTGAAAAAGTAATAGAATTACAAGGTTCTTATCAAATAGAATATAGTATTGCCCGTAGAGGTGCTGAAATTTTATGGAATAAATTAAACAATCAGGAATGGGTTGCCGGATTAGGTGCTTTAACAGGAAATCAAGCCATTCAGGAAGTAGAAGCCGGTTTAGAAGCGATCTATTTGAGCGGTTGGCAAGTAGCTGCCGATGCTAATCTGGCAGGTGAAATGTACCCAGATCAATCCTTATACCCGGCTAACAGTGTTCCAATGGTTGTAAAACGTATCAATAATGCTTTGTTACGCGCTGACCAAATCCAATCAGTGAATAAAATTGAAAACAAAAAAGATTATCTGGTACCTATTGTTGCTGATGCGGAAGCCGGATTCGGAGGAAACTTAAATGCTTTTGAATTGATGAAAGCGATGATCGAAGCCGGTGCGGCAGGTGTTCACTTTGAAGATCAATTATCATCTGCAAAGAAATGCGGACACTTAGGCGGAAAAGTTTTGGTTCCGACACAAGAGGCTATCAATAAATTGATTGCTGCTCGTTTAGCCGCTGACGTAATGGGAGTTCCAACTTTAATTGTAGCAAGAACAGATGCTGATGCTGCTAACTTGTTAACCAGTGATATTGACGAAAGAGATCATAAATTCGTTACCGGAGAACGTTCTTCTGAAGGGTTCTTCTATGTAAAAGCAGGATTGGAACAAGGAATTGACAGAGGTTTATCGTACGCCCCTTATGCTGATTTGATCTGGTTAGAAACTTCTACACCTGACTTAGAGCAAGCAAGACAATTTGCCGATGCTATCCATGCAAAATATCCCGGTAAATTATTAGCGTATAACTGTTCGCCTTCATTTAACTGGGCTGCAAAATTATCCGTAGCTGAAATGGAAACATTCCGTGAAGAATTAGCAAAAATGGGGTACAAATTCCAATTTATCACTTTGGCCGGATTCCATGCTTTAAATACTTCTATGTTCGAATTAGCATTAGCATACAAGAAAAAAGGAATGGCAGGTTATTCAGAATTACAACAAAGAGAATTTGCTTTACAAGAAGAAGGTTTCAGAGCTGTGAAACATCAAAACTTTGTAGGTACTTCTTATTTTGACGAAGTACAAAATGCTGTAACTTCAGGTTTAGCTTCAACCGTTGCCATGAAAGATTCAACTGAAACTGCTCAGTTCTAAGATATACTTAAATTAAATATTCTTTCAATTTAAGTTTGGTTTGTTTGTTAAAAAAAACGCTTCTCTCAAGAAGCGTTTTTTATTTATCTGAAAATAATATTTCTTATTATTGATTTTCCCAGTTCTTCATTGAGCATGTTCACGATTTTTTCTTTTCCATAACTTAATTCTTCTTTCAGAACAGCCGACGAAAGTCCTACATATAGTGTTTCATTTTTAAGCACTATTTCAGTTGTATAATTCAGTACACCATTCCCCATCAATTTTTTCCATGCCTCACGCACATCAATCTTATCCATACCTTTTTGCAGGTTATTGGTCTGGATGAATTCTTTCAAGACATCTGCAATAGAATTCTCTTCATTTAATCGCTTTGCCATATTGTATCAGAATTGCTTTTTAGTATAAAAATATTTAATATCCTGTTGATTCTTAACCACTAGCTCTTTATCGGTCAAACTTATCATTTCTTCATCCCAAGAAGCATAATTCGTTTTATAATGCAAGATCACTTTATCATCCTTGAACTCAACAGTTATATTTTCCTGTACTTCATTGGTTAAAAAAGTACCGTCCATCTGCGGAACCAGCTTTTTCCTAAAGCCTTTAAGATCGGCTATTTCAAAATAATCCACAGATTCATTAACTTTATATTCTTTCTTTTCTCCGGAAGGTATTTCCACTTTATGGATTTCCCAATAACCATTCAATAATTCAATATCTTTCGGCTCAATTCCGGAACAAGAGACTGCAAGGGATACAAGTAAAAAAAGGACTATTTTTTTCATGACCAGGATACTTTTATTAGAGGTTTTTGTATTTGCCAAAATTAACCTTTTTCAAACAACCACCATAATCTTCGATAGGGTTTTACCTTGTAATTTTTTACTATATAGTTTTTAATGTGGGAAACAGCTTCTTCAACATCATCTGTCAGTAACACTAAAGACATATCCTCCTTGGAAATAGTTCCTTCCTTTGTCATTTGCTCTATCATATCCCACAACTCTTTATAAAACTCTTTCCCAAACAACACAATAGGGAACTTTGTAACGGATCTTGTCTGAACCAGAGTCAAAGTTTCAAAAAATTCGTCCATAGTTCCGAAACCTCCGGGTAAGATCACAAAAGCATACGAATATTTTACCAACATCACCTTACGGACAAAAAAGTGTTCGAACGTAATTGACTTATGAACATAAGGATTGACTTTTTGTTCAAATGGCAATTGTATATTACACCCCACGGAAACACCACCGGTCTCAAAAGCACCTCGGTTTGCGGCTTCCATTATTCCGGGACCACCTCCTGTCATTGTTACCAATCCCAGTTCAGCTATATTCTGACCAAAGGCTCTGGCTACCTCATAATACGGATGATCTTCCTTGAAACGAGCAGAACCGAATACCGTAATACAAGGACCTACAAAATGTAATGATCTGAAACCTTTTATCATTTGCCGGAAAACTCTCCATGCAAATTTCAATTCCCTATCCCTGCTCTTAGGACCCTTAAGGTAAATATGTTCTTTTGCAGGAATGATTCTTTTTAATTTCAATGCCTCTGAATTTTATTCTAAAGTTACAATTTTTAGAATTGCTATTAAACTATTTCCTATTTTTATAGTCCTACTGAACAAAGTTTAACATCAAATGCTATGAAAAAAATTCTTCTGCTTATTCCTTTGTTTTTATTATGGAATTGCAGTAGCGATCATTCCGATGCTCCTATTGACAATCCTGAGGAAGAAACCATGTATTTTCCACCTGTAAACGGTACTACTTGGGAAACCACTACTCCATCCGACTTAAACTGGAATGAAAATAATATTCCCGAATTACTGAATTACCTGAATATTAAGAATACTAAAAGTTTTATGATTCTTTATAACGGAAGAATTGTAATGGAAGAATACCTGAATGGTCATACTGATACTTCTCTCTGGTACTGGGCCAGTGCCGGCAAAACATTAACGGCAACTATTTTCGGTATCGCAAAAGATGAAAATTATGTTACACTAAATGGTAAAGTATCAGACTACTTAGGTACTGGATGGACCACTGAAACAGTAGCTCAGGAAAATCTGATAACCTGTAAGCACTTGTTAACCATGACTTCAGGCTTAGGTGATAGCTTAGGTGATGATGTTTCTCCTGCCAACCTGCACTATATTGCCGATGCCGGAACCCGCTGGGCTTACCATAATGTCTATGTAAAACTTCAGGATGTGGTTGAGCAGGCAACAGGTCAAAATTGGTCTACGTACTTCAATACAAAATTACGAGACAAAATAGGAATGAACGGCTTTTGGACACAAATAGGTTCTAACAGTGTGTTCTATAGCAATACGAGAAGTATGGCTCGCTTTGGTCTGTTAGCTTTAAATCAAGGGAATTGGGACGGAATTCAGATCGTTAATTCCGATTATTTTAATCAGGCTACATCCACTTCTCAGAACATCAATTTAGCCTACGGCTATTTGTGGTGGTTAAACGGTAAAAGCTCCTATCATTTACCGCAATCACAATATGAGTTTCAAGGTTCTCTTATTCCCAGTGCTCCGGATGACATGTACTGTGCATTAGGAAAGGATGATCAAAAAATCTATGTTATTCCAAGTAAAAAACTGGTTATCATACGAATGGGAGATGCTGCAGACGGAAGCAATTTTGCTTTATCAGATTTTGACGACGTTCTTTGGCAAAAGATAAATGCTGTCATAACTAATTAAAATAAAAAAAAGGATAGATTAAAAACCTATCCTTTTCCGATTGTTCTAACCGTTTTATTTATTAGTATTGATGTTCCCCTGAATAGACCAGGCAAAATCTAACTGAACCTGATTCTTAAACAATGACATATCTTTCATATCAATATATTGATCTGTAGCATATCCGACATTACCTTTTGCGGTTGCCAAGGCATGACAAGTCATACAGTTTGTTTGAATACCGTATTGAAAATCTTTTCTGAAATTATTTTTCACACTGAATACATTCGGTCCGAAACTTCCTTCCAGATAAGGATTGAACGAAACAATCGGTGTAGCATTTTTATCTGTGCCACCACTTATAGGCTGATTAGGCCAAACCATTGCATAACATGAAGATACTGAATAATTAGCTGCCGCACCGGTAATTATACCCGGTCTTAAATCAGCTTGGAATTTTGAACTTGGGAAAAAAGGATTCTGCGGATCGTAACTCCAAAAATAAGTTTGCCATGTCCAATTGCTTATTTCTTTGGTTCCCACATGCATAGCAACTAAGAATACTAGGTCACCCGCTTTAAAATTATCATTCCCTTTATCCTGATGTTCATTCAAATAAGCAGCTGCTGCACTGTCCAGTTTAAAGTTAATAAAATCACTCACATTACAAGAAGCGTTTGTGATCTGTTCTCCTGAAGGGTTTTCTCCTACAACCGGGACCAAGGTTCTTTCCGGCTGGCTATTATTAATATCCACATATACATACGTATGCCAATCATCATAACCAAAAACCTGAGGTTTACTTGGCATTCCCGGCCAAACAGGTACTCTGATCAGTCCATTATCATCTGGCTTTCCTGCATAATAAACCGGCTTTGTCGTAATACTATTAGCCGGAAAATCAGGTATTTTCCCGATTCCGTCCGTTTTGTTATAACTGTCCAGAACAGATTGGTTAAAAATAAGATTAGACGTAGCAAAACATGCTGCTGCCGGATTATAGGATACGGATTCAAAAACATTAAAAGTTGTATCGATTACCGCTTTTTGTTTAGCAAAAACCTGTGCGTGTATAAATTGTTTCGGTATACTTAAGTGTGCTCTTTCAGTTTTAGTTTTAGTACATCCGCCTTCCTTATCTGAATTGGCTGACATATCTGCTAATTCCTTAACACCTAACCAGGTTTCGTAAACCAATAATGTATCTCCTTTATACACTTGATTCGACTTTTCGGTAAGTCCAGCCCATATTCCCCAGGCGTGTTTATTGATCTGAATAGTATCCTGGTCTGCTAACCACTGGTAAATTTTTAATGAATCTTCCGGAAAATGAAACCCGTCTATATTAAGGTTGTCCGGGAATTCTTCCGGTGTTATAGCATTTTGAGATACCATAACCTCACTGCCTGGTTTCGGTTCTTTTTTTTCTTCTTCACTTGCCTCTTTCTTACAAGACCCGGTGAATCCACCTAAAGTTGCCAAGAGAATTAAGGCAACACTCCTTTTAAAAAAAATACTGTTATTCATATAGTTTAATTGATTAATTTCTACTCTCAATAGGGTTTAGCAGTATTCTCTGGAGTAAAACTATACAAATTAGCTATAAAAAAAACAGGTAAAATTACCTGTTTTTAATATTAAAAGTATTTTCCTATGTTTTATTTAAAGAATGAATCCACAAATTCGTACTTATTAAAAACCTGTAGATCTTCGATTCCTTCTCCTACTCCGATATATTTTACCGGAATTTTAAACTGATCGGAAATTCCTATTACCACACCTCCTTTTGCTGTACCGTCCAGTTTAGTAACAGCAAGAGAAGTAACTTCTGTTGCGGCAGTAAATTGCTTCGCTTGTTCAAAAGCATTTTGTCCGGTTGAACCGTCTAAAACCAATAGAACATCATGAGGAGCATCCGGGACTACTTTTTGCATTACCCGTTTCACTTTAGAAAGTTCGTTCATTAAATTCACCTTGTTATGTAAACGTCCGGCAGTATCAATAATCACTACATCCGCATCTTGTGAAACTGCCGATTGCAAGGTATCAAATGCAACTGAAGCGGGGTCACTTCCCATTTGCTGACGAACAATAGGTACCTGAACTCTATCTGCCCATATCTGTAATTGGTCAATTGCAGCGGCTCTGAAAGTATCAGCCGCTCCTAAAACAACTTTATAACCGGCTTTTTTAAACTGATTTGCTAATTTACCGATAGTTGTTGTTTTCCCTACACCATTTACTCCTACCACCATAATAACATAGGGCTTTTTAGTTACAGGGACTTCAAACTCGGAAGCGTCACCATGGTTATTTTCTGATAATAATCCGGCTATTTCTTCACGAAGTATTTGATTAAGCTCTTCGGTTCCTAAGTATTTATCCTGGGCTACACGCTCTTCGATACGTTCAATAATTTTTAAAGTAGTATTTACGCCTACATCTGAAGAGACCAATACTTCTTCTAAATTATCTAAAACTTCATCATCTACTTTAGATTTTCCGGCAACGGCTTTAGAAAGTTTAGTAAAGAAAGAAGTTTTTGATTTTTCAAGACCTTTATCTAACGTTTCTTTCTTATCAGAAGAAAAAATCCTTTTAAAAAAACTCATTATTAGATCAATTAATTAGAAAAGCAAATGTAAAAATAAAAAAGCTACTTTCAAACGAAAGTAGCTTTCACATATATTAATTTAAAAAAGAATTATTTCTTTTTTATGAATTCGTCAACTAATTCAGGAGCCATAACTTGTTCTACGAAAGTGTATGCACCTGTTTTTGGAGATTTAACCATTTTGATCGCTTTGGTTAATCTTTTTGATGAAGTTTGTAAAGTTGCTACGGTTTTCTTTGCCATGACTAAATATTATTTAATTTCTTTGTGAACTGTAACTCTTTTTAAGACAGGATTAAATTTTTTGATCTCTAATCTATCCGGAGTATTTTTTTTATTCTTAGTAGTGATGTAACGAGAAGTTCCTGGAAGACCAGTAGCTTTGTGCTCAGTACATTCTAAAATCACCTGAATTCTATTACCTTTCTTTGCCATTGTACTTATATTTTAAGAATTTACGTATTGCTACAAAATTCGTATTATTTACCTTGTGCTTTTTTTAACGCTGCAGAAATACCTACTTTATTGATAGTTTTTAAAGCAGCTGTTGAAATTTTCAACGTTACCCATCTATCTTCTTCAGGAATGTAAAAACGTTTCTTAACTAAGTTTACAGAAAATTTTCTCTTAGTTTTATTCATAGCGTGAGAAACATTGTTCCCAACCATTGCTTTTTTACCTGTAAGTTCACAAACTCTTGACATTATTTCTAATCTTTTATTTCGTTATTCAAAATCAGGGTGCAAAGAAACAAAATTGTATTGAATTACACAACTATCTTTTAGTATTTTTTTGAAATTTCTTTATAAACCTTCTCCAAGGCTTTATTTACCGCTCTATCAATTACTTTCTCCCGGGGTTGTCCGAAATTAAATTCTTCAACAAAGACCTCTTCTTTAAATACAATTGCGATGAAAACCGTTCCCACTTCTGCATCGGAATCTCCTTTTAAAGGCCCTGCATTTCCGGTCGTAGCAATAGCAATATCTGTTTGAAAGATTTCCTGAGCAGATTTTGCCATGGCGCTTGCTACCTCTGCACTCACTACTGAATATTTTTCAATCAGCTCAGCAGGAACATGTAATACGTTCTCTTTCGCTTCAGTTGCATAACTTACTACACTCCCTTTAAAATAAGCAGAAGCTCCGGAAACTGAAGTTAACGTTTGGGCTATTTTACCTCCTGTACAACTTTCTGCTGTTGCAATTGTTAAGTTTTGCGCTGTTAGCATACGCCCTAAAACCACTTCAATAGACTCGTCTTCGTCATAGCCTACAATGATATCACCAATCAACTCCATCAGTTTCTCTACTTCTCCGGCAATGGCATCATGTAATAATTGTTCGTATAATCCTCTTGCTGACAAACGTAAGCGAACTCGACCCGGACTTGGTAAATAAGCCAATTTAATAAACTGAGGCAAATTATTTTCCCAATCTTCGATCTGCTCCGCAATAAGGCTTTCCCCTCTACCGTATGTCATAACGGTTTTATGAACAATAAATGGTCTTTTGAATTTTTCGACCAGCTTAGGAATTACTTCATAATCAATAAGATACTTCATCTCATAAGGTACTCCCGGCAACGAAATAAAAACAGTATTATCTTTCTCCATCCACATTCCGGGCGCTGTCCCCATTTTATTAAAAAGTACCGTTGCTTGTGAAGGAACTAAGGCCTGATCTCTATTCATCTGTGTAATAGGACGCTTGTAAAACCCCTCTATTAATTCTTTAACATGAGCCAGAACCTGTGGGTTTTCCACCAACTCATCCTCAAAGAAAGAACAAAATGTTTTTTTGGTCACATCGTCTTTTGTTGGGCCTAAACCTCCTGTAACAATAACGACATCAACTTTGGGAAGCAATTCCTGTAAAGTAGCGGTAATATGTTGCTGTTGGTCAGAAATTGTAAGTATCTCATATACATCAATACCTATTTTGTTTAAAGCTTTTGCTATATATGCTGAGTTTGTATCTACTATCTGTCCAATAAGGATCTCATCACCGATAGTAACGATGGAAGCTTTCATAATTCTATTGAGTAGGTAGTTTAGTAAATTTTATAAACGGAAATCTTTTTTTATTTCCTTAGCGGCAAGTTCTACGCGTTCCCGAAGCGATTTAAAGACTTCTTTTATTTCTTTTTTCTGTCCTTCTGATTTTGCCCAATTCATAACCTGAAGGTTTTCATCATAAGCTAAATCCATTCCCAAAAGATCTAATGAAGGTTTGATCTTATGAGCAGATGCATATACACGGGAATAGTCTTTTTCTTCAATTCCTGTTTTCATCGATTTAATTTCAACCGGAACTTCATCTAAAAAAAGTGTTACGATCTGAAAGGCAAAATCTCTGTCATTTTCAGAGATCTCATAAACTTTTGCTAAATTGTATTGTAGTGCCATGATTTTACTTAACTTGAACTTTAAACATTTGCTGTCCTTCTAAAAAGCCAATCAGCTCATCGTCTTCTTTTACCGCCGCTACGCCTTTAGGCGTTCCTGTAAAAATAATATCGCCTGTTTTAAGTGTAAAAAACTGAGAAACATAAGCAATAATTTCATCTATTTTCCATAACATTAAAGAAGTATTTCCTTGTTGAACTACTTCTCCATTACTCCTTAATTCAAAGTTAAGGTTTTCTAATGAAGAAAATGAATTTTTCGGTAAAAAGTCACCAATAATCGCTGAACCGTCAAAAGCCTTAGCTTTTTCCCATGGTAATCCTTTTTCTTTTAACTGATTTTGTAAATCTCTTGCTGTAAAATCTATCCCCAATCCTATTTGATCGTAATACTTATGTGCAAACTTAGCATCAATATACTTTCCCACTTTACTGATCTTAACCAAGACCTCTACTTCATGGTGTACATCATTACTGAACTCAGGGATCACAAACGGAAATTGCTTAGCTAAGACAGCCGTATCCGGTTTCATAAATATTACCGGTTCGTTTGGCCTTTCATTATTCAATTCCGAGATATGGTCTGCATAATTTCTTCCTATACAAATTATTTTCATTTTCCAGCAGTTATATAATCTTTTTACAATTCTTTTTACAATTCTTTTTCAAAGCAAACACTATCAGTCACGTCTACATATTGTCCGTAATTAGGTATTTGTCGATAAGCATGTTTCGCATAAAGGGTAATTGCTTCCGGCTGTTTTTTTCCTGTTTCCAAAATACATTTCGTATAATGAAGTTCTTTTGCCCATTGTTCCAATTCTTTCAAAATCATTCCAGCGGCTCCCTTTCCTCTCTTTTCCGGCAATACAAACATCCTTTTCACTTCCGCTGTATTGTCACCATACTTTTTAATGGCACCGCAACCTATAGCGACATCTTTTTCAAAGATTACAACGACATGCCTAATACTGTCTATTTTATTAAACTGTGCATAAAAAGAATGGTCTTCCCCATCTCTTATCGCCAGATCAGCATCTAATAATTGTACCAGACTTTGAAAATCAAGATCGTCTGAATCGGTTCGCTTAATCGTATACATTTACAGCTTTGTATTCAGTTTTCTCAATTTAATTCCTGTCAGTACTTTTTTAGTATATAACGGAAAATCTGCATTTTGGATCCAGCCAAAGTAACCCGGCTCTTTTTCCAATACTTCTTCCACTAGTGCTCCTTTATGTTTGCCAAAGGTAAAGATTTCCTGTTCTTCTTCATTTAATGCAATGAATCCTGCAAAATCAACCGATCTTTTACGTTTCGTAAATTCAGAAAGAGATTTAATATCATTTTCCAGATCTTCGTAGCGATCTAATTGCGCTTTCAGTATTTCGTAAGTGGCATTGGTATCGGCTTCAGCACTATGCGCATTGTCTAAACTTTCATTACAATAAAATCGGTAAGCAGCACTCAGTGTTCTTTCTTCCTTTTTATGAAAAATAGTCTGCACGTCTACCGCAACCCGGTTTTTCATATCAAAATCAACCTCAGCGCGCAACAACTCTTCAGCTAATAAAGGAATATCGAAACGATCTGAATTGAATCCGGCCAGATCTGAATCTTTGATCATATTGTAAACATGTGATGCCAACTCTTTAAAAACAGGTTCATTCGCTACTTTTTCATCTGTTATACCATGTACTGCGGTAGAATGAGGCGGAATCGGAATTGTTGGGTTCACCAACCATGTTTTACTTTCTTTGTTTCCGTTTGGAAAAACTTTCAGGATTGATATTTCAACGATTCTGTCTCTTGCCACATCAATTCCTGTGGTTTCTAAATCAAAAAAACAAATAGGTCTATTTAGTTTTAATTCCATTTTTTGTACTCTTTATAAATAATTTAAAAATTATTATTTCAGCTATTATCAGATTCACTCCCCACCCAAGCCAGGAAACTATCCGATAAACATCCATTGGTGGCGGATGGAACAAAAATACAATAATGTATTTGAAAAGCCTTAATGAAATGGCCGATAATGTTAATGCAAAACTCCGTATTGCAAATTTTTGATGGTTTATAAAATCGCCTTTCCTTATAAAAGCATACGATCTATATGTAAAATACATCCACAATACGGATAAAATCACAAACGAAGTTTGCGCTATAACTCCTCCGTTTGCATAATAACTCATAACTAAACCTGAAGGTCCGGATAAGAATACGATCAGAAATATATAAATCTTACCTATTAGCTGATGGATATCTTTCTGCTTTCTTCTTATATTTTCTAAAAACTGAGTCCAACCTAATAATACTAAAAAAATACTGGTATAAACATGCACAAAAAAAGCTATTTTGTAATGCAATAACAGAATCTCTTCATATTTAATCCTAAGAAATGCTACATCAAATCTCATAGGAATATATTGAATTGTTATCAATAGCAATAAATACGTAAAGTAAAAATAAATAAAGAGTATGGCGTATTTAAAAAAGCTTGTTCGCATTATTACCTTCCGAAAGAATCATAATATTCTTCTGCATTTTTTTCATATCTGAGTAACAGCTCGATATTTTGGGTTTCAATAGCGGTCAGTTCTTTTTTAACATCACTGAAAACCGGCATGTACCATTCAAAACCTTCAAAATACATTCTAAGTTGTTTACTTCTAAATGCAAAACCATGCTTAGCAAATATGGAGTTTCTCAAAATAAAGATATCCGCCTTTGTCAGATTTGAAACAAATTCTTTTGTCAACAATTCGGTAGAAGGATTCGCTTCATAAATTTTTTGAGTGGTTGCAAAATATTCCTGATCCATATAAACCACTTCCTCTCCATTTACGGTATCTGTGGAAGACTCGTAATCTCTAAATTTATCTGTATCATAAAAGCTATATTCAAGTTCGTTCTCCGGATTGTACTTGAACAATCTTTTCTTCAGATCAAAAATTCTGGAACCAATCTTTACACTATCCGGATTAAATGCTGTCCAAAATCCTTTCATTACCGAATCTCTTTTTTGCAATTGAATTGAAAATTTACCATCCGTTCGCGTTCTCCTAAATTCTTCTACCTGCATATCGAAAGCGCCTTCATGTTCCCTCAAAACACCTTTAAACGGACTAACATTTCCGGCTGTTACAGAGTGTCCGAAAACCGAATCGTTTTTTATTTCATCAATTGAAAAAGTAATTTTTCTTGTTATAAGATTGCTATATTTATCATTCCCGTAAATAGTATCTTTTTGAGCATCATACAAATTTGCTTTAAAATCCCCGACCCAGTAACCTAAAAAATCATCTTTTGACTTAATTGACAAATTGTCATTTATCAGTGGCTTTTCAAAGGATACTTCTTCTTTTTTTTGCTCAACCAATGGCTTTTCTTCCTTCTTTACAACTTCCTTACACGAGACCAAAATCGTTAAAACAAATAATACGATTACATTAACTTTCATCTTTCTGATTTTTTTCAAAAATAACAAAAACCCGATGGTAAAAAAACCACCGGGTCTATATAGAATCATTTTATATTTTTTTAAACCTCTCTATTCAAGTCCCAGGCTTCCAACAATTCCGCAACGCGTTTTACGAAACTTCCGCCTAAGGCTCCGTCTACTACTCTGTGATCATAAGAGTGAGACAAGAACATTTTTTGACGGATCCCGATAAAATCTCCGTCCGGAGTTTCAATAACAGCCGGTACTTTGCGAATTGCTCCTAAAGCCAGAATACCTACTTGCGGCTGGTTAATGATCGGTGTACCGAAAACCGAACCGAAAGTTCCCACATTCGTAACTGTATAGGTTCCGCCTTGCGTATCATCCGGTTTTAATTTACCGGTTCTTGCTCTATTTGCCAGATCATTCACCTGTTTAGCCATGCCTACTAAATTTAATTGGTCGGCATTTTTAATCACCGGAACAATCAAGTTTCCATTCGGTAAGGCGGCAGCCATTCCTAAATTGATGTTTTTCTTTTTAATGATGTAATCGCCATTTACCTGAATATTCATCATCGGGAATTCGCGCAAAGCTTTTGCAACCACTTCCATAAAAATAGGTGTGAAAGTCAATTTCTCGCCTTCTCTCTTTTCAAAAGCATTTTTTACTTTATCTCTCCACTTTACAATATTGGTAACATCTACCTCAATAAATGATTGTACGTGAGCCGAAGTTTGTTTGGACTCCACCATATATTTAGAGATCAACTTACGCATTCTGTCCATCTCAATGATCTCGTCTTCTCCGTTAACCGATACCGGGGCTACTTTCGGAGCTTCTTGCTTCTCGACTCCGCCCGAAGTGACAGCATTAGCTTCCATTTTTACAGGTTGTACCACTGTAACCGGTTGATTTCCTCTATTCTTAATATAACTTAAAATATCATCTTTCGTAACACGTCCGTCTTTCCCGGTTCCGTTTATAGCTTCTAATTCAGCTACAGAAACACCTTCTTCTTTTGCTATATTTTTCACTAAAGGCGAAAAGAATTTCTCTGAATTTGAAAAATCTGCCGGTGCTACTGTTTCTTTAGCTATTTCAACTGTTTTTACTACCTCGGCAACAGCAGGTTTTTCTACTTCACCAGAAGCAACAACCGG